>JBPPNC010000097.1:0-10417 GCA_051306365.1 Solirubrobacteraceae bacterium
TGCTGCCGTCCACCCGCCGGATCTTGCTGTTGCCGGTGTCGGCGATGAGGAACGAGTCCGCGTCGATCGCGGCGACGCCCTGCGGGAACGTGAGCTGCGCCGCCGTCGCCGCGGAGCCATCGCCGCACAGCCCGGTCGGCACCCCGCAGGTCGAGCCGCTCCCGGCGACGGTGGTGATCGAGCCATCGGGAGCGATCCGCCGGATACGGTGGGTGTTCGTGTCGGCGAAGATCACCGCCCCGCCGGGCAGCGCCGCGACGCCCTTGGGGTTGTCCAGCTGCGCAGCGCTCGCCGGGCCGCCGTCGCCGCAGAGCGCCGTGGGCGGCGAGCAGGCGGCCCCGGTCCCGGCGAACGGGAAGATGAAGGTGCCGTCGATCGCCGCGGAGGCTCCCGCGGGCAGCGCCGCGGAGCCCACGAGTGCGAGGGCGGCAGCCACGATGATGGTCGGTCGGATCATGGTGCGTCGGCCGACGATACGCCCGCGCGCGCGGTCGAAGTGTCGCCCTGCTGACACGAACACGGTCGGATGCGCGACGGAGCGGCCGTGGACCTGAGGACGAGGCGCTGGGTCACGGCGGGCATCGTCGCGCTCGTCGCGGTCGTCTCCGGGCTCGTGGTCGCCGCGACCGACGTGCTGCGTGGGCCGGAACTGGGGACGGTCGACGCGCGGTTTGCGGTCCGGGGCGAGCAGCCGGTGCCGGATGACGTCGTGTTCGTGGCGATCGACGAGAGGTCGATCACCGAGCTCGGCGGGTGGCCGTTCCCGCGCGGCGACCACGCCGACCTCATCGACGCCCTGCTGGCGGACGACGCAAAGGTCGTCGCGCTCGACGTCGAGTTCAGCCAGCCCTCGGACTCTCCCGCCGACGATCTCGCCCTGCGCCGGGCGGCGCGCCGTGCCGGTGACCAGCTGGTGCTCGCCAGCGCGAGCGTGCTCAAGGACGCGCGGCGCCCGTTCGTGGCGATCGGGCGCAAGGAGTTCGAGGCGCCGGGCGTGGCGAAGGGCGATGTCGCCTACCGCGCCGACCCAGGCGGCTACTACCGGCGCGTCGGGGTGATCGAAGGGGCGCCGCACTTCGTCACGGAAGCGGTTCGCCTGGCCGGCAGACCGGTGCCCGAAGAGGCGAGGGGCGACCCCGGCCAGTGGATCGACTTCGTCGGCGATGCCGGGCGGATCCAGACCTTCTCGTACGTCGACGTGCTCGACGGCAAGGTCCCGCGCGAGGAGCTCGCGGGGAAGGTCGTCGTCGTCGGACCCGCCGCGACCTCGCTGCGCGACGAGCATCCCGTCCCCACCGGTCCGGTGATGGACGGCGCCGAGATTCACGCCAGCGCGATCCACACGCTCCTGCGCGGTGTTCCCCTGCGTGATGCGCCCGAGTGGTGGGCCGTCGCGCTGCTCGTCCTCGCGGGGATCGCGGCACCCGTCGCCGTCGCGTTCGCGCCGATCCGGCGCGCCCTGCTCGCCGGCCTGCTCGTGGGCGTCGGCGCGATCGCGGGGGTCCTCGTCTTCAGCCAACTGGCGTTCAACGCGGGCCACGTCGTCGAGATCCTGCCGGCGCTCACGGCCGGGCTCGTCGGCACTGTCGGCGCGATCGGCGCGACCTACGCCACCGAGCTGCGCCGCCGCGCGCAGCAGCGCCGCGCGTTCGAGCGCTTCGTCCCGGCCTCCGTCGTCGAAGAGGTGCTCGACCGCATGGGCGGCGAGGCGAAGCTCGCGGGCATCCAGCGTGAGGGGACCGTGATGTTCTGCGACCTGCGGGGCTTCACGACGTTCGCGGAGTCACTGCCCGCAGAGCTCGTCTTCGAGGTGTTGAACACGTACCTCACCGAGGTCAGCGACGCGATCCTCGACCACGGCGGCACCCTCGTCACGTACCTCGGCGACGGCGTCATGGCGGTGTTCGGCGCGCCGCTCGCCCAAGACGACCACGCCGACCGTGCGCTCGCCGCCGCCCGGGAGATCCTCGAGCCGCGGCTCGGACGCTTCAACGCGGCGACGGGCCAGAACTTCCGCATCGGCATCGGCCTGCATTCGGGCCCGGTGATGTCCGGCAACGTCGGCTCCCATCGGCGCATGGAGTACGCGGCCGTGGGTGACGTGACGAACACCGCCGCGCGCCTGCAGGCCGAGACCAAGGGCACGCCCCACCAGCTGCTGCTGAGCGAAGACACCCGCGCGGCGCTGCAGGCCGGCGATCCGGCCGATCTCGTCGACGTCGGTGAGGTCGAGCTGCGCGGGCGCGCCGAGCCGGTGCGGTGCTGGTCGCTGGCTACGCCCGCAGCGGGGCCGCCGGACCCTCGGTGAGCACGCGGTCGGCGACGGCGCGCAGGTCGCTGTCAAGGTGCCCGCAGACCACGTCGCGCAGGACCGCGCGGAGGTGGTCGGCGAGTTCGCCGGCGACCTTCGCCGACGACCCGTCGGACGGCGTCAGCGCAGCGACGGCCGCCCGCTCGGCGGCGATCGCGTGGCCCACGAGCACCATGAGCTGCGGTCGCTCCTCCGGCGGCGCGCACAGCGCCGCGACCCGTTCGGCCAGCCGGCCGCTCTGCGGGCCCTCGGGCTCGAGCAGCGCACGGAGTGCCAGCAGGTGGTCGGTCAGCCCATCGAGCGGGTCAAGACGGTCGCAGCCCAGCTCGTAGCGCCGCAGCGCCCAGGCGATCTCCCCGTGCCGAGGCGCGCGCCGGGCGACGAGCGAGCAGAACCCGCGCAGCTCGTCCTCCTCGTCGGCACGCAGTTCGAGCCGGCCACGCGGCGCATGGGCGCCCGTGCCGAGCGCCAGCGCGCCCCAGGGGCCACCCGCGGTGCGCACGTACGCCACCGGCGCCAGGGCGGGCGCCTCGGAGTCGAACAGCCGAAGGGCGGTCTGCAGCTGGCGCAGGCGGGCACGGGCGGTGGTCGCGGGCGTCGGCCCGTCCGCCTCGTCGATCGTGGAGAGGACGGCGAGCACAGCGTCGCCCGGCCCGACCGCCGCGAGGGCTTCCAGCGGCGCGTCGGGCACCGTCGCGTCGGCGCACAGCTCGAGTCCCTCGCCCAGCGCGATCCGATCGCTCTCGATCTCCAGCCCGAGCACCGAGACGACGGTGAGCGTCTGCGTGCGGCCGGCGAGGATCGTCTGCTCCAGCGCGTCGTACACCGGGTCGAAGCGGGCGTCGGTCAACACGAACTCCGTCGTGTCGGCGTACACGGCGCTGATGAAGATCCGCAGCGCGGCGTCGGCGCGGTCGCGCGTGCGCTCGGGGATCCGCTGTTCTCCCTGCGCGCGCAGGTAGCCCGTCACGTCGAGCTGCTCCAGCATCCGTACCGCGGGCGGGTACGCGGGCAGGCGGCCGAGGGCGGCGATCCGGCGGCGGACGAACTCGGCCGTCAGCGGGCGGTAGCAGTAGAGCGCGGGCTCGTGGCGGCCGTGGGTGTTCTCGACCACCTCGAAGGGGATGTCCGCGCCCGCGGCTGCGTCAGCGGCCAGCTGACCGCCGGCCTGCTCGGCGTAGTCGCGCAGCGCGTCGTGGAGCTGACGGTGCCGCATGCACGCGACCTTCGCCGCGCGCACGGGACTTCCTGCCCGGCGGTCAGGACGCCGGCAGCTCGCACGTGCCCTGCGTGCCGGTGAATCCGTCGGCGAGCGCGCCCGCGTTGAAACGGACCATGTCGAGGTACGTCGCGCCCGTGGAGCCCGCGTCACCGAGCGAGTCGCTCCACAGCGGTGGGCCGACCTCCGCGCCGGCCCGGTCGGCGATCGCGCGCTCCAGGCGCTGGTTGACCGTGTTCTCGGCGAAGACCGTCCGGACGTCCTCGGCCTCGATGGTGCGAATGAGGTCGGTGACCGCACCGGCGGACGCCTGGGACTGCGTCGACCGGCTGGGGATCACGGTGCCGACGACCTCGATGTCGTAGCGGTCGGCGACGTAGCCGAACGCGTCGTGGTTCGTGACGAGCTTGCGCTCCGCGGCCGGGATGCCGTCCATGCAGGCGGCGATCGCCCCGTCGAGGGCCTTGAGCTGGGCGGTGTAGGCCCTGGCGTTCTCGTCGTAGGTCGCGGCGCCCGCGGGGTCGGTCTGCACCAGTGCGGCACGGATCGCCTCGACCGCGAGGACGGCGTTGGCCGGGTCCTGCCACCAGTGCGGATCGACCTCCTCCTCAGCGTGCTCCTCCTCGCTGTGGCCCTCCTCCTCATGGTCGTGGCCGCCCCTGCGCGTCTGCACCGCGTCGATGAGCGTCACCTCGGTGGCGTCGCTGCCCGCGTTCTCGACGACGTCGTCGAGCCACGCGTCGAGATCTCCACCGGACCGCACGACGAGGCCGGCTGAGGCCACGGCCTTCGCGTCGCTCGGACGGGGCTCGTAGTCGTGCGGGTCGGCGTTCTCGGGCAGGACGGTCGTGACCTCGGCACGGTCCCCCGCCACGTTGCGGACCAGATCACCCGCGATCGTGGTGGTCGCGACGACCTTCGGCCCGCCGGCGCTCGACGCGCTGCCGCCGTCGTCGTCTCCGCAGGCGGCGAGGACGACGGACGTGGTGGCGGCGAGGGCGAGCAGCAGGCGGCGGGTGGACATGCCGACCAGGCTAACAGCGAATGATTCGCGTTATCTTAACGGCGAACGGGCCGTGAGCCACGGCGATCGGGCGACGAGCCAGGAGCGGATCGCGGTCGCCGAAGCGCCGCCGACCATGCATTGGGCGCACATACCGGGAGCGTAGCGGCGTGCATCGGGGCGCGAAACGGGGGCTCCGTTACCCACTTCGCGCCCCGATGCGTGAGGCAACCGCGCTGGCGCACGCCTAGCCTGTGACTTCGTGCCCGCCGCCCGCCACGAGCTCTGGTCCCCTCCGTGCACCGCGCAGTCCGAGGGGCTCGGCGAGACCCCTGGCGGAACCGCCGCGCCGGAGCGGCGATGGCTCGTCATCGAGCAGCCCGGCGCGTGGGGCCACAGCGCGTTGCGCGAGAGCGACCTGGACATCCAGATCGCCGAGGAACTCGCCGCGCGGGCCGAGGCGCGCGCGATGCGCCTGCAGGTCGTCCGGCGCCGCCTCGGCCGCGTGCCGGGCGAACGCCGCGTCGCGATGCTCGCGTGCCTCGAACCCGGGAACCGGTGGCTCGAGGAGGTGCCGATCGCGCACGCCGACGAGCTCCTCGACCTCGACCTCGACACGTTCGCCGTCGGGACGCCCACGGGCGCAGGCCGACTCCTCGATCACCCCCGCTGGCTCGTCTGCACGCACGGCACAAAGGACCCGTGCTGCGCCAAGCGGGGCCTGCCCGTGCTCGCGCAGCTGCGCAGGATCGTCGGTGAGCGGGCCTGGCATTCGGCGCACCTCGGCGGGGACCGCTTCGCCGCGAACGTCGCCGTCCTCCCGCTCGGCATCACGCTCGGCCGGGTGCCTGCCGACGCGGTCCCCGACCTCGTCGACGACATCGACGGCGGACGGCTGCCGCTCGAGCTGCTGCGCGGGCAGGCCGGGTGGCCGAAGCCGGTGCAGGTCGCCGAGCTGGCCGCCCGTCGCGAGCTGGACCTGCGTGAGCTCGGCGAGGTCACCGTGCTCGGCGCCGAAGCCGACGGCGACGCGCACGTCGTCGTCCTGTCCGTGCCCGGCGAGACCGTGACCGTGCGCGTCGAGCACCGGGAGACCGGGACCCTGCGCCCGGTCTCCTGCCGCGCGGACCAGGCGACCGACCCGGGCGCCTGGTCCGTCCTCGGAATCAGCCGCGCCGCACGCTGAGCCGCCGCGTCACCGTGGGGGTACGATGCGGCCATGTGTCCACGTTTCCGCCTCGCCCACGCTCTTGCGACCGGCGCCTGCGCGCTGGCCTTCGTCGCCGCCGGATGCGGCGGAGACGATGAGGAGGAGGGCGGCTCCGGCGGGGCCACGGCCCCAGCGGCGGAGACGCAGCCGGCCGGAGACGAAGGCGGCGCCACGGCGTCCGTGGACGGCGCGGAGGTCTTCAAGTCCAACTGCGCGAGCTGCCACACGCTCGCCGCCGCCGACGCGAACGGCAGCTTCGGCGTCAACCTCGACGAGCTGAAGCCCGACGCCGCCACGGTCTCCGCCCAGGTGAAGGCCGGCGGCGGTGGCATGCCGTCGTTCGACGGCCAGCTCAACGAGGCGGAGATCCAGGCCGTCTCGGACTACGTCGCCGACAACGCCGGCAAGTAGCCCCGGTTTCGGTGCCCGCGGGTAGCGGGTATCTCACCTTCTGCCTGCGTCGCCGAGGCAGCGGCGACGCAGGCATGCTTTCCGGTCAATCGCGATTCCCGTCGCCGCTGTACTCCGGTTCAAGCTGCGCGCGAGAGAGCAGAACCCATGTACACCACTGCACATGTGATGTACAGTGGTGTACAAGGAGGTGCCGAGATGACCCCGGCCACACTCGCAGTCGATCCGCAGGACACCATGCCCCTCATCGGCGAGGCCGCACCCTCACCGGCCGGCCCGATCTCGGAGCAGGAGCTCGCCGCCCTGCCGAGCCCGCCGGGGATCCCGCTCCCGCGCACCGCGCAGGTCCTGCGCTTCAGCCAGCGCCAGATCGAGTTCGTGTTCGGCTGGCAGCGCCGGCTCGGCGAGACGTTCCGCTTCGACGGCATCATCCCGGGCCACCCCGTCATCACGTCCCACCCCGACCACGTCAAGTCCCTGTTCACCGCCAAGCCGGCCGACGCCCCGTCGCTGACCGGCGAGTCGCCGCTGCGCCCGATCGTCGGCCCGAACTCGACGCTCACCGCTGCCGGCGAGCGCCATATGCGCCAGCGCAAACTGCTGCTGCCGTCCTTCCACGGCGAGGCCGTCTCGCAGTACATGCAGATGATCGAGGAGGCCGCGCACCGCGAGATCGACCGGTGGCCCATGGGCAAGGCGTTCTCCCTGGCGCCCCGCATGCAGGCGATCACGCTCGACGTGATCATGTCCGGCGTCTTCGGCATCGAGGGCACCCCGAAGGTCGGCACCGCCGAGTGGGGCCTGCGCACCGCCGTCCGAGGTCTCCTCGAGGCGTCCACGGCGCCGGGCGCGAAGATCGCCGAGTTCATGAACGTCGGCCGTGACGAGCCGGTCGGCCTCACGCGGATCGGCATGGAGATCCTCGACCGCCCGACGTACGCGGTCATCGCCAAGCGCCGGAAGGCGTCGGACCTGGACTCGCGGACGGACATCATGTCGATGCTCATGCGCGCAGAGACCGAGGACGGCGAGCGCATGGACGACCACGAAATGCGCGACGAGCTGCTCACCCTCGTCCTCGCCGGGCACGAGACGACGGCGAACTCGCTGTCATGGACGTGGGAGCGCCTGGTCCGGTTCCCCGACGCGCAGGAGCGCCTCATCCACGCGGTGCGCGCCGACGACGACGCCGACACCTGGATCGAGGCGACCATCAACGAGGGCATGCGCGCCCGGCCGGTCATCCCGATCATCGGGCGCCGCGTGACGAAGCCGTGGCAACTCGGCAAGTACGGCGTCCCAGCGGGCACGCCGATCACGATGAGCATCCTGCTCGTCCACCACCGCGAGGACGTCTACCCCGACCCGTACAGCTTCCGCCCCGAGCGCTGGCTCGGCGCCAAGCCCGGGACGTACACATGGATCCCGTTCGGCGGCGGCATCCGTCGGTGCGTCGGCGCGTCCCTGGCACTCGCCGAGATGCAGGTCGTCCTGCGCGCGATGGCCGAGCGGCTGGACCTCGAGGCCGACCGCCCCGAGCCCGAGCACGCCCAGCACCGCAACGTCACCATGATCCCGGCGCGCGGCGCGCGGGTCGTGGCACGCGCCGCGTAGCGCCCCCACCCCGCCGAGCGGCAGATCCACGTCGCTATATGGCGTCGATCTGCCGCTCAGCTCGGCGGGAGCGGTGCCGACGGGCAGCGCGACGGGCAACTCCCCGGCCGGTGGGTGCGCCGCGGCGACTGCGAGTAGTCCTGCGTGAGGGTCACCGCCTCCGGCGCGGTGGCCGGCTCGTCGTCTTTCCCGCAGCCTGCGGACATGAACGCCGCCGCGAGCAGCGTCCCCGCGCACCTCACGTCGAGCGCTTGGCCCGCAGGATCACGTCATGCCCGGTGATGTCGAGCCCCAGCCGGTCGCCCAGCCCGTGGATCACGCGCTCGAGTTCCTCGTCGCTGAACGGCTCGACCTCGCCGTCGTCGAACACCACATGGTGGTGGTGCTCGCCGGACGGGTCGACGGGCTCGTAGCGCGCCGTCCCCTCGCCGGAGTCGAACCGGCGCACCAGCCCGAACTCGTGCAGCGTCTCGAGGGCGCGGTACACGGTCGCCGTGCTCGCGGAGGGCCCGTCGGAGGCCCGCAGGCCGTCGACGATCTCCTGGGCGCTGACGACGCAGTCCTGCTCCGCCAGGAGCGCCACCACCGCGGTGCGCCCGGCGCTCGCGCGCAGGCCCGCGCCGCGCAGCACCTCGTCGGTGTGCTCGAGCCAGCGTCGGCGAGCGATCGCGTTCATGACCTCAGATGGTGCCAGGCGGCGGTCAGTGGTGGTGGTGGAGTTCCTCGCCGGCTATCGCCTCGCCGGGGAGCACCCGTGACAGCATCGCCGCGAGCGCGGTCGTGACCGGCACCGCGAGGATCAACCCGAGCCCCTCGAGCGACAGCCGCGCGGTCTGAGGGTGGCGAGCATCACGGCCATGCCCCGACGAGCGCGACGAGCAGCGGCGGCGAGCCGTCCAGGATCGCCGGCACGATGAACTGCAACACGACGAGCAGGCTCAGCCCCAGCCCGATCAGGGACAGCATGCCCCCTTCGCGCGGCCGAGTGCGATGACGAGGCGCCGGGTCCGGCGCCCGGCACCCCCGCGGCGTTCGGGAAGACGCGGATCCGGTCACCGGCCTGCACCTCGGGTGCCGCGTCCTCGCCGGACAGCGTGAGGGGGAACCCGCGACCACGCCGTGCGATGACCGCGACGGTCAGGACTGCGACGGTGCCGACCGGCGCGGGCGGGGCGGCGACTACGCGGCGACGGGCGCTGCGGCGTCCTGCGTGTCGGCGGCGCACCCGCCGCCGAGCCACTGCTGGCCGTAGGAGCGCATGCCGTCCACGATGGGCAGCAGCGCCAGGCCCTTCTCCGTCAGCGCGTACTCGACGCGCGGCGGCACCTCGGGGTACGTGTGCCGCTCGACGATGCCCTCCTCCTCCAGCGCGCGCAGGCGCAGCGAGAGGGTGCGCGGGCTGATCCCGGCCAGCGAGCGCTCCAGTTCACAGAAGCGGGAGCGGCCCTCGGCGAGGTCGCGAACGAGCAGCAGCGTCCACTTCCCGCAGACGATCTCTGCCGTACGACACACCGGGCAATCGGGGTCCATGCCCCAACACTTTACAAGATGAAGTGCCGACTGCGCATCCGCAGCCGGCACCGCATCGTCATACGGGTGTCAGCCGCCGAGATTCCCCAGCAGCCCGCCGCCACCGGAGGCCGGCATCGCCGTGATCCGGCCCTCGGACGGCTGGACCAGGACCCAGCCCTGCCCGGAGAATGCCATCTGCACGGTCTCCCCCGAGCTCTTGCCCATGAGGTTCTTCATCTTGAAGTCGGTCTTGATCGACGTCGACACGCCGGAGGACCACGTCACCGCGGCCTGCGCGTCGGCGAACGTCGGCGCCTGGGCGACGTTCAGGAGGATCGGCGGGCCGTCCGTGAGGATGGCGACCCAGCCGGTGCCGGCCAACGCCATGTTGTACAGACCGCCGCCCATCATCGAGCTGGCGCCCTGCACACGCTCGATGTCCCAGTCGATCCCGGCGTCGAACGCCAGGACGTTCGGCCCGTTCACCGTGACCTTGTCGTTCTCGAGGTAGATGAGGTGGATGTCCTGCGCGGTGTCCGCGAGGAACACCTCGCCCGTGCCGGTCACCTTCATGAGGGTCGTGCCCTCGCCCGTGGCGGCCTTCTTCAGCATCTTGCCGAGGCCGCCCGAGCCTGCATGCTCGAAGGTCACGTCGCCCTGGTAGGCGACCATTGACCCGGCCTTCGCCTGGACGGTCACCGCATCGAGGCGCACCTTCAGCAGCTTGGAGTTCTGCAGGGTGAACGCATCGGTCGCCTGCGTCTCGTTGAACTGCGCCAGCGTGGTCTGCATTGCCGTCGACTGGTCCTTTCAGCGCGTGGGGGGTTGGTTCTCTCGTCGTCGCGCCGCCACATTGCCGCATCGGCAGCGCGGAGCGCAACCACTCAACGGTGTGGCGCGAGAAAAGTGACGGCCGGGCCGGATGGCTCGGCACGCACGGGCTATGCGGCCCGGGAACCCGGGGGCGCCTGCGACATCCCGGGCGGGGGCGTGGAGCCGCCGGGAAGCGGCACGGCGGCGGCGTCGCCGACGGCGACCGCGTGGGCCGGTGTCGGGGCCGGCGCCGGCGCCGGCGCCGGAGCCAGAGTGGGAGCGGGCGCGGGCGCGGGCTGGATCGGCACCGACGACTGTGCCATC
>JBPPNC010000115.1:0-2308 GCA_051306365.1 Solirubrobacteraceae bacterium
TAAGACTCTCTGCGCCGATGGTACTGCAAGGGGGACCTTGTGGGAGAGTAGGACACCGCCGGACTTCTTTGTGAAATGGCCACCCAGCAATGGGTGGCCATTTTGCTTTAACGACCAGGAGATCACGTGAGTCAGAAGCCACCACGGGACGAGAACGAGGAGCGCCCAGCGCGCCGGGATGACGCCGGCAACGGCCGCCGCCCGCCGCAGAACTCGGGCGGCTCGCGCGGCGGCAAGCCCCCGTATGGCGGCAAACCTGCAGGCGGCAAACCCGCGGGCGGCAAGCCCGCCTATGGCGGCAAACCTGCGGGCGGCACGAGCCGCGATGGCCGACCCGCGCGGGCCGGGGAGCAGCGACTCTGGACCCGAGAGGGCAAGCCCGCGCGCAATGACGCGAGCGCGAGCATCCACGAATCGCGTGAGGACACCGACCCCTTCGGCACGAAGTCGGTGCGCGCGCGACACGACGACCCCGCCCTGCCCGATGCGGTGACGGGCAAGGATCTGGATCGCATCGCCCGCAACGAACTCAAGACGCTCGCCGCGGAGAACCAGGAGCTCGTCGCCCGCCACCTCGTGATGGCGGCCAGACTCATCGCCGAGGATCCGGCGCTCGCCCACCAGCACGCGATCTCCGCCGCGCGTCGCGCCGGTCGCATCGGGATCGCGCGCGAGACCCTCGCGATCACGGCCTACGCCACGGGTGACTACGCCCTGGCGTTGCGCGAGCTGCGCACCTACCGGCGCATCACGGGCCGGGATGACCAGGTGCCGATGATGGTCGATTGCGAACGTGGTCTCGGGCGACCCGAGCGGGCGCTCGAGCTCGGGCGTTCGGTGACCCGGTCGAGCCTACCGGTGCCCGTGCAGGTGGAACTCGCGATCGCGATGTCCGGTGCGCGTCTCGACCTCGGGGATGCCGCAGCGGCACTGCGGGAGCTCGAGATTCCGCAGCTCGATGCCTCGACCGCGTTCTCGTACAGCCCCGGTCTGTTCGACGCCTACGCGACCGTGCTCGAGGATCTCGGTCGCCAGGCCGAGGCGGACGAGTGGTTTCTGCGTGCCGACGTCGCGGTCGCGGCGCTCAGCGGCGACGACGAAGAAGACCTCATCGAGGTCATCGAGGATGAGCTCGGGGAGGAGCCCGAGTGAGCCCGACACCGCTGAACGGCGTCGACCTCGTGCTCGTCGACCTCGACGGCGTCGTCTACAAGGGCTCAGGGGCCATCGAATATGCCGTTGAGAGCATAAATGCGATTCCCGCCCCGACGCGGGTCGCGTACATCACCAACAATGCCTCCCGCACCGACGCCGCCGTCGCCGAGCACCTCACCGAGCTCGGGCTGCAGGTCGCGGCGAGCGATATCGTGACCTCACCGCAAGCCGCCATGCGTTTGCTGGCCGGTCTCGTGCCGGCCGGTTCGACGATCCTCGTCGTCGGCGGGGACGGACTGACGACCGAGGTGCGCAAGGCCGGCTTCGAGGTCACGCGTTCGGCGGACGACCGTCCCGCCGCGGTCGTGCAGGGCTTCGCTCCCGAGGTCGGCTGGACCCAGCTCGCGGAGGCGGCCTACGCCCTGCAGGGCGAGGGCGCCGAGACGCCGTGGGTCGCGACGAACACCGACTGGACCTTCCCGCAGGCCCGGGGCACCGCGCCGGGCAACGGCACGCTCGTCTCGGCCGTGCACACCGCGATCGGGCGGCTGCCGGTCGTCGCGGGCAAGCCCGAGGTCGCGATCTTCCAGGAGGCGATGGCGCGGTTCGGTTCCGCCAGCGCGCTCATGATCGGGGACCGGCTCGACACCGACATCCTCGGGGCGAACCGCGCCGGCATCCGTTCGGCGCTGGTGCTCACCGGCATCGATCAGGCCAAGCAGGTGCTCGCCGCGGTGCCGCAGGAGCGCCCGAGCTACCTGCTCGAGGACCTGCGCGGCCTGCACGAGCCGTACCCGGAGACCGTGCAGCAGGACGGGCTGACGATCGTGGGCGCAGCCGCGGTGCGCCGCGACGGCCAGGTGCTCACGGTCGAGCGCGGGGAGGGCATCGACCTGCTGCGCGCGGGCGCCGCCGCGATCTGGAACTCGGGTCTGGCGATCTACGCCCTGCGGGTGCCCGAGGAACTCTATTCTTGAGCCATGGACGACGACGCCGAGACGGATGCGCTGCTGCCGCGCCTGCGCGTGATCGAGGACCAGCCGATCGAGTCCCGCGCCGCCGCCTACGCGCAGCTGCACGACGAGCTGCAGCACATCCTCGAGGGCGGCGACTCGACTGCCTGACGAACGCCTGGATGCGGCGATCGCCGCAC
>JBPPNC010000116.1:0-2353 GCA_051306365.1 Solirubrobacteraceae bacterium
AAGCCTTCACGACCGGGACGCCGTCGACCGTGACGAGGCCGTCGGCGATGAGCTTGGCGGCGACGGTACGCGACCGGGCGAGTCCCCGCGCGGCGATCGCGGCGTCGAGACGCTCAGGCAGTCGAGTCGCCACCCTCGAGGATGTGCTGCAGCTCGTCGTGCAGCTGTGCATAGGCGGCGGCGCGGGACTCGAGCGGCTGGTCCTCGATCAGGCGCAGGCGCGGCAGCAGCGCATCCGTCTCGACGTCGTCATCCATGGCTCAAGAATAGAGTTTCTCGGGCACCCGCAGCGCGTAGATCGCGAGCCCCGAATTCCAGATCGCGGCAGCACCCGCGCGCAACAGGTCGATCCCCTCGCCCCGCTCCACGGTCAGCACCTGCCCCTCACGGCGCACCGCGGCAGTGCCGACGATCGTCAGCCCATCCTGCTGCAGCGTCTCGGGGTACGGCTCGTGCAGGCCGCGCAGGTCGTCGAGCAGGTAGGTCGGGCGCTCCTGCGGCACCGCGGCCAGCACCTGTTTGGCCTGGTCGATGCCCGTGAGCACGAGTGCCGAAGGGATGCCCGCCCGGTTCGCCCCGAGGATGTCCGTGTCGAGTCGGTCGCCGATCATGAGGGCGTTCTCGGCCCCGAACCTGGCCATCGCCTCCTGGAAGATCGCGACCTCGGGCTTACCTGCGACGACGGGCAGCCGCCCGATCGCGGTGTGCACGGCGGAGACGAGCGTGCCGTTGCCCGGCGCGGTGCCGCGGGCGAGCGGGATGGTCCAGTCGGTGTTCGTGGCGACCCACGGCGTCTCGGCGCCCGCGCCCTGCAGGGCGTATGCCGCCTCGGCGAGCTGGGCCCAGCCGACCTCGGGAGCGAAGCCCTGCACGACCGCAGCGGGCCGGTCCTCGGCCGAGCGCGTCACCGCGAAGCCGGCCTTGCGCACCTCGGACTCGAGCCCGTCGCCGCCGACCACGAGGATCGTCGAGCCGGCCGGCACGAGGCCCGCGAGCAGTCGGACGGCGGCCTGCGGCGAGGTCACGACGTCGCCGGGTTCGACGTCCAGCCCGAGGCCGGTCAGGTGCTCGGCGACCGAGACGTCCGTGCGAGAGGCATTGTTGGTGATGTACGCGACCCTTGTCGAGGCCGGAATCGTATTTATGCTCTCGACGGCATATTCGATCGCTCCGGGCCCCCGATAGACGACGCCGTCGAGGTCGGCGAGCACGAGATCGACGCCGTCGATGGGTGTCGGGCTCATTCGGGCGCTTCCCCGAGCTCCTCCTCGACGACCTCGATCAGGTCGTCCTCGTCATCGCCGCTCAGCGCGGCGACCGCGACATCGGCGCGCAGGAACCACTCGTCGGCCTCCGCCTGGCGACCGAGCTCCTCCAGCACCGTGGCGTATGCATCGAACAGACCGGGGCTGTAGGAGAAGGCGGTCGCGGGGTCGAGTTGCGGGATCTCGAGCTCCCGCAGCGCCGCCGGGGCATCCCCGAGATCGAGACGCGCGCCGGACATCGCGATCGCGAGCTCCACCTGCACGGGCACCGGCAGGCTCGACCGGGCCACCGATCGGCCGAGCTCGAGTGCGCGCTCGGGTCGCCCGAGGCCGCGTTCGCAATCGACCATCATGGGCAGCTGGTCGTCCCGGCCGGTGATGCGCCGGTAGGTGCGCAGCTCGCGCAGGGCCAGCGCGTAGTCCCCGGTGGCGTAGGCGGTGATCGCGAGAGTCTCGCGCGCGATGCCGATCCGACCGGCCCTGCGGGCGGCCGAGATCGCGTGCTGGTGGGCGAGCGCGGGATCCTCGGCGATCAACCGGGCCGCCATCGCCAGGTGCCTCGCGACGAGCTCCTGATTCTCCGCGGCGAGCGTCTTGAGCTCGTTGCGCGCGATACGGTCCAGGTCCTTGGCCGTGACGGCGTCCGGCAGCGCCGGGTCGTCGTGCCGCGTGCGCACCGACTTGGTGCCGAAAGGATCGGTGTCCTGCCTGGACTCCGGGATGCGCGCGCTCGCGTCGTTGCGCGCGGGCTTGCCCTCACGGGTCCACAGTCGCTGCTCCCCGGCCCGCGCCGGCCGCCCATCGCGGCCCTTGCCGCCGCTCGGCTTGTCGCTCGAGGGTCTCCCGCTCGTCGGCTTGCCGCCGCGTGGAGCACCGGAACGGTGCGGGCGGCCCCCCTTTGCGGCATCCTCACGGCGCGCGGGCCGCTGCTCGTTCTCGTCCCGTGGTGGCGTCTGGCTCACGTGATCTCCTGGTCGTTAAAGCAAAATGGCCACCCATTGCTGGGTGGCCATTTCACAAAGAAGTCCGGCGGTGTCCTACTCTCCCACAAGGTCCCCCTTGCAGTACCATCGGCGCAGAGAGTCTTA
>JBPPNC010000136.1:0-5907 GCA_051306365.1 Solirubrobacteraceae bacterium
GCGTCTCCTCGACGCGCTTCTCGAGGACCTCATGCAGCTTGAAGAGATACTGCAGCTCGCGCTCGAAGTCGTCGCGCTTGGCGCCGCTGGCCGCGGTGCGGATGATCGCTCCGCCGCCGCGGAGATCCAAGCCCTTGGTCTCCTTGCGCAGGCGCTCGCGCTCCTTGTCGTCCAGGCGCCGCGAGACGCCGACGCCCTCGCCCATCGGGGCGTAGACCATGTAGCGACCGGCGATCGTCAGCTCCATCGACAGCCGCGCGCCCTTGCTCTTCAGCGGGTCCTTGACGACCTGCACGACGATCTCCTGGCCCGGCTTGAGGAGGTCGGTGATCTTCTTGCCGCCCTCCTTGCCCCGGCCGCGCCGCGGCGTCTCCACGCCCGGCAGCACGATCTCGTCGACGTGCAGGAAGCCGTTCTTCTCCAGCCCGATGTCGACGAACGCGGCTTCGAGGCCGGGCAGGACGTTGTCGACCTTGCCCTTGTAGACGTTGCCGACGATCGAACGGTTGCCCCGGCGCTCCAGGTAGATCTCCGCGGTGCGGTACCCGGCGGCCGGATCGTTCTTCTTCCGCGGCTTCGACTTGGTCTCGGTCTCTTCCATCAGCGCGACGCGGGTCTCTCCCCGGTCGACGCTCACAAGCACTTGCTTCTTCAAAGGTTCATTCCTTGCGAATTCACATGGTGAGCACGCGACCCTTGGTCGCGGCCGCCGCTTGGCCCTGCGCGTAGATCGACTGCAGGAGGCCAATGGCGATGAGGGTGGTCAGGACGGACGATCCCCCGTAGGACAGAAGAGGCAGAGGGAGCCCGGTGATGGGCATGATTCCGATGTTCATGCCGACGTTGACGAAGAGCTGAAAGAGCATCATCGCGACGATCGCGCCGGCGATGAGCGCCCCGTACAGATTCTTCGAGATCGTGAGGATGCGCAGCCCTCTCCAGAGGAGCAGCGCGTAGAGGGTCAGGATGAAGGCGGCGCCCACGAAGCCCCACCGCTCGCCGACGACGGCGAAGATGAAATCGGTGTGGGTTTCGGGCAGAAAGCTCAAGTTGGTCTGGGATGACAGCTCGCCACGGCCGGTGCGCTGGCCGGCGCCGACCGCGATCAGGGATTGGTTCTGCTGATACCCCGCGTCTCCCTGCACATCGGACGGATGGAGGAAGGACGTGAGCCGTTCGAGCTGATAATCCTGCAGCACGCTGACGCCAACGGCGGGGCCGACGGCCAGCACCACCGCGATCGCGGCGGCGCCGAGCCCGGCGAGCACCGCCAGCCGGTACCACGGGACACCGGCGACGAACAGGACCGCCACGCCGGTCATGACGTACACGAGCGCACCACCGAGATCGGGCTGGAGCATGACCAGCGCCGCGGGGATGAGCGCGAGCAACATGATCCGCGCCGTCGTCTGGCGGCTGCCGAGATCGCGGGCGCGGTCGACCACCACGGCGCTCAGCACGAGGATGAGCAGGACCTTGACGAGCTCCGAGCTCTGCACCTCGAAGAACGGCAGCTGGATGGCACGGCGCGATCCTCGCGTGACCCCGCCGAACGCCCACGTCGCGAAGATCAGCACGATCGACAGGCTGTAGAGCCCGTACTTGAGCTCGCGGGTCCGGGTGTAGTCAAAGCGGCTGATCGCGACCATCGCGACGAAGCCGACGGCGAAGAACATCGCCTGCCGGTTGACGAACGCGTTGGATTCCGTCGAGGCGCCGATCGCCGCGAGCGAGCAGATCATGATCCCGACCGTCGCGAGCAGCAGCAGCGGGTCGAACGGCAGCGCCAGCGAGCGCGGACGGCGGATCGAGGGCTCGTTCATCAGCGCGACCGGGACTCCCCGCGCACCACGTCGCCGGCCTCGCCCAAGAACCACTGCGACAGCATCTGCCGGGCGATCGGCGCCGCGGTGTCCGCGCCGAAACCGCCCTCTTCGACGGTCGCGACAACGACGATCGGCTTGCGCTCATCGGGCACGTACGCGGCGTACCACGACTGGTCGGCCTTCGTCGGCCCGCGCTCGGCGGTGCCGGTCTTGCCGTACACCGGGTAGCGGTCGTGCGGCCAGCCCTTGAAGACGTCCGTGGACGTCCCCGACGGGCCGGACGCCGCGAGCTTCAGGCCGTCCATGATCGCCTGCCGGTTGGCGGGGTCGAAGTCGACCTTCGTGGTGCCCTCCGATTCGATGCGCTGGATCGCGCGGCCCTGGCTGTCGTTGATCTCCAGGCCGAGGTGCGGCTTCAGGCGTCGGCCGCCGTTGGCGAGCGTCGTGTAGGCGGTCGCGAGCTGCAGCGGCGTGGCCTGGAGGTCGCCCTGGCCGACGGAGAGGTTGACGTTGTCGCCCGCCGACCACTCACGCATGTCAGAGATCCCACAGCCTGCGGCGGCGGCCGCATACACGTCGGCGTTCAGCGCGATCTTCTTCTTGCGCCGGCACGACCGCTCCTCGGCGGCAAGCCCCTTGCGCCATCCCTTGTCCGGCACTAGGCCCTTGAACTCGCCGGGCAGATCGATCCCCGTCCGGCGACCGATGCCGAGCTTGCGTGCCCACGTCTGCAGCACCTGGCCGCGGAGGTTGTTGAGCTTCGCGCCCAGTTGGTAGAAGTAGACGTCGCTGGAGACCTCCATCGCCTTGCGGAGGTCGATCGCGCCGTTCACCGCGTCGCCGGCGTTCTTGAACTCCTGCTCGCCGAGCTTGAAGACGCCGCCGTCGCTGATGACGTCTTCGGCGCTGCGGGTTCCCGTCTCCAGCGCCGCCATCGCGGTGATGATCTTGAAGGTCGAGGCGGTCGGGTACGCCGAGCCGATGGCGCGGTTGAAGATCGGCGCGCCGTTCTCGTCGCTGACGAGCTCGTCGTACTGGCTCTGCGTGAGCGGCTTGGTGAACACCGCGGGGTCGAAGCTCGGGTACGACGCCATCGCGAGCACCTCGCCGTTGCGCGGGTCCAGCGCGACGGCCGCGCCCGGCTTGCCGCCACCGACCTCGCCCAGGGCATCCTGCGCCGTCTTCTGCAACCGCACGTCGAGCGACAGCTTGACCTCGCGCCCGGCCGTCGGGTCGACCTCCCGCAGGTTGCCCTTGGGCCGCCCGAGCGCGTCGACCTGCACCCGCCGCAGCCCGTCCTTGCCGCGCAGGTAGTTGTCGTACTCGTACTCGAGGCCGTCCTGCCCGATGATCGTGCCCTGCTTGACGTCGCGGTAACGCTTCCTGCGCAGCTGGGCCGGGCTGATCTCACCGACCGTGCCGAGCAGCTGCGCCGCGATCTGGTCGCGCGGGTACTGCCGCAGGTACACCTGCTCCACCCGGACGCCGGGGAACTGCGCCTTGCGCTCGGAGATGTAGTTCAGCATCGAGCGCGGGACGTCGGTCTTCACCCGCACGTCGGCGTAGGGCACCTGCGCAAGCTGGCGGACCACGGTGCGGTGGATGGCGTTCGCAGACGTGCCCAGCACCTCGGCGAGGCGCTCGTAGCGCGCCTCGAGCGCCGGGTCGGCGTTCGGCGGGATCGGGACCTCCGCCCCACGCCGGCCCTTCGGCCGCGCCGCGCGCTGCCCGGCCCGCTGCCCCCAGGTCGCCGCGAGGTCGCGTTCCTCGTCCGGGAGCTTCGCCGGGTCGAGCTGCACGACGATCGCGCGGCGGTTCGTGACGAGCACGCGCCCGTTGCGGTCGACGATCTCGCCGCGCGGCGCCTGGATGCGGAGCTCGCGGACGCGGTTGTTGTTCGCCTCGGCGAGGTACTGGTCGCCGGAGAGCACCTGCAGGTACCACAGGCGGAAGAAGATGACGGCGAACAGGACGAGCGCGATGCCGCCGAACATCGCCACCCGCAGCGCGAGCTGCGGCGTGATGGGCGGACGGCGGTCTGGGACGGGATCGACCATGGATCAGCGCGCGCGCTGCAGCGGGAAGAGGGACGTGGTCGTGGCGCGACGACGGCGCCTACGGGGGTCCGCGGGCAGTGCGGGCAACAACCAGGATCGCACCAGCGCGTACACCGGCAACGCCAAGAGCATGTTCAGCAGCATCGTCACGAGCGTCTGACGAAGGATGACGCCACTGACGGGCGCCTCCACATCGAGCAGGAACTGGATGATCGCGTAGCCCAGCACCCAGGCCAGCGTGGCGGCCGCCGCGCCGAACAGCGGGACGAACGCGCCCTCGGGATCCCGGGCGTCACGGACGCGGCCTGCGACGTAGCCGATCGTCAGCAGCAGCAGGGACGAGATCCCCAGGGTGTGAAACAGCGCGACGTCGAGGAAGAACCCGACGGCGAAGCCGAAGACCGCCCCGCTCATCGCCCCGCACAGCAGCCCGACGGCGAGCACGACCAGCGGCACGAGGTCCGCGATGCCGCCGGCGATCCGCAGCTGGCTGATCAGCGTGATCTGGAGGATCACCGTGACGACCCCGAGCAGCGCGACGCGCAGCAGAAGCTGGCGGTTCTCGCTCACTCGACGTCACCTCCGTTCACGGCGGTCAGGACCTGGACGAATTCCAGGGCCCGCAGGTCGACGTACGGTCGCAGGTGGATCTCCTGGCTGTCGGCGCCCGGATCCTCGATGCGCGTGACCTGGCCGATCGGCAGGTTCGGCGGGTACAGCGACTCGAAGCGGCGCGAGTTGGTTCCCGAGGTCACGATGCGGTCCTTCACCCGCACGGTGCTGCGCGGCGGCGTGTAGTTCATGACGAGGTCGTTCGGGTTGCCCGCGCCCGAGCTCTCCACGACGCCCTGCACCGGCCGCGGGTGCCCCTTGTTCGTCCGCGCCGGCACCCCGGAGGTGTGGTCGGTGATGAGCGTGACCTGCGCCGAACCGCGCGTGACCTCGAGGACATGGCCCACGAGCCCGCCGGACGCGATGACGGGCATGCCCTCGCGGATGCCGTCCGAGCTGCCCTTGTCGATCCCGATCCGGGCGTACCAGACGCTCGGGTCGTAGTTGATGACGCGCGCGCCCTTCGGGCCGTAGTCGCCCAGGCCGAGCGCCTGCGTCATCTCCAGCTGCGCGCGCAGCTCGCCGTTCTCCCGCGCCGCGGCCTCGTTGGCGACGATCTCCTGGCGCAGCGCGTCGCGCTCGGCGCGCAGCTGCTTGACGTCGCCCTTGGCGTCGAGGGTGTCGCCGAACCAGCCCACAAGGTCACGCGCCGGCTTCAGCGCACGGCTCGCGCCCTCCTGGATGGGGCTGATCACCTCGTTGAAACCGCGCTGGATCGAGCGCAGCCCACCACCGGCGGATTCGCCGAAGGAGGCCGTCAGCAGGATCAGGCAGCTGACGACGAGCAGCCCGAGGACCGCCCGGCGTCGCCGGACCGACTTGTCGTACACGTGGGGGAAAGCTCCAAGGTCTTCATCACTGAGGGCCGCGCGCTAGTAGCGGCGACGGCGCTGCCGGGAATTGCGGCTGGCGCGGTGGATCACTTCGAACTCCTCGAGGGAGCGGCCGGATCCCACCGCCACACAGGTCAAGGGTGATTCGGCGAGGTGCGCCGGCATCTGCGTCTCTTCGCGCAGTCGCTCGTCGAGGCCCTGCAGGAGGGCACCGCCACCAGCCAACATGATGCCACGGTCCATGATGTCGCTCGAAAGCTCGGGCGGCGTGCGGTCCAGGGTCTCCTTCACCGCATCGATGATCTGCGACAGCGGCTCCTCGAGCGCCTGGCGGATCTCCTCGCTCGTGAGGACGACGGTCTTCGGCAGGCCGGACACCATGTCGCGGCCGCGGATCTCCGCCTGGACCTCCTCGGGCATCGGGTACGCCGACCCGATCTCGAGCTTCACTTCCTCGGCCGTCTGCTGGCCGATGAGCAGCTTGTACTCGCGTTTGGCGTAGGTGATGATCGCCTCGTCGAACTCGTCGCCGCCGATGCGGATCGACTGGCTGACGACGATGCCGCCGAGCGAGATCAC
>JBPPNC010000189.1:0-4161 GCA_051306365.1 Solirubrobacteraceae bacterium
AGAACAGCTACGAGCGCGCGATCAAGATCACCGACACCCAACTCGCCAAGGTCAACCTCACCCCCGACGAGTTCCACGGCGAGTGGAACTACACCATCAAACCATCAGCTTGATAACTGACGCTTCCTAACGAGCAGCAGGTCGGAGCCGACGCCGCCGCCGTTGCGTCCCGCCGGAAGCGAAGCAGCGCCCACGTATGTCTTTTCCGTGGGGCTTCGAACGTCGAGCTCATGATGCGGGCGGAGGGACTCGAACCCCCACGGCTTGCGCCACCAGCTCCTAAGGCTGGCGTGTCTACCAGTTTCACCACGCCCGCAAGGCACCCCGGAGCAGAAGAAGTGCGCCGCTGTGCCGCGAGCGATTGTATGGTCCGCATTCATGGCTGAGCCCGAGAAGATCTTGGAGCACCCCAACCGCGAGACGGCCGCGTCGAAGTCCACGCGCGCGATCGTGATCGCGCTGCTGCTGATCTCGGCGTTCCTCGTTGCGGTCATCACGGTCGGCGGCTGGGACGTGCTGACGGGCGGGCGCAACCTGCAGATCGTCTACGTCGCGGTCTACCTGCTGCTCGCGTACTACGTCTCCCAGTGGCGCAGCGGCATGCTGCCGCTCACGGCCGCGCTCGCCGCGATCCTGCTGATTTTCGCCGCGATCGCGGCCCCCGCGTGGTTCGCGCGAGATGCCGACGGGTTCACCGACCCCATGCTCGGTGCAGGCCTGCTCGGCCTGCTCACCGCGGTACTCGTGCCGGTGCAGCTCCTGCTCATCGCGTTCGCGATGCGCGGGTTCTCGCAGCAGTGGCATGTCGAGGTGGAGCGCATGCCTGACGGATCGACGCGTAGCGCGAGCGCCTGGGCGTAGGCCCGGTTCTCTAGGCTGTACCGGCCTCCCGCCCGGGTGGTGGAACTGGTTTACACGATGCCCTCAAAAGGCATTGGGCTTCGGCCCATGCGGGTTCGAATCCCGCCCCGGGCACTGTTCGACAGGACACCCGGTATACGAACATGTGTTCGTACCGTGACGTCGTCGGCGGCCTACGCCCTACCTCCTCGGCTTGTATCTCGGCGACGGATGGATCGGCGCGCATCCGAAGGAGGTCCACCGCCTGAACATCTACTTCGACGCGAGCGATCTGGGCATCGTCGAGTCGACCGGCGACCCAGCGGGCGGTGCGCGACCAGCGTCTCCCGGCGCGCCTCCGTCGCCAGACTCGACGCGTTCATCGGCCCCAAGGCGTAGCCGCGTACCCTCAAGGACCGCAGACACGACCGTCCACCCCACCACCGAGGAGCAACGCCATGGATCCCCAGGCCACCGAACTGCTGGAAGCCCCGAACTTCGCGCACGTGTCCACCATCCGCAAGGACGGGTCGCCGCACGCGGCGCTCGTGTGGGTCGACGTCGACGGCGACGAGGTGTACCTCAACAGCGCTGAGGGCCGCGCATGGCCGGAGAACCTGCGCCGCGACGGGCGCATCACCCTGCTCGTCGCCGACAAGGACAACCCGTACCGCTACGCGATGATCCGCGGCCGCCTCGCGGGCGAGGACCACGAGACCGCCGACGAGCACGCCAACCACCTGGCGAAGAAGTACCTCGGCCAGGACGAGTACCCGTTCCGCCAGCCCGGCGAGCAGCGCGTGCGGTTCCGCATCGCGCCCGAGCACGTCTCGGTCCACGGCGGCTAGGGCAGAGGTCAGGCCACGTACGACGCGAGCGCGTCCGCCAGCCCGGCGGGCGCCGCGAGCAGGCCACCGGGCAGCTCGCCCCGCGGGGACAAGTCGCGGACGTCCAGGCCCGCGCGCTCGCAGATGAGCGCGCCGGCCGCGATGTCCCACGGCTGGACGCCCCGCTCGTAGTAGCCGTCGAGCCGGCCGGCCGCCGTCCACGCGAGATCCAGCGCCGCGGCGCCCACGCGCCGAAGATCGCGCACCCGCGGCAGCAAGGTCGCCGCCACCGCCGCCTGGCGCTCGCGCACGGCCGCGTCGTAGCCGAACCCGGTGCCGATGAGCGACACCGCGAGCTCCGGGTCGTCGTCGCGCCACAGCGGCTCGCCGTTCAGGGTCGCCGGGCCGCCGCGCTCGGCGGCGAAGACCTCATCGCGCACCGGGTCGAAGACGACACCCGCCAACCCCCCGTCGGCGTCGCGCACCGCCACGCTCACGCACCACGCGGGGATGCCGTACAGGTAGTTCGTCGTGCCGTCGAGCGGGTCGACGACCCACTCCAGCGCCCCGCTCCCCGTCCGGCCGCCCTCCTCGCCGAGGATCGCGTCGTCGGGACGGCGGGCGCCGAGCACGCGGCGGATCTCCGCCTCGGCCGCCTCGTCGGCGTCTGAGACCATGTCCGTCGGCGACGACTTGGCTCGCACCACGAGCTCGGACCGCATGATGAACCGCTCGCGCAGCACGTCGCCCGCCGCGCGGGCGGCTTCGGACGCGATGACGCGTAGGGCGACCGGGCGCGGGCTCATCGCACCGGCGGCAGCGCGTCGGCCCACGGCCGCGCCTGCTCGATCTGGGCGGCGAGCTGGAGCAGCAGCGCGTCCTGGCCCGCCGGCGCCACGAGCTGCGCGGCGCGCGGCAGGTCGTCGCCGTCCAGGCCTGCGGGAACCGACGCGGCCGGGAAGCCCGCGACGTTCCACATCGGCGAGAACGGCACCCGTCGCAGCGAGCCTTCGAGCGTGCGCAGCGGGCCCATGCCCTCCCACTTGCCGATCTCCTGGGGCGGCTGGGCGAGCGCGGGCGTCAGCACCACGTCGACGTCGTCGAACACCGCGCTGCACTCAGCCATGACGTCGGCGTCCCAGCGCTCGACCGTCGGCAGGACGCGACGTGCGCCCGCGCCGATCCTGGCCATCCCGCGGGTGCGGCGCTCGAGCCGCTCAGGGTGCGCCATCGCCTCCGCGTCGTCGGCGATGCCCGTGAGGTAGCGCGCCGTGATCGCCGCCACGGTCTTCGGGCCAACCCGCATCTCGCGTTCGATCACGGTGTGGCCGAGCTGCTCGAGCAGTTCCGCTGTGGACTGCGCGGCGTAGCGCCATGCCGGGTCGACCGGGACGGGGGTCGGCAGCGGCGAACGCACCGACAGCGCGATCCGCAACGGCCGCAGCGGTTGCCGTGACGCCGCGACGAGCGGCTGGCCGCTCATGACCTCGAGCCCCAGCGCCGTGTCGGCCACGGTGCGCGTCAGCACGCCGACCACCGTCAGGCCGCGCCACGGCTTCACCATCGGGTCCGTCGGGACGAGGTCCCGCGTGGGCTTCAGCCCGAACAGGCCGTTCCAGGACGCGGGGATGCGGATCGACCCGGCGCCGTCGGACGCCGTCGCCATGCCCACCAGGCCCGCGGCGACCGCCGCGCCCGACCCGCCGCTGGACCCGCCCGGCGTGTGCTCGAGGTTCCACGGGTTGCGCGTCACGCCGCCCGCGAGCGTCTCGGTGAACGGCCAGATGCAGAGCTCCGGCACGCGGGTGATGCCGATGATGATCGCGCCCGCATCGCGCAGTCGGCGCACCGCCAGCGCGTCGGCCGGCTCCGGTCCGCCGTGCGCCCGCGAGCCGAGCGCACGCACCTGGCCCGCGACGGGCAGGTCGTCCTTGACCGCCACGGGCACGCCCAGCAGCGGCAACTCCTCACCGAGCCGCACGCGTGCCGCGGCACGTTCGGCCTCCATGCGCGCCTGGTCGGTGAAGACGACGCGGAACGCGTTCAGCTGCGGGTCGATCCGCGCGATGCGGTCCAGCGTGAGCTCAACCAGGGAGACGGGGTCGACGTCACCGGCGCGGATGAGCGCGGCCTGACGTGCGACACCCGCGAAGGCGAGAGCGTCGGTCATCGGGCGCACAGCCTACGAGGCGCCGCCGTCGCATGGCACGCCCCTGGACGCCGAGACGGGAATCGGACAGACGGCCAGACGCGTTTGGCGATGCCGCACCATCCCTACCGACTTCTGACCAAGGACGGCACGGGTGGCGGCAGGGACGACGTCAGCACGCCGGAGCGCGAAGGCCAAGCCCAAGCGCAAGACTCCGGCAAAGAAGGTGGTCTGCAGAAAGCCGCGGAGGGGCGCGAGCAGGAAGCAGACCTCGGCCTACAAGAAGTGTCTGGCCAAGCAGAAGAGGACCAAGCTCAAGCAGCCGACGGCGAAGACGCCCGTCCG
>JBPPNC010000194.1:0-46400 GCA_051306365.1 Solirubrobacteraceae bacterium
CCCGGACACCGGCGGGACCGGCCTGCGTGTCACCGACGCGCAGGATCCGGCACCGCGGGCCGGGCGGCTGACGCTCGACCGCCTCCGCGCCGCCCGCGTCCTCCCGCGCCAGCTGCGAGGTGGGCTCCTCGACCTCGACACGGCCCGGCGCGTCGACGTCGCCGTCATGCGCCGCCACGGCAAGCGCTGCGCGTGGTGGTCACGGTCGCGCGGTACGTTCGCGGCACCGCGGTCGTGCGCGTCTCCCACCTGGCTGCCCGCCAAGGTCACCGGGACCGACGCGACGCGCCGCTGGCGCCTGGAGCTGCGAGGCGCGCTGCCCGCCGGGGCGATGACCGTCCGGCTGCGCGCGCTCGATGAGACGGGCCGCGTGCTCGTGCGCCGCGATGCCGCCGTCACCGTGACCAGGCCGCGAGGCCGCCGATGATCCGCGCGCTGCTCGCCGCGCTGGCTGCGCTGCTCCTCCTGCCCGCGGCCGCCCACGCGCTGCCCGCCGACTTCGAGGAGATCACGCTCGCCGAGGGACTCTCACAGCCCACGGCCGTCGCGTTCGCGCCCGCGAGCGACGGGCGGATGTTCATCGCCGAGCAGCCCGGCCGGGTCAGGGTCCGGCTGGCGGACGGTACGCTGCGCGCGACGCCGCTGCTGGACTGGCGCGACCGCGTCAACTCCGCCGTGGACCGCGGGCTGCTCGGCATCGCGACGGACACCGACTTCGCCGACAACGGCTACCTCTACGTCCTGTTCGTCGCCGACAGCGACAGCACCGATGACACCGGGCCGCACAGCTCACGGCTCGTCCGGCTCACGGTCTCTGCGGACAACCAGATCACCGGAGAGAAGACGCTCGCCGGCGGTGAATCCGACCAGGGCGAGTGCTTCCCCAACGACGCGTTCGTGCCCGCGGGCGACGTTCCTGACGGGAAGCACGACACCGCGGGCGACGCGGCGGTGGACTGCATCCCCGCGTCAGCCAAGACGCACACCATCGGCACCGTGATCAGCGACCCCCGCGACGGCAGCATCTGGTTCGGCACGGGCGATGCGCAGACGGTCGACCTCGGCAACGTCGGCGCCCGCCCGCGGCGCCTGCGGACGTACAACGAGGAGACGTACTACGGCAAGATCCTGCGGGTCGACCGGGAGGGCCGAGGGCTCGCCGGGCACCCGTTCTGCCCGGCGGTCGAGGACCTCGACCGTACGTGCACGAAGCTCTACGCCAAGGGCTTCCGCAACCCGTTCCGCTTCACGTTGCCGCCGCAGGACGGCGCACGCCCGATCATCGCCGACGTCGGCCACGCCACGTATGAGGAGCTCGGCCGTGTGCGGCCCGGCGCCAACGCGGGGTGGCCGTGCTGGGAGGGCTTCGAGGTCGGTCCGAATCCCTACAGCACGTACGCCGACTGCTCGCGCTACGGGACGTCGGTCGTCGACTTCCCCGACTTCGCGTACAAGCACGCGACGCCCAGCGGCGGCAAGGCCGACGCCGCCATCCTCGCCGGCCCGGTCTACGACGGGGGCGAATACCCCGCCGAGTACGCCGGCAACCTGTTCTTCGGGGACTATGCGCGCGGGTTCATCCGCCGGTTCCGCCCGGGTTCGTCCCCGGGGACGTTCCTCATGACGCCGCCGCTCATCGAGCACTTCGGCGAAGCCAACAGCTCGGTGCTGTTCACCGAGCGCCCCGCCTTCACCCAGCTGACCGAGGCCCCGAACGGCGACCTCGTGGTCGTCGACTTCGTCACGGCCGGCCCGAACGAGGACTACTCGGGGCCGGGCCGCGTCGTGCGCATCGCCCACGCCCCCGCGAACCGCGCGCCGACGGCCGTCGCCAAGGTCGAGCAGGAGGAGATCGCCGGCGGCGCGACCGCCCGCTTCGACGGCAGCGACTCGTCCGACCCGAACACCGACACCCTCACGTACGCGTGGGACTTCGACGGGGACGGCACGACCGACAGCACCGAGGTCGCGCCCACGAGGACGTACCCCGCCGCGGGGGTGTTCACCGCCAGGCTCACGGTGGACGACGGACGCGGGCGGTCCGCGACGGACTCCGTCCAGGTGCTCGTCGATCGCCACCGCCCACGCGTGCAGATCGACGCGCCGGTGGCCGACGAGGTCTACGACGGCGGCGTGTCGATGCGGCTCGCAGGCGACGCGACGGACGCAGACGAGGCCGGCGGCTTCCCCGAAGCGAACCTGCGCTGGGAGATCCGCCTCATCCACGGGTCGCACATGCATCCGTACACGGACATCGCCGGGCTCCGCGAGGCCGACTTCGTCCCGCTGCAGGACCACGGGCTCGACAGCTCCTACCGGATCCGTCTCGTCGCGACCGACAGCCACGGCGTGGAGGGTTCGGCCAGCGTGACCGTCCTCCCGCGGCCGGCGACCCTGCGCGTGGAGAGCCAGCCCGAGGGCGCGCCGATCGAGGTCGAGGAGCAGATGTACGTGGCGCCGCGCAACGTGGCATCCGCGTCGGGGCTCAATGCCCGGGTGCGCGCCGCAGCGGACTTCACGCGCGACGGCGTGACGTGGCGGTTCGCGCGCTGGACCGACGGGGAGACCGCGCGGGACCGGTCCCACCTCGTGGGGCGCGACGGCGGCACGGTCGTCGCCGTGTACGAGCAGGAGCCGGTGCGCGGCGGGTCCGGCGCCGGGACGGCGCCTGATCCGGGGGCTGCGGGGGGCACCGGGTCCACGGAGCCGA
This sequence comes from Solirubrobacteraceae bacterium, assembly GCA_051306365.1. Classification (GTDB taxonomy): domain Bacteria; phylum Actinomycetota; class Thermoleophilia; order Solirubrobacterales; family Solirubrobacteraceae; genus Svornostia. Next base: position 2,711 of record JBPPNC010000194.1, read on the forward strand.
CGACCCCACCGAAGGGGGCCACGCCGAAGCTGAGCTTGACGACCCCGTGGACGGCACGCCGCCGCAGCACGCGCACGGTGTCCGGGACGCTCACGGGCGTGACCGCCCGGCCCACCGTGCAGGTCGCGCTCGCGCGCAGCTCGGGAACCCGCTGTCGCTGGTGGTCGGCGCGCACCCGGCGGTTCGGGAGGACGGCGACGTGCCGTACCCCGGTGTGGACGACCGCGCGCGTGCAGCGCACGTCGGCGGGCTGGCGCTTCGACGCCGCACTGCGCTCCGCCGTCGCGCGCCGGGCCGGGCGCATCCAGGCGCGGGCCCGGGTGGGTGGCCGAACTGTCGCGCAGGTGACAGTCCGCGTCTCCGACGCGCGGTAGCCTGCCCGCGCCCCCGAACGGAAAGAGGACCCTCGTGCTCAAGCTGAGCCGCATCCTCCTCGTGGCCTTCGCGGCGGTCGCGCTCATCGCGGCTGGCTGCGGAGGGGACACCGAGGAGAAGAACGACTACGTCGATCAGGTCAACAAGGCCCAGACGGAGTTCGCCGACCAGGTCACGAAGCTCTCCACGGCGATCACGTCGACGAGCTCGAGCTCGGCCGACCAGAAGACGATCGGGTCGTACCAGACGGCCGTCGACGGCGTGGTCAAGGACCTCGAGGGCATCACGCCCCCGGAGGACGTGAAGGCCGAGCACCAGCAGCTCGTCGACGCGATGTCGACCTACGGCGAGAGTGTCGGCACCGCGCTGAAGGATCTGCAGGGCGGGTCCGCCCAGGATCGCCTGAAGGCCGCGACGGAGCTGCAGACCGCCAGCACCACGGCCGGCACGCAGATCAATCAGGCCATCGAGGCCATCAACAAGAAGCTGCAGGAGTAGTCGCCTGACCCGTGCGGCGCCGGTCACCGTGCCGTGCCTCGTCGCCGTCGTCGCGCTGCTCGTGCTGGCAGCCGACGGCGGCGGCATCCGGCTCGCCGCCTGGACCCCGCTCGCCTTCGGGCTGCTCGCGCTCTTCGCGCTGACCGCGGTCATGCTGCGCGACGGGCTGCGCGCCGTGCCGGTGCCGGTGCTGGCGGCGCTCGGCGGGCTCGCCGCCGTGTGCGCCTGGTCGTACCTGTCGATCCTGTGGGCCGCCGACCAGGGCGCGGCGTGGGAGGGTGCGAACCGCACGCTGCTGTACCTGCTGGTCGCGGCGCTGTTCGGGCTGTGGCGCCAGCGCCCGGGGACGGCCGCGGTGCTGCTCGCGACGTGGGCCGCGGGGATGGTGGCCGTGGCGGTACTCGTCGCGGTGCGGATCCTGGGGGCCGCCGCGCTCAGCGACTGGTTCGCCGGGGACCGGCTCGTGGAACCGGCCGGCTACACGAACGCGCAGGCCGCGATCTGGCTCATGGCGCTCTGGCCGTGCGTGGCACTGGCGGCGTCACCGCGCGTCCCCGCCGCGCTGCGCGCGGTGCTGGCGGGCGGCGCGGTGCTGCTCGTCGATCTCGCGCTGCTCAGCCTGAGCCGCGGGGCGGTGCTGTCACTGCCGGTCGTGCTGATCCTGTTCCTCGCAGTGGCGTCCGGGCGCCTGCGGCATCTCGCGGTGCTTGCGGCGGTGGGCGCCGGCGTGGCGGTGAGCGCGACGGTGGTGCTGGACGCCGGGCCCGCGCTGCGCGTCGGCGTCGGGGAGCGTGCGGCGGTGGACGACGCGCTGCGGGTGGCGCTGCTCGCCTCGTTTGCGGTGGTCATCGCGGTGGCATGCGGGATCGCGGTCGGTCGCCGAGCGCTGCGCGACGCCTGGCTCGGCCCCGACACGGCGGCTCGGGCCCGCGCCGTCTGGGCCCGCGTCGCGGTGGCCGGGCTCGTGATGGGTGCGGTCGGCGCGCTCATCGTCGCCGGGAACCCGATCACGCGCGCCGCCGATGCCTGGGACTCCTTCCAGGGCAGCTACGAGGACCGGGGATCCGCCGAGAGCCGGCTCGGGGAGCTCGGCTCGAATCGGTCGGACTTCTATCGCGTGGCCCTCGACGCATTCGCCGACGAGCCGCTGCTCGGCGTCGGCGCCGACAACTACCAGGCGGCGTACCTGCGCCGGGGCACGGCGCGTGAGACCCCGCGCTACGCGCACTCCTGGCCGCTGGGCACCCTGGCGCAGCTCGGCCTGTTCGGGGCGCTGATGGTTGCCGCGTGGCTGGCCGCGGCGGCGTGGGCGGCGGCGCGGGCGCTGCGAGGACCGGACGCGCTGGGGGTCACGGTCGCGACGGGCGCGCTGTTCGCGTTCGTGAGCTTCCTCGTACACGGGGCGGGCGACTGGTTCTGGGAGTTCCCGGCGGTGGCGCTTCCGGCGTTCGCGCTGCTTGGCCTGCTGCTCGCGCTCGTGCCGGCGCGCGAGGCCCCCGCGGGTGGGGTTCGCGCCGGCGCGGTCGCCGCCGGGGTGATCGTCCTGCTCACCGCCGTCGCGGCGGTGTCGTACTGGGCGCCGTGGCAGGCCGAACGCGAGGTCGGGCAGGCAGGACGCACCTGGCCAGAGGACCCGCTGCGCGCCTACGAGCGCGTCGATCGCGCTGCGACGCTCAACCCGCTGTCCGCGACCCCGTACCTCACGGGCGGCACGATCGCGGTGCGCCGGGGGACTCTCGCGGTGGCCGACCGCTACTTCGCCGCGGCGCTGGAGCGCAACCCGGAGTCCGCGTACGCGACCCTCCAGCGCGGGGCGATCGCGTCGGCGCGCGGAGACGGTGTGCGCGCCATCGCGCTCCTGCGTCGCGCCGTCGTCCTTGACCGCCGCGACGAGATCGCCGCCGCCGCGCTGAAAGCCGCTGAACGCGGAGAGACCGTTGACCTGGGACAGCTCGGTGCGGAGCTGCTGGCGCGTCGCCGCGCGGTTGGCACCGGATAGGCAGAATGAACATGATGTACTGATCGTTCTCCGGGTCTTGCATGCGGGGGCCCGTGAGTCGCGCACGGGCCCTGCATACCCGGTACGGTGTGAGGTCCCCATATATGGTGATTCCCCTACGTCGCGGTTCCGGCACAGCTTCCGCCCCGCGCACGGCCAGAACGTTGTCTGATACCGAACTGACCACCCGTGCTGCGGGCGCCCCCACGGCCCTGCTGCGACGTTTCCCTCGCACGCCTTCGACGTCGGGGCGCTTCGTCGTCCTCCCGTCCGGGCGGATCAGCACGTTCGTCGAAGGTCGCGGCATCCAGGTACTCCGCGTGGGCCTCGACTGCGTCGCGCTGATCGCCGCCGCGGTGTTCGCCCTGGTCTGGAGCGGCAGCACCCCGGGGGTCGGCACCCTGCCGCTGCTGCTCTTCCCGCCGGCCGCGCTCGCCGCGCTCGCGGTCCGGCACACGTACGAGCGCCGTCTGCGATCGCTGTTCCTCGACACCGTCGGGCCGGTCGCCGGCGCGATCTCGGTGGCGGCGATGGCGATGGTGGTCCTCGACACGCTGCGCGACGGTCCCCTGGAGCCCGGCGTCATGGTGCGCGCATACGGCGTCGCCCTCGTACTCGTCGGCCTCGGCCGGGCGTCGGTGTCGCTGCTCGAGCGCTGGGCGCGCACGAGCGGCCGGTCCGCCCGGCCCACGCTCATCGTCGGCGCCGGCGTCGTCGGCGCCCAGGTGGCGCGGCGGCTCGCCGCGGCGCCCGAGTACGGCCTGGTGCCCGTCGGCTTCCTCGACGCGGACCCGCCGGCCCAGGGCGAGGTCGGCGGGCGGCCCGCACCGGTGCTCGGCAACCCGGACGACCTCGCCGCGATCGTCGAGATCACGAAGGCCCGCAACCTGCTGCTCGCGTTCTCCACCGCGCCCGATCAGGAGCTGCTCACCACGATCCGGCGCGCCGAGGGGCTCGGGCTTGAGGTCACTCTCGTCCCGCGCCTGTTCGAGTCGATGAACGACCGCGTGCTCTACGACCCGGTCGGCGGCCTCCCGCTGCTGGGGCTGCGGCGGACCGATCCGCGCGGCTGGCAGTTCACCGTCAAGCACGTCCAGGACCGGATCCTCGCTGCGCTGCTGCTCTTCATCCTGCTGCCGGCGCTCGTCGCCGTCGCCGTCGCCGTGAAGCGCAGCTCACCGGGGTCCGTGCTCTTCCGCCAGCGCCGGGTCGGCCGCGACGGGCGCACCTTCGACCTCCTGAAGTTCCGCACGATGGTCGAGGACGGGGCGGCGCCGCGGGGCTTCACGCCGTCGGTCGGCGAGGCTCCCGGCGGCGTGGAGGGCATCGACCGGCGCACCGGTGTCGGTCGCCTGCTGCGCCGCACGTCGCTGGACGAGCTGCCGCAGCTGATCAACGTGCTGCGCGGCGAGATGAGCCTCGTGGGCCCCCGCCCAGAGCGCCCGGAGTTCGTCGAGCTCTTCAGCGCCGACCTGCGCCGCTACGAGGACCGCCACCGCGTGAAGTCCGGCATGACCGGCTGGGCGCAGATCCACGGCCTGCGTGGCCAGACATCGTTGGCCGACCGCGTTGAGCTGGACAACTTCTACATCGATCATTGGTCCCTGGCCCTCGACTACAAGATCCTCGCACGCACGTTCTTCGCGGTCCTCCGGGCCGCCGAGTAGCGTCCTGCGGGTGACGGATCCTCTCGTCGACGAGCTCCGCGCGCGCTACCCGCGCGTCGCGCTGACCCACGAGTGGCTGTCGGTTCCCGGGGGGTCGGAGAAGGTCATCGAGGCGATCCTGCGGCTCGTCCCGCACGCCGAGATCTTCTGCAGCGTCTACGACCCGGCGCCGTTCGGCGCGGAGATCACCGCACGGCCGGTGCACCCGAGCTTCATCCAGAAGATCCCGGGCGCGACGTCGCACTACCCCAAACTGCTGCCGCTGATGGACGTTGCGTTCCGGCGGTTCGATCTGTCGGGCTTCGACCTCATCGTCTCGTCGAACCACGCGTGCGCGAAGAACGTGAAGACCCCGCCCGGTGTGCCGCACGTCTGTTACTGCCATACGCCCATGCGCTACGCGTGGGATCCCGAGTTCCTGCGGCAGGAGGACCTCGGACCGGCCGCGCGGACGATCGTGAAGCCGCTGACGGCGTACCTGCGGCGCGTCGACGCGCGGGGCTCGAAGCAGCCGACGCTCATCGCCGCGAACTCGTCGTTCGTCGCGGGGCGTGTGCGTGACTGGTGGGGCCGGGACGCCGGCGTCGTGCACCCCCCGGTGGACGCTGCGCGCTTTCTGGAGCGCGGGCGGCGGGTGGCCGACGACGCGCCGTACCTCGTGCTCGGCCGGCTGGTCCCCTACAAGCGCCCGGACACGGCGGTGCAGGCGTGCCGGAAGCTCGGCCGGCGCCTCGTGGTCGCCGGCGACGGGCGCTTCATGGAGCACGTGCGCGAGGCCGCGGGCGGCGACCCGAACATCGAACTGCGCGGGCGGGTCTCCGACGCGCAGGCCGACGAGCTGCTGGCGACCTGCCGGGCGCTGCTGTTCCCGGGCGTCGAGGACTTCGGGATCGTGCCGGTCGAGGCTCAGGCCGCGGGCATGCCCGTGATCGCCTACGGCGAGGGCGGCGTGCGCGATTCGGTGCTCGACGGCGTCACGGGCGTGCTGTACGAGAACCCGTCGGCGGCCGGCCTGGCCGCCGCGATCGAGCGCTTCGAAGGATTGTCCCTCGACGATGCCGCGCTGCGCGCCCACGCGCAGGAGTTCGGGCCGGACGTGTTCCACGAGCGGTTCGGGGCCGTCTTGTTGCAGGGCTTCGACGCGCAGTCGATGAAGAGGGACGACGAGCTGATGAGGACAGGAGACCGATGAGCGAGACGGTGGTAGTAACGGGCGGCGCGGGATACATCGGCGCCCCGCTGTGCGAGGAGCTGCTGGCCAGCGGGCGCAGGGTGCGCGCGCTCGACGTGCTCCTGCACGGCCAGGACGACATCGCGGCGGACCTCCAGGCGCAGGGCGTCGAGCTCGTGCAGGGTGACATCCGCGACCAGGAGATCCGCCGCCGGGCTGTCGCCGGCGCCGACGCGGTCGTGCACCTCGCCGCGATCGTCGGCGACCCGGCGTGCGCCGTCGACCCCGAGCTCTCCAACGACGTCAACCTCGAGGGCACGCGCGGCATGATCGCCGACGCGGACGCCGCCGGCGTGTCGCGCTTCATCTTCGCCTCGACGTGCTCGAACTACGGGCGCATGGCCGACCCGACAGAGCCGATCACCGAGGAGGGCGAGCTCGCCCCGGTGTCCCTGTACGCCGAGCAGAAGGTCGGCATGGAGCGGCTGCTGCTCGACGGCGACACCGGCGACCTGCAGCCCACGTGCCTGCGCTTCTCGACGATCTACGGCGTGGCGCCGCGCATGCGGTTCGACCTCACGGTCAACGAGTTCACCCGCGACCTGTGGGCCGACCGGGAGCTCGAGGTCTTCGGCGAGCAGTTCTGGCGCCCCTACGTGCACGTGCGCGACGCGGGCCGCGCGGTCCGCACGGTGCTCGACACCGCCCCGGAGATCGTCACCCGCGAGGTGTTCAACGTGGGCCGTTCGGGCGAGAACTACCGCAAGGCCGACCTCGTGCAGGAGATCGACCGCCAGGTCGGGCGCGGCAAGGTCACGTTCGTCACGAAGAACGAGGACCCGCGCGACTACAAGGTCAGCTTCGACAAGATCAAGCGCGTGCTCGGCTTCGAGACGACGATGACGGTGCCGGACGGGATCGGCGAGGTCATCGCCGGGCTCGACTCAGGCGCGTTCGGGGACCCGTTCGATGGCAAGTACCGGAACATCGGATAACCCCGCCTCGCAGGAGGGCTTCCCGCAGATCCCCCTGTTCGACCTCCGGCTCGAACAGGAGGATCTCGACGCGGTCGCCGACGTCCTGCGCTCGGGCTGGCTGACGATGGGCCCGCGCACGCAGGCCTTCGAGGCGGCGTTCGCCGAGCACCTGGGCTGCGCGCATGCGGTGGCGGTCAACTCGTGCACCGCCGCGCTGCACCTCGCCTATCTCGCGGCGGGCGTGGGGCCCGGTGACGAGGTGATCGTGCCCGCGATGACGTTCGCCGCCACGGCGTCGGCCGTGCTGTACTGCGGCGGCACGCCGGTCTTCGCCGACATCCTCGGCGACCACGACTTCTCCATCGACCCGGGCGCGGTGCGCGCGAAGATCACGCCGCGCACGAGGGCGGTCGCGGCGGTGCACTTCGCCGGGTACGCCGCGCCGGTCGACACGCTGCGCGCGCTGTGCGACGAGCACGGCCTGGCGCTGGTCGAGGACGTCGCGCACGCGCCGAGTGCCGTGCTGGGCGGCAAGAAGCTCGGCACGTGGGGCGATGCCGGCTGCTTCAGCCTGTTCAGCAACAAGATCCTGTCGGTGGGCGAGGGCGGGCTGCTGTGCACCGACGACGACCGGGTCGCCGACGTGGCCCGGTCGCTGCGCTCGCACGCGATGACGAGCGGCACGTGGGACCGCCACACCGGCCGCACGACGACCTACGACGTCGTCGGCCTGGGCTTCAACTACCGGATCGACGAGCCGCGCAGCGCGCTCGGCCTGTCGCGGCTGGGACGGCTGGAGGCGGACATCGAGATCCGCCGCGGGCTGACCCGGCGCTACCGGTCGCTCCTGTGCGACGTTCCGGGGCTGTCCTTCCCGTTCGGTGATGAGACCGTGCAGGACTCGTCCTGTTACGTCATGCCGATCACGGTCGACGAGCCCGAGCGCCGCGACCCGCTGCGGATCGCGCTGCGCGAGAAGCACGGGGTGCAGACGAGCGTGTTCTACCCGGCGGTGCACGAGTTCACGGCCTACCGCGAGCGGCTGGGCCCGATCTCGCTGCCGCGCACCGAACGGGTGGCGCGCACCGAGGTCACGATCCCGCTGTTCCCGCATCTGACCCACGAGCAGCAGGATCGGGTCATCGACGCCCTGCGGATCGAGTTGTCCTCATGAGCACGCCGTTCTCCATCCCCCTGACGGACGTGAAGGTCCCCGAGGAGGACGTCCAGGCGGTCCTGGCGTGCCTGGAGGAGGGCTGGCTGACGATGGGCCCGCGCACACAGGCCTTCGAGGCGGCGTTCGCGGAGTGGACGGGTGCCTCGCATGCCGTGGCCGTGGCGTCGGGGACCGCGGCGCTGCACCTCGCGCTGCTCGCCGCGGGCGTCGGCCCCGGCGATGAGGTCATCGTCCCCGCGTTCACGTTCGTCGCCACGGCTGCGGCCGCGCGCTACTGCGGCGCCGAAGCGATCCTCGCCGACGTGCGGTCCCCGCTGGAGCCCACGCTCGACGTGCTGGATGTCGCCTCGCGGATCTCGCCGCGCACGAAGGCCGTTGTCGCGGTGCACTTCGCCGGGTACGCGGCGGACATGGTCGCGCTGCGCGGCCTGTGTGGCGACCGGGGCCTGGCGCTGGTCGAAGACTGCGCGCAGGCCGTGGGTGCGCTGTGCGCGGACGAGATGCCCGTCGGGCTGGCCGGCGACATCGGGTGCTTCTCGTTCTTCAGCAAGAAGCAGCTGTGCGTGGGCGAGGGCGGCATGGTCACCACGGCGCACGAGGAGTACGCGGCGAAGGTCCGCTCGCTGCGCTCGCACGCGATGACGTCGGTGACGTGGGACCGCCACCGCGGCCACGCCGAGAGCTACGACATCGTCGACGTCGGCTTCAACTACCGGATGGACGAGCCGCGCGCCGCGCTGGGCCTGTCCCGGCTGCCCCGGCTGGAGGCCGACCTGGAGGCCCGTCGCGCGGGCGTCCGGAGCTATCGGCGGCTGCTGGCCGACGTGCCGGGCGTGGAGCTGCCGTGGACCGACGAGGACGTCGAGCGCGCCACGCACTTCGCCTTCTGCATCCTGCTGCCCGACCGCGGCACGCGGGACCTCGTCCGCGACGCGCTCGCCGCCGACGGGATCCAGACGACGTGGTACCCGTCGCTGACGTACTTCACCGAGTACGAGTCGCACGGCCGCCGGCCGGTGTCCGAGGAGACCGCCGACCGGCACGTGGCGCTGCCGCTGTCGGCCTCGATGGTTCCCGGCGACATCGAGACGGTGGTCGAGCGGCTGCGGGTGGCGCTGGCGGCCTGAGCCGAAGGGGATGTGGTTCAGTCGATCGACATCGGATCGATCTCACCGCAACCCCCGTGCGATCACGTACGGGCTCGTCGCCGGCGAACGCCTCGCTGTCCACCGCCCCGCCGCCGGGCCGCGCGGTCCCGCGCCTGCTCGAACAGCCCCTCAAGCAATTCGGCGACCACCGGCGCGGCATACGTCTGCTCGGCCAGCGCCCGCCCCGTTTCGCCCTGGCTGACGATGAGCGCCGGGTCGTCGAGGTACCGCTGGAGCAGCGCCGCCAGCGCCGCCGGGTCGTTCCCCGGTGACGCGATCCCGCCGACCTCCGGCGAGATCATGTCCGCCACGCCCTCCGGCCCGGTCGCCAGCGCGGGGCGACGGGCGAGCATGGCGAGGATGGTCGCGCGCGGCTGCCCCTCGGTCGGGCTGGGGCAGAAGACGGACACGTCGAACGCGGAGAGCACGTCGCCGACGTCCCCGCCGGGGGTCGGCACGACGTGCAGGCGGTCGCCGAGAGGCGCGCCGAGCTCACGCAGTGACCCCTCGGTCTCCCCGTCGCCCGCGAGAACCAGGTGGACGTGCTCGTTGTGCAGCAGCTTCACCGCGTCGACGACGACGTCGTTGCGCTTCTTCGGATGGAACCGGCTGATGCAGCCGACGACGAACGCCTCGGACGGGATCCCCAGTTCGCCTCGCACGCGGGCTCGCCCCTCGGGGCTGTAGTCGATCTCGTCGGTTCGCAGCACGTTCGGGACCGTGACGACCTTCCAGGCCGGGATCCCGACATCGACGATGTTGTCATGCGTGCCCTTCGAGATGGCCAGGACCAGGTCGGCGCGCCGGCCGGCCGCGAGGTAGGCCTGGCGCGGCACGCCCTTGCGCAGGGGGAACGGAATCGGTCCCCATTCGCACCAGACCAACGCCGGCCGGAGCCGGTTCGGCAGCATCGATGCGAGCAGCTGCTCCTTCTTGTAGTGGACGAGCAGCACGTCGTAGGGCGCCTCTGCCTCGAGCGTGCGGCGAAGGTCGCGCAGCAGCGCCGGCCAGGACATGGCGAGCTCGCGCCAGCTGCGCGTGGAGAGCTTCGGCCCGATCTCGACGGTCCGTACCGGGACGCGGCGGTCCCGGGCGATCGCCGGCTGGTCGGTGAGCATGACCGGCTCGTGGCCGCGATCGACGAGCGCGTCGAGCATCTCCACGGCGGCGAACTCCGCGCCGCCGCGCGAGTGGGTGGTCATGACCGAGACGATCTTCATATGCACAGCTAAGTCTGACGAAACATGGGACGGCCTGCGGTCATGCGGCGCGCAGGATCTCGGTCAGCGCCTCCAGGGAGTATCGCCGTTCTGCGACCTCGCGGCCCGCCGCCCCCACCTGAGCGCCTGTCGGCCCGAACGCCCGGATGGCGGCCGCGGCGAGTGCCTCGGGGTCATCGCCTTCGAGGTAGTGCTCGCCGGCGACGAGCTCCAGCCCGGCGGCGGCCTTCGGCGTCGCGATGACCGGCAGCGCGCACGCCAGCGCCTCGATGAACTTCAGCGGCGAGCCGCCCCCCTGGCGCAGCGGCACCAGGACGGCGTCCGAGGCCGCGTACACCGCGGGCAGGTCGTCGACGAAGCCGCGCGCCTCGATCCGAGGGTCACGCCGGTCGAGGTCGTCCGGCAGCCCGCGGCCCGTGAGCGTGAGGATCGCCGCCGGCTCGCGGGCCCACACGGCGGGCATGATCTCGTCGAGCAGCCAGCCCAGCGCGTCGCGGTTGGGCGGATAGGTGTGGTCGGCGGCGAACAGCAGCCGCTGTGCGCCGCGCCGCGGACCGACGGTCGCGATGCGCGCGACGTCGACGACGTTCGGCACGTGCAGCACGTCCGCCTCCGGGGCGAGCTCGCGGGCGAGCGCGACCTCCCGCGGGGACGGCAGCCACGTCTGGGCGGCCCGGCGCAGCAGCAGTCGTTCAAAGCGCTCGAGCCCGGCCCCGCCCCCGCCGTCCTCCAGCTCGCCGCGGAACCCGGATTCGAGGTTCTGCGCGCAGTAGACGACGGGCCGCCGCCGCATGACGCCGAGCAGCGCGGCGCCCGCGCTGAGCCCGTCGGCGACGATGCGCCCGTCCGGGCCGGCCGTCTCCACCGCGACCGACGCCAACTCCGCCGACGCGCCGCGCGCGAACCCGTCGGGCGCCCCGGCGGCGCGGGCGCGCGCGTAGGTCCGCAGCCGTGCCAGTCCCCGGGACGGCGCCACGGCGCGGATCTCCAGCTGCTCCAGCCGTGCGAGCTCGCGCGACGGTCCCTCGCCGGAGAACGGCACGTACGCGAGCGTCACCGGGCCCAGGCGGTCCAGCGCGGCGAGCAGCGAGATAACCCGGCGCGAGCCGCCCGTCGCGCCTGTCGGCGCGTACGGCGTGGCGAGCACCGTGCGGGTCATGCGCCCAGCCGCTCGAGCTCCGCGGTGATCTCGGCCAGGCGTGCATCCCACGAGTTCGCGGCCGCGGCCGCCGAGCGGGCGAGCCGCCGCTCGGGCGTGTCCTCGGCAAGCTCGCGCTCCACCGCGGCGACGAAGGCGTCCGCGGCGCCGGCCACCGAGATCTCGTCCACGCCCTCCAGTGCGGGCAGCGGCGTCGCCACCACCGGCCGCCCGGCGGCGAGGTACTCGTAGACCTTCATCGGGAAGATGCTCGCCGTCAGCTCGCTGGCGCGGTACGGGATCAGCGTGACATCGGCCCCGCGCAGCACCGCGGGCAACTCGTCGTACCGGCGCGCGCCCAGGAGGTGGACGTTCGGCTCGGCGTCGAGCGCCGCCACGTCGGTGTGGGGGTCGCCCAGGCCGACCGGTCCCACGAGTGCGATCGTCCAGTCTCGGCGTGCGCGGGCGACCGCCGTCAGCAGCGGCAGGTCGAGCTTCTTCTCCGCGATGGCGCCGGTGAACACCAGGCGGGGTGACGGGAGCGCGCCCAGCGCCGCGTCCACTCGTCCTTCTTCAAGGGCGGACGCGAACGCGGCCGTGTCCGCCACGTTCGGCGCGTACAGGACGTTGTCGCTCAGCGCCCGCATCCGCTCGGCCAGCCGCGGCGCGCTGGCGAGCACGAGGTCGGCCCGTCCGGCGAACCGCGCCTCGGCGGCGCGGAAGGACACCTCGTCGATGCCCTCCTGCGTCGCGATGTCGTCGACGCAGTGGTAGACGACGAGCGCCGGGTCGAGCACGTCGAGCAGCGCCTCGGCCTGCGGTACGTAGCCCCACAGGATCGGGCGCGACATTCCGAGCCTGCGCGCCGCGCGCCCCACCAGGGCGGGCAGCAGCCGCGCGTTGACCGCCCGCACGGCGGCCTTGCCGTGCAGCGGGATGACCAGCGGGGACAGGACGTGGACGCCGTCACGCTCGCGCGGCGGCTGCAGCCCGCGCACCAGACGGCGGGCCATCCGCGAGACGTCGCGCCCGGCCACCGTCGGCCGGCGCAGGCCCAGCGACTCGATGAACAGCACCCGGTGGCCGGCACCCGCCAGCCGCGCCATGAGGTGGTGCTGGTTCGTCCACAGCTCGGTCTCCCAGTCGTTGAAGCCGACGCAGACGATGTCGTGGCGGGTCATTCCGGGGGGATGAGTCGGTCCTGCAGCGCGTCGATGTCGTCCTGCGCCTGCTCGTAGTCCTCGGGCCGCCCGATGTCGAGCCAGAAGTCGTTCGAGCGCCAGGCGCGCACCTTCTCGCCCTCGTGGACGAGGCGCAGCATCAGGTCGGGGAAGTCGAGCCGCTCGCCGGGGGCGATGTACTCCTTCACCCGCGGGTCGAAGCAGTAGACGCCCATGGAGGACTCGTACTCGATGTTCGGCTTCTCGAAGTAGTTCGTCAGCAGCGTCGCATCGTCCTCGTCGGCGAAGTCCAGGACGCCGAGGGAGATCTGCACCTTCGTCGTGCGGGTGGCGATGGTGGCGATCGCGTCGCTCGTCTGATGGTCGGCGAGCAACTGGGCGTAATCGAGGTCCGTGAGGATGTCGCCGTTCATGACCAGGAAGTCCTCGTCGAGGCCCTCGATCAGGCCGAGCGCGCCCACGGTCCCAAGCGGCTCGTGCTCGCGGTAGTAGTCGATCGGGATCCCGTACGCGTCGCCGTCGCGGAAGAACGCCTCGATGAGCTCGGCGAGGTAGCCCGTGGCGATCGTCACCTGGTCGAACTGCCGGGCGCGCAGTTGGCGCACCACGATGTCGAGCACGGGGCGATCACCGACCGGCATGAGCGGCTTCGGCAGCACCACGGTGTACGGGCGCAAGCGGGTGCCGAGGCCACCGGCCAGAATCACTGCGCGTCTCGCCATCGGCCGCAATCATGGCGGCTGCACCGGCGGTTGGCGGCGGTCGGTCCCGAATAGGATTCGCGCGGCATGGACGGCCCGCGGGTGCTCATGGTGGAGGAGGGCGGCTTCGGCGGCGTGGGCGACTACGCCGCGCGGCTGTCCGAGGCCCTGGCCGCAGAGGGATACGCCGTGCAGCTGGCGACCGCCTGGGACCACCCGCACGGGACGCTCCCGGGGGTAGATGTCCGGGCGATGTTTCCGTATCTGCGCGAGCGCGGCCCCGTCTCGCGGCGGCTGCGCGAGGCCGGGTTCGGGCGCGTCTACAACGGCGCCACGCATGCGCTGACGATCATCCGGCTCACGCCCCGCGCCCGCCGGTTCGGCCTGGCGCACACCCACGGCGCGGAGTGGCCGCCGCTCGCCGCGTTCCAGCACCTGCTCTGGCGTGCGGCCGGTGCGGCGATCGTCCACACGCCGCACAACACGTTCGACCGCGTCGGCGGCATGCGCGTGCGCTTCAAGGAGTGGGCCGAGCGGCTCGCCGACGTCGTCATCGTGCACGCCCAGGCCGACCTGCCGAACCTCCTGCCGTCCGTGCGCGAGCGCGCGGTCGTCATCCCGCACGGCGAGTACGGCGGGCTCGCCCGGACGGGCGGGGACGCCGACCGGGCCGCCGCGCGCGCCGAGCTCGGGGCCTCCGATGACGCCGTCGTCGCGCTCCTGTTCGGCCAGCTGCGCGAGGACAAGGGCGTCGACGTCCTGCTGCAGGCGGCCGCCGAGGTGCCGGAGGTCGTCGTGGTGCTCGCAGGGGAGGACAAGGGTGCCCTCGACGCCACCGCGGCGACACGTGCGGACGCCCGGCTCGACGACCGGGTCATCGTCCGCGAGGGCTTTCACTCCATGGAGCAGGCCGCACGCTTCTTCGCCGCGGCCGACGTGTCGGTGCTGCCCTATCGGCGAGCCAGCGCCAGCGGGGTGCTGCTGCTGTCCTACGGCTTCGCCTGTCCGCCCGTGGTCTTCCCGGTGGGCGGACTGCCCGAAGCGGTGGTCGACGGTGAGACCGGCTGGATCTGCGCGGAGAGCACCGCCGCCGCGCTCGTCGCCGCGCTGCGCGACGCCGTCGCGGCGGGCCCCGCGCAGCGCGCCCGCCGCGGGAAGGCGGGCGCGCAGCTGTCCGAGGAGCGCTACGGGTGGCCGGCGATCGCCCGGCGCACGATCACCGAGGCGTACGGGCCCGCGCGGGCGCGTCGCGGCTGACGCTCAGCCCTCGGCGACCTCCGGCTAGCCTGCAGACATGTCCCCCTTCTGGCTCTGGACCCAGGCCGCCATCGTCGTCTTCGTGCTCGCCGGGATCGTCATTGCGGCGATCCGGCTCTGGGCGTGACGGGGCCGCTTCGCGGCCTTCGGAGTTCGGCCGGCGCCGAACGTCCCGGCCTCGTCTCGCCACCACGCGGGCATTCCGGCCGACGTTCTGCCCGCTGAGCGGGCCTTTCGTCAGGCAAACCCCGACGGCAGCCGTGAGGCCACCCGCCCCAGCAGCACCCGCTCCGCCTCCGCCGTGATCCGTGCCGGGTCGAATCGCTCGACGGCCATGACCTTCAGCGCGTCACCCTCGCGGCGGCCCAGCGACGGGTCCGCGCGGTGACGCGTCAGCAGCGCCGCGACGGCCATCGGGTCGTGCGCGGGCTGCGCCACCGCGCCCGCCTCGAGCAGCCCCGCGGCGCCCTCCGGCCCGGTGGCGAGCACCGGCAGCCCCATGAGCATGCCGAGCATGAGCGAGCGCGGCACGCCCTCCTGCGGCTGCGGCGCGAAGACCTGGACGTCGAACGCGGACAGCACCTCGCTGACGCGCCCACGCACCGTGGGCAGGAACCGCACCCGGTCGCCGAGCGGTGCTGCCTGCGCGCGCAGTCCGTCAGCGTTGTCTCCGCTGCCCGCGATCACGAGCCGCACGTCACCGTCCATCCGCTCGACGGCGCTGATGAGCACGTCGATCCGCTTGCCCTCGCTGAGCCGTGACACGCACCCGATGATGAACGTGTCGTCCGTCGCGCCCCACTCGGCGCGCATGCGCGCCCGCGCCTCGGCATCGAAGGTCACATCCGCGCTGACGACGGGCGGCAGCACGCTCACCGAGTCCGCCGGCACCCCGGCTTCGATGATCGAGGCCGCCGTGTCGTCGGACACCGCGAGCACATGGTCGGTGTGGCGGGCCGCCAAGGCGTAGATCTGGCGCACCGGCGCGCGGCGCATCGGCAGCGGCAGCGGTCCCCACTCGGCCCACACGAGCCGTCCCGGCGCCGCGGACGCCAGCAGCGGAGTCATGAGCTGCTCCTTCTTGAAGTGCAGCAGGGTGACGTCGATCGGCGCGCGGGCATGCTCGGCCTGCAGCGCCTGCTGCAGCCGCCGCGTCCACCGGGGGAACCCGAGCGCGACACGCCACGCGTCGCGGCGTGAGAGCTTCGGCCCCAGGTCGATCGGGTGCGCCTGCACCCGGGTCCCGTCGGCGAGATCCGGCATGTTCGTCAGCAGCGTGGCGCGCCACCCGCGGCCCGCGAGCGCGTCGAGGAGGTCGACGTTCGCGTACTCCGCGCCGCCATGGGACTGCGTCGTCATGACCGAGACGATGTGCGGCGGGCGGTGGGTCATCGGCTGCGGCCACGCAGGCGCGTGAGCAGCCCGCCGCGGCGCGGCGCGTCGTGCTCGGGGCGCGCTGGGATCGGCGAGCCGCCGGCGATCGCACCCGGCACACCGGTGGTCAGCCAGCCGGCGAGCTCGGGGTCGTGCAGCGTGGCGGCGGCCTCCGCCAGTCCAGGCGGCCGGCGCACGGTGTCGTGAGCGTCAGATGAGAGCACGTGCGCAAGTTCGTCCTGGAGGATCCGGCGGCCTGCCCGCTGGACGTCGCGCCCGAACGCCCCGGTGAGCGACCCGGCCGTGACCTGGCAGATCATCCCGGCCTCGACGTACGGGCGCAGGCGCTCGGGGTCCTTCGCCAGCGCGGGCGAGCGCTCGGGATGGGCGAGCAGCAGCTTGTGCCCGCCGAGCAGGAGGTTGTCGATCACCGCTTCGATCCCGGCAAGCCCGGGGGAGAAGGGCGGCTCGACGAGCAGCCAGCCGCCGTCGCCGAGCGTGAGCGCCTGCAGTTCCTCCTCGGGGAGATCGCCGACCCGGGAGAGTGCCACCTCGGCGCCGGGAAGCACCCGCAGCGGCACCTCCGCCTCGTTCAGTTCGGCCCGCAGGGCCTCGACCGCTTCGCCGACGAGCCGCGACGTCACGTGCGGGTAGTCCCAGCTCACGTGCGGGGTGACGATGACCGTGTCGGTCCCGGCCTCGACGAACGCCCGCGCCATCGCGACGGACTGCTCCATCGAGCGGGGTCCGTCGTCGATCCCGGGCAGCAGGTGGCAGTGAAGGTCGATCACGCAGGGATATGATGGCGCGCGCTGCTGGGAACTTGCTGGGCGCCCTCGGGAGAACGCGAATGTTCAAGTCGATCGTTGTGGGTACGGACGGGTCGGAAACGGCGTCGGAAGCCGTGCGGCAGGCCGGTGAGTTCGCCGCCCCGCTCGGCGCCACCATCGAGATCGTCAGTGCCTATGCGCCCGTCTCGCAGGCCCGGCTGCGCGAGGAGTCGCAGGCGGCTCCCGGTGACGTGCAGTGGATGGTCAACCCGCGCGAGGATGTCGACGCGACGCTCGAGGCGGCCGCCGAGATCGTCCGCGGCTTCGGGGTCGAGGTGCGGACGTACGCCCGTCAGGGCGACCCGGCGGACTCGCTGCTCGACGTGGCCGAGGAGATCGGCGCAGACCTCATCGTGGTCGGCAACAAGGGCATGACGGGGGCGAAGCGGTTCCTGCTGGGCTCGGTGCCCAACAAGGTCAGCCATCACGCGCCGTGCTCGGTGCTCATCATCCGCACTACATAGCAGGTACGGTCGCCGCGGCGGCGTCGATGAGTCCGGCGCCGTAACGGGTGTCGTAGCCCTTCGGGCCGAGGTCGCGCGCCGTCCGCTTGAGATGCGCGCTGAGCTGCGACGGGGTCGGCTTCTCGCCCAGGACCTTCGAGGCGATGACGAGCGCGGCGGTCGCGGACACGTGCGGCGCGGCCATCGACGTCCCCTCGTACGTGCCCGGGAGGCCGAACGCGCGGACCGAGCCGATGAACGTCAGCTGGTAGATGGGCCTCCCGATCTCGGACGGCTGGCAGCTCGGCTCACCCGTGGTGCCGGCGTCCTGGCCCCCGCCGGGCGCGACGATGTCCAGGCCGCGGCCTTCGTTGCTGAACTCCGACAGGCAGCCGCGCTCGGTCGTCGCGCCCACGGCCAGGACATTGCTCGCCCGCGCCGGCCACGCCACGTTGCGGTAGCCCTCGTTGCCCGAGGCACCGACGACGAGGATCCCGGCCTGGCGGGCGGCGGCGATCGCGTCGAGCAGCTCGGGGATCTCCTGGGACGTGATCTCGGGGGAGAACTCCAGCGAGAGGTTGATGACGTGCGCACCGCGCCGGGTGGCGAACCGCACCCCCTTGGCGATCGCCAGCGCGTCGCCCTCTCCGATCGTGTCGAGGACGCGAATCGGCATGATCCGCGCGCCGTACGCCAGGCCGGTGAGGCCGACGCCGTTGTTCGTCGCCTCCCCGATCGTCGATGCGACGTGCGTGCCGTGGCCGTTGTGGTCGTCGGGGTGCGTGTCGTTGTCGACGAAGTCGTAGCCCTTGACGAAGTCCTTCGCCGTCAGGTCGGGTGACCGGCGGAACCGGCCAGCGGTGCGGTACGCGACCCCGGTGTCGAGTACCGCGACGACGACCCCGCGCCCGCCGCGGCCACCTGCGCTCGCCGCGTTCGCCCAGGCCCGTGGGGCGTTGACGCTGTACGGACCGGTGAAGTTCCACTGCAGCTCCTGCCAGCCTCTGCCCGTGCCGGGGTCGTCGGGTACGAGTTCGGTGGGCGCGGCCCGCCGGGCCGCCGCCATGCGGGCCACCGGGTTGGGCGCGGCGCTGCGCACCAGGTCGGGGCGGGCCCGCAGCGCGCGGACCGCCGTGTCGACGTCGCGTGCCCGGCCGACGTCGACGACCGTCGCGGCTCCGTGCCTCGGCGTCACGACGACCTCGCCCTCGCGGTACGCCTCGCCCGGGGCCGCTGCGGCGGGTCCCGCGCCGAGTCCCGCCGCGAGGGCGGCGGCGACGCAGGTGATGGCGAGGCGGGTCATGGTCCACCTAGGAAACAAGACAGGCGTGCGAAAGTTCCTCGTGATGGCAGGTTCCCGCTTCTTTGCTCGTGACGAGCACTTCATGCGTCTCGCGATTCGCGAGGCGGAGCGTGCGCTGGAGCATGACGATGTGCCCATCGGTGCGGTCGTGGTTCGGGACGGAGAGGTGATCGGCGCCGGCCACAACGAGCGTGAGCTGCGCCAGGACCCGACTGCGCACGCAGAGATCCTCGCACTGCGGGAGGCGGCTCGGCACGAGGGCTCGTGGCGGGTGCTCGACTCCGTGCTCTACGTGACGCTGGAGCCGTGCGCCATGTGTGCGGGCGCGATCGTGCTCGCCCGGGTGCCGCGGGTGGTCTACGGCACGGAGGACCCGAAGGCGGGCGCGGCGGGCAGCGTCCTGGACGTGCTCGCCGAGGAGCGGCTCAACCACCGTCCCGACGTGGCGGGCGGCCTGCTGCGCGAGGAGTGCGCGACACGGCTGCGCGACTTCTTCGCCGCCCGGCGCGGACGCTGAGCGTCGCTCAGCCGCGCGCGACGAGGATCGTGACCGGGCGGGTCGCGGCGATCCGCTTGCCCGCGGCGGGCAGCGTCGCGACGACGCGTTCCTTCCGCACGGTGGTGCCGTACCGCGCGCGGGTCTTGCCGACGCGGCAGCCGGCGGCGCGCAGCGTCTTGCGGGCTGCGGTCACGGTGCGGTTCTTGGTCTTCGGCACCTTGCATGTGCGGCGCACGAGCTGCTCGCGGCCACCCGGCGCCTTCGGCGTGGTGGTGTTCGGGGCGGGCGCGGCGCTCGCCGTCGTGCTGAACGTGATCGGCAGGCTCAGGGTGCCGCCCTCGTCGTCAGGGGCGAAGTCGAGCGCGATCTCACCGTCCGGCTCGCTGAGCGCGGCGATGGAGATCCCGAGGCTCGAGCCCGAGCGCAGGCCGAGCTCGTCGATGCCCGCGGTGAAGCCGAACCAGCCGGCCGGGCTGATATCGAGCTCGATCGCGTTCTCGAAGTCGATCGCCTCGGCGGCGGCGTCCCAGCGGCCGAGCAGCGCGAGGTAGCCGGGGCCGTCCTCGTCGGCGACGAGCCCGACGCCCTGGTCGGCGCCGCCGAAGCTGCGCGCGCCGGTCGCGGCGCTCCCGTCGGTGTTCAGGTAGACGAGGAGGGCGTCGTCGCGGCGCAGTGCGTCGCGGTTGTCGACCGTCATGCGGACGCTCACCGTGCAATCCGCGTTCACGGCGGCGCGGACGGCCGAGATCTCCGGTGCGCCGGCCTCGGCGTCGGCGGGCGCGTCGCCGAGATTCACGACGGCGGGCGTCGAGGTGACGCAGGGCGCCGCGGCGGCCGCCTGCGGGGCAAGCGCCGCGAGGACGCATGCGACGGGCAGCGCGGCAACACGAGTGAAGAGCAGAGAGCGCAAAGATCGTCCGTGGGGAAAGGCGATGCGGCGGGCGGTCCGTTGCCTGCCTGGTGTGTTCGCCTGTATCGAAGGTACTCCTCCGCGGGCGCGGTTCCCTTCGGTCATTCGTCCAGAACATGGTGCTCGGGGTCACGTCCGCGTCCAGCTCGCGGGCGCCCGGGACGCAGCGCACGTCGTGGCGCTACCCTTGCACGGCGCTCGTCCCGGGTGCTCGTTGGAGGGGTGCCGGAGTGGTTGAACGGGGCGGTCTCGAAAACCGTTGTGCGGGTAACCCCCGTACCGAGAGTTCGAATCTCTCCCCCTCCGCTCGAAGGATGGAAGCCCCGCTGATGCGGGGCTTCTGTCGCGTGGGGGGCGAGTCTCGAGCCGCTGGGGCCCTCTGGAGGGCCTGCATGACTCCACGCCCGCCCCGCGGGCCCTCGACCCCCACTTCGGTCCTTGCGGTGGCCGTGACCGCGCGATCGATGTCTCGCTGGTTGCGAGCCCCCTGGCCGGCGGCGCGTTCCTGGCGATCAGGATGGTCGGCGTGATCGGCTTCGAGATCATCCGCCCGAACGGCATGCTGTCGGACGCAGAGCGCGCCTGGAGATGTCCCTGCGGTGGGCGGCCGACCACGGCTTGGACGCACACGGTGAGGTCGGCGACGATGAGCCGGCAACCGCAATGGCTGACGAGCTGCGCGACTTCGGCGCCGACACGGTGATCATCGTCACCTATGGGGCGTGCAGGACGAACCGGGCGGAAGGCGCGGGAGCTCGAGCGGGCCCGGGCGGAGCTGGAGGTGCCGGTCGTGCACGTCGAGGTGTGACCGGCCCCGGAACGACAACGGCCCGCCAGAGGCGGGCCGTCGGTGCTGCGAAGAACTGTTGGGTCTAGAGGACCTGGACGTTCTCAGCGTTCGGGCCCTTGGGGCCCTGAGCGGCGTCGTACGACACCTTCGCGCCCTCGGCCAGCGTCTTGAAGCCGCTGCCGCCGATGGCGGTGTGGTGCACGAACAGGTCCTTGCCCTGGTCGTCGGGCGTGATGAAGCCAAAGCCCTTGTCGTCGCTGAACCACTTGACGGTTCCTGTTGCCATGATGAGTCCCTCCGTGGGATGTATGTGCGCTACGTGACGCGGAGGGTGCTGAGAGGCAACAACTGCGGGACGCTGGCACTGCTGTGGCTCGCCCTTATGGCGAACCCTGAGATGCAAGCGTAGCGGACCGGCCGGGCATACACCGCAAGCCTTCCTCGATGTGGATGCCCGACGCCTCCCCGCGGCGCGGGGCGCTGACGACCGCCGGGTCGATGCCCAGCCGTGAGGAGCGCGCCGACCGACGTCGCCCACACGCAGATCGTGACGAGCGACGGCCGCTCCGTCGCGGCCATCTCAGCCGGTTCACCACGAGGCGGGTGCCGTCAGGCACCATGTGCGCATGTCCGCCCACGCGCCGATGCTCAGCGACTGCGACGCCGTCGTGTTCGACCTCGACGGGGTCGTGACCGACACGGCATCGGTGCACGCCGCCGCGTGGAAGGCCGTCTTCGACGACCTGCTGCGCGCCCGCGCCGCCGCGGATGGCTCCGGGTTCGTCGCATTCGACTCCGGCGCCGACTACCGCACGCACGTCGACGGCCGCGACCGCTACGACGGCGTCGCTTCGTTCCTGGCCTCACGGGGCATCGACCTGCCGTGGGGTGCGCCGGAGGATTCCCCCGAGCGCGACACGGTGTGCGGGGTCGGCAACCGCAAGGACGTGGCGTTTCGCCGTCATCTCGACGAGCATGGGGCCGCGCCGTTTCCGTCGACGATCGCGCTGGTGCGCGACCTGCGCCGCAACGGCGTGCCGACCGCCCTGTTCTCCGCCAGCCGCAACGCGGTCCCGGTCCTGCGGGCCGCCGGGGCCGACACGCTCTTCGACGCCGTCGTCGACGGCCGGGTCGCCGCCGCCGAGGGCCTGCCCGGCAAGCCCGACCCGGCGATCCTGCTCGCGGCCGCCGCGCGGATCGGGGCCGACCCGTCGCGCACGGCGGTGATCGAGGACGCGATCGCCGGGGTGCAGGCCGGGCGCCGCGGCGGGTTCGGCCTCGTGGTGGGCGTCGACCGCATCGGGGACCCGTCCGCGCTGCGCGACGCCGGCGCGGACGTGGTCGTCGCCGACCTGTCGGCGCTGCAGACCTCCGAGGGCGGGCCGGTCCGATGACCGTGTTCGAACCCGGCGGCCGGGCGGCCGCGGGCGCGCACGACGCCGGGTCGGGGCCGGACGGCTGGACGCTCGTCTTCGAGGGCTACGACCCGGAGACGGAAGGGCTGCGCGAGGCGCTCTGCACGCTCGGCAACGGCTACCTGGCGACCCGCGGCGCGGCCCCAGAGGCCGTCGCCGGTGACGTCCACTACCCCGGGACGTACGTCGCGGGGGTGTTCAACCGGCTGGGGACCGAGATGGCCGGCCGCACGCTGGAGCACGAGAGCATGGTCAACCTGCCGAACTGGCTGGCGCTGACGTTCCGCATCGACGGCAGCCCGTGGTTCGAGATCGACGAGGTCGCGCTGCTCGAGCACCGGGTCGAGCTCGACCTCCGCGTGGGGGTGCTGTGCCGGCACCTGCGCTTCGCCGACGCGCAGGGGCGCCGCACCGCGGTCGTCCAGCGGCGCCTGATCAGCATGGCGACGCCGCACCTCGCGATGCTCGAGACGACGTTCACGGCCGAGAACTGGAGCGGACGGCTGGAGGTCCGCAGTGCGATCGACGGCGCCGTGGCCAACCTCGGCGTCGCGCGCTACCGCGACCTGGCCTCCCAGCACCTCGAGCGCTTCGCGACGCACGTGATCGACGAGGAGTCCGTCTCGCTGGCCGCGGCGACGACCCAGTCGCAGATCACCGTCGCCGTCGCTGCCCGCACCCGCCTGCAGACCCCGGGAGGGGCAGCGGGATGGACCCGCGAGGTCACCCGCTCGGACCGCCTGATCGGCCACGTGCTCGGCGGCGAGCTGGTGCAGGACCAGCCGGTCACGGTCGAGAAGGTCGTCGCGCTGCACACCTCGCGCGACCCCGCGATCAGCGAACCCGTCAGCGCCGCCTGCCGGACCCTGGGGCGCGCGGGTCGGGCGACCGCGCTGCGCGACGAGCACGCGCTGCGCTGGGTGCACCTGTGGGAGCGCCTGCACCTGAGCCTCGGACCGGGGCACGAGCGCGCGTCGTTGATCCTCAAGCTCCACCTCTTCCACCTCGTGCAGTGCGTGAGCGAGCACACCACCGGCCTCGACGTCGGCGTGCCCGCCCGCGGACTGCACGGCGAGGCGTACCGCGGCCACATCTTCTGGGACGAGCTGTTCGTCTTTCCGTCGCTGACGTTCAAGCTGCCCGAGCTGACCCGCGCGCTGCTGCACTATCGCCACCGGCGGCTGCCCGAGGCGCGGCAGGCGGCCCGCGAGGCGGGCCGCGACGGCGCGATGTTCCCGTGGCAGAGCGGCTCGGACGGGCGCGAGGAGAACCAGGTCCTGCACCTCAATCCGCAGACGGGCCAGTGGAAGCCCGACCGCTCGCACCGCCAGCGCCACATCGGGATCGCGATCGCGTGCAACGTCTGGCAGTACTTCCAGGCGACGGGCGACACCGAGTACCTGGCGCTGGAGGGCGCCGAGCTGCTGCTGAACATTGCGCGGTTCTGGTCGAGCATGGCCGAGTACGACGCGGCGCGCGACCGGTACGTCATCCGCGGGGTCATGGGCCCCGACGAGTACCACGACGGCTACCCCGACCGTGACGAGGGCGGCCTGGACAACAACGCCTACACGAACATCATGGCCGCGTGGGTGTTCTGCCGGACGCAGGAGGCGCTCGACCGTCTGCCCGAGCCGCGGCGGCGCACCCTGCTCGAGCGCCTGGGTGTCGATCGCGACGAGCTCGCCCGCTGGGACAGTCTCAGCCGTCGCCTGTTCGTGCCCTTCCACGCCGACGGCGTCATCAGCCAGTTCGAGGGCTACGACGACCTCGAGGAGCTCGACTGGGCCGGCTACCGCGCGAAGTACGGGGACATCCACCGGCTCGACCGCGTGCTTGACGCCGAGGGGGACACCCCGAACCGCTACAAGGTCTCCAAGCAAGCCGACGTGCTCATGCTGGTCTTCCTGCTCTCGACCGACGAGCTCATCGCCCAGCTGCACCGCCTGGGCTACGACAACGTCGATCGCGACACCATCGCGGCCACCGTCGACTACTACACCGCGCGCACGTCGCACGGCTCGACGCTCAGCCGGATCGCGCACAGCTGGGTGCTCGCGCGCGCCGACCGCCGAGGTTCATGGGAGCTGTTCGGCGCGGCCCTGGAGAGCGATATCAACGACGTGCAGCGCGGCACGACGGCCGAGGGCATCCACCTCGGCGCGATGGCGGGCACCATCGACCTCGTCCAGCGCGGCTATCTCGGTCTTGACGCCCGCGACGACGTGCTGTGGCTCAACCCCCGCCTGCCCGCGGAACTCGAGACGCTGCGCACGACGATCCAGTATCGCGACCACTGGGGCATCCGCATCGCGGTCGCCGAGGGTCGCTGCACGCTCATGGTGCCGCCGTCGCACGCGCCGCCCATCACGGTCGGGCACGCAGGGATCCTGCACCGCGTCGGCCCGGGGGAGATGCTCGAACTCGAACTCGAGCCGCCACGCGCGGGCTGATCAGACGCCGGAGCCCTCGCCGCTGCGGCCCTCGCCGCCGGCGAACCGCCGCGCGCCCTGCAACCCGAGGGCAGCCACCGCCGCCCCGTGGCGCCACTCCACCGCGAGGCCCGCGTCCAGTGGCAGCCCGAAGCCCTCCAGCGCAGCCGCGCGGTCGGCGAGCATCGTCTGCTGGGGGAAGGCGGCGAGCCCCTCGGCCATCTCCAGCGCACGGGCCAGCGCCCCGCCTGAGGGGACGACCTCGGTGATCAGCCCCATCGTGCAGGCCTCGTCCGCTTCGACGATCCGCCCCGTGAGGATGAGGTCGAGCGCGCGGCCCATTCCCACAATGCGGGGCAGCCGCTGGGTGCCGCCGTCGATCAGCGGCACGCCCCAGCGGCGCTCGGTGCAGCCGAACCTCGCGTCCTGCGCAGCGACGCGCAGGTCACACCACAGTGCGAGCTCCAGCCCGCCGGCCACCGCCCAGCCCTCGACGGCCGCGATCGTCGGCTTCGGCGACGGCAGCCGGGTGAACCCCAGCGGCCCGCCCTCCGACGGCGACGTCAGGCCCAGCGACGTCAGGTCCTTGAGGTCTGCGCCCGCGCAGAACGTGTCGCCGTCACCGGTCAGGACGAGCACGCGTGCGTCGTCGTCGGCGACGAACGCGTCGAAGCCCGCGCGCAGGGCCGCGGACGCCGCGCCGTCAACGGCGTTGCGCCGCGCCGGCCGGTCGATCGTCAGCACCGCGGCGGCGCCGACCCGTTCGTAGCGCACCTCGTCGCTCATCCGGTCTCCTCCTGATCCGAACGCGCCGCGCCGAGCGCGCGGCGTACGAAGACTCGCAGCGCGCGCACGATCTCCTGCGCATCGGGCGCCGCTCCGCTCAGCGGCGACGTCGGGCCCACGAGCGCTTCGCCGACGCCGCCGACGATGGCGGCCGCCGTCAGATCGGGGTCCTGGGCGGGCAGGGATCCGTCCTCGACCCCGGCGCGGACGAGCGTCGCGAGGAGTTCGCGGTACGCCTGGCGGTAGGCCAGGCGCTCGGCGTCGACGAGCGGGTCGACGGGCTCGGCGATGAGCGCCCACGCCAGCCGCGGCGTGTGCAGCGCGCGGCCGGCGAACGTCGCGATGACCTCCTCGGCGCGCGTCGTGGCGCCTGCCGACGGGCCGGGGTCGGCCGCGCGCATCGCGTCGACCTCCCCGGAGCAGACCGTCCGGAACAGGTCGGCGAACAGCTCGCCCTTGCTTGGGAAGTGGCGGTACAGCGTGCCGGCGGCGACGCCCGCGCGGTCGGCGATCGCGGCGACCGACGCCGCGCCGTAGCCGCCCTCGCGGGTGATCTCCAGGGCGGCGGCGAGCAGGCGTTCACGCGTCGATGGTGGGAGGGCGCTCGGGCTGAGCCCTCGGCCGCCGGAAGAGAACTCGCCAGTGGCTCCCTCTCGCGGTGCCATCGGTGACGAGGTCACGCAGCCTCGCCCGCTACCCGAGGGCTCAGCCCGAGCGGTAGCGCGCGGTCCACGATGGCGCGCGTGTCGAGCCCCGACGGCAGCGTGCCGTACACCCGGCCGCCCTCGCCGCCGCACCGCGCGGCGCAGAATGCGTCGGCCACCGCGGCCGGTGCGTGCCGCACGAGCAGGCTGGCCTGCAGCGCCACCGCGAGGTCCTCCACCACGCGCCGCGCCTCCATCTGCGCGGTGTCGATCCCGTCGAGACCCTGCAGCCGGGCCTTGATGCCCGCGACATGGGCGTCCAGCCGGGCATCCGCGCCCGCGGCCAGTTCGACCTCCGCCAGAAACGCCGGCAGCCCCTCGGGCTCCTTGCCCATCGCGCGCAGGACGTCGAGTGCGGCGACGTTGCCCGAGCCCTCCCAGATTCCCGCGAGCGGGCTGTCGCGGTAGAGCTGCGGCATGAGCGAGTCCTCGGCGTACCCGTTGCCGCCCAGGCACTCCAGCGACTCCGCGGCGTGCGCGGCGGCGCGCTTGCACACCCAGTACTTCATGACCGCGGTCGCGAAGCGGCGGAACGCGGGCTCGTCGGCGTCGTACGCGGCGGCGACGCGCATGGCCGCGGCGGTCGCGGCCTCGCTCTCGATCGCAAGGTCCGCGAGGACGTTCTGCATGAGCGGCTGGTCGGTGAGCAGGGCGCCGAACGCGCTGCGGTGGCGCGCGTGGTGGACGGCCTGCACGACACCGAACCGCATCGACGACGCGCTGCCGATGAGGCAGTCCAGCCGCGTGTGGTTGACCATCGTGATGATGGCCTTCACGCCGCGGCCCTCATCGCCGACGAGGTGGCCGGTGATGCCGTGGAACTCCACCTCACTCGATGGCAGCGAGCGCGTGCCGAGCTTGTCCTTCAGCCGCTGGAACTCCATCCCCGGCCCGCGCTCGACGAGGAAGCACGAGATCCCCTCGGCCGCCTGCGCGAGCACGAGGAAGAAGTCGCACGGCGGGTACGAGCAGAACCACTTGTGGCCCCAGATCGCGTACGTGCCGTCCCCGTTTGGCTCGGCGCGGGTGCTGTTCGCGCGGACGTCCGAGCCGCCCTGGCGCTCGGTCATCGCCATGCCGGCGATCTTCACCTCGTCGTAGTCCAGGCGGGTGAGCTGTGGTTCCCAGAGCGCCGAGAGCTCCGGCGCGCTCGCACGCAGGGCGGGGATCACGGCGTGGGTCATCGAGATGGGGCACTGCACCCCGCCGTTGACCTGGTTGAACATCCCGAACATGCCCGCGCGCACGACCTGCGCGCCGTCGCGCGGCTCGCGCCACGGCAGCGCGTGGGTGCCGCGCTCGACGTTCGCGCGCATGAGGACGTGCCAGGACGGGTCGAGCTGGACGTCGTCGATGCGGTTGCCGTACCGGTCGTAGGGCAGGAGGACCGGCTCGTTGCGCTCGGCGCGGCGGCTGTGCTCGGTCGCCTCGACCGACCCGGTGTACGCGCCGGCGTCCCGCAGGCGGTCCACGCCCCACGCGCCGCCGTGGCGGGCGATCGCCTCCTGCAGCGCGAGGTCGGCCTCGTAGAGGTTGTACGGCTGCAGCGGCGGCGCCTGGTTGCGCACCTCGCGGGTCTGCGGGTGCTGCTGCGTCGCGTCGGTCGTGGCCATGGGTGCTCCTCCCGGCAGGCGTGAATCCTGATTCACATCATGGTGAATCAGGATTCACGCTGTCAAGCGAGAGCCGGAGGCTCCGCGCGTCGCCCGCGCGCGCCCAGCCCCGATCCTCGCCTATGCGTCGGGCGGGGTGCCAGTGGGAAGCTCGCGCGTTTGGTCCGGCGCCGCGATGCGCCGGTCGTAGGCGGCCCGCGCGCCCGCGTCGATCTCGAGGAACGTCCGGTCGGCCTTCAGCGCGTGGTTGATCCGGTCGCGCAGACGGCGCCCGAGCAGCGGCTGCGTACGCATGAGCGGGCCGATCATCTTTGGGACGTAGACGTCGGCGCGGTGGTGCACGAGCGCGTCGACGATCGCTGCACCCACCTCTTCGGGCTCGGCGTTGCGGATGCCGCGCGTGCCGCTCGTCCCGGTGATCAGCTCGGTGTTCGTGAACGACGGCATGACGCAGGTGAAGTGCACGCCGCTGCCGGCGAACTCCACGCGCGCGGTCTCGGTCGCGGAGACGACGGCGGCTTTCGTTGCGGCGTACGTCAGCCCGCCCGGCACGGGCGCCTTCCCGGCCACGGACGCGATGTTCACGACGTGGCCGCGGCGCCGGGCGAGCATTCCCGGCAGGGCCGCCCGCATGCCGTTGAGGCAGCCGAAGACGTTGATCTGCAGCTGCGCCTGCGCGGTCGCGGACGTCTCGTCGAGGAACGGGCCGATGGGCATGATGCCCGCGTTGTTGATGAGGACGTCGACGGGGCCGAGCTCGGCCTCGGTGAACGCGAGGAACACGGCGAAGGAGTCGGGGTCGGTGACGTCGACCACCGTGGAGACGGCGCCGCCGCCGAGCAGCGCGGCGCTGGCGCGCGCGGCCTCCTCGTCGATGTCGCCGATCGCCACGCGCGCGCCGGCCGCGAGCAGCGCGCGGGCCGTGGCCTGGCCGATGCCGCGCCCTGCGCCGGTGATCGCGACGACCGGTGATCCTGCGAGGACGGGGGACATGCGGAGCCTCCTGGTTTGACGAGGCGTACAGTCTACCGACAAGATGTCCGACATAGTGTCGAGCAACCCGGTTGGAGGAGAAATGACCACGATGACCGAGCTGCGTATCGTTCTCGAAGAGATGACACGGCGCATGAGGAACCTGGAGCTCGCGGGCGACGTCGAGCGGCTGCCGTCCAACTGGGCCAACGGCCTCGTGACGTTCACATCCGGCCTGCGCGAGGCGTCCTAGTTGCCCTCCGTCACCCGACAGCGCCGCGGCGTCGCCGAGCGGCGCGCGGCGGTCGAGCGCCAGGTGCTCGAGGCGGTCGAGCGCCTGCTCGCCGAGGGCGAGTCGTTCACCTCGCTCGGCATCCAGCGGATCGCCGAGGAGGCGGGCATGGCTCGCACCACGTTCTACGGCCACTTCCGCGACAAGCCGACGCTGCTCATGCAGGTCACGGATTCCGCGACGCGTGAGCTGTTCGGCCCGTCCGGCGACT
Source organism: Solirubrobacteraceae bacterium (assembly GCA_051306365.1). Lineage (GTDB taxonomy): Bacteria > Actinomycetota > Thermoleophilia > Solirubrobacterales > Solirubrobacteraceae > Svornostia. The sequence continues at coordinate 31,794 of JBPPNC010000194.1, forward strand.
GGGTGCGCAACGACGAGAGCACGCAGGCCGAGCTGGAGGAGACGCTGCTCGGCCTCGTGCGCGGCTACCGCGAGCACGAGCCGCTGCTGCACGCGGTCACGGAGGTCGCGGCGTACGAGCCGGAGGTCGCGGCGTACTGGCGTGCGACGATCGACGAGTTCGCCGAACTGCTGCGCAAGCGCCTGGAACGTGACCGCAAGGCCGGGCGGGTGGCCCAGGATCTCGACACGCGGACGACCGCGTCGTGGATCGCGTGGGGGACCGAGCGCACCGTCGCCGAGCACGTCGCGTCGCGGCCGCCGCGTGAGGACGCGAGGTTCGCCGCCGGGATCGCCGCGGCGGCGTGGGCGGCGCTGCGGCGCGCCTAGGAGGGGTGCCCCGCGAACAGCACGTCGCGCTGCTCGTCGCTCAGCGTCACGACGACGAACGTCCCGGTGGACGTCGCGACCTCCTGTCCGCCGCTCGTCATCTCGGCCTCCACGAGGATCCGCCGTCCCTCGCGCGACGTGATCCGGCTGCGGATCTCGAGCGCCATGCCCAGCAGCGCGGGCCGCTGGAACCGCACGGTGAGCGAACGGGTGAGCGCGAGTTCCTCGGCGAGCACGAGTGGCGCGGTGCCCATCGCGTCATCGAGCGCGGCGAAGATCGCGCCGCCGTGCAACGTGCCGGGCGCGCCGGTGAATGCGGGTGTGGCGAGGAATGCGCTGACGATCTCGTCGCCGTCGCGCGCATGGCGCATCCTCATGCCGCGCGGGTTCTCCGAGCCGCAGCCGAAGCAGGAGGCGCGGTGTGGGTCGAGGATCGGCGCTCCCTCGGGGACGGGCCGCTCGTCCGGCACGATGGCGGCGCGGCCCGCGTCGCGGTTGCCGCGGAAGTGCTCGATCGGCACCTGGATGAAGACCGCCTCACCGCGCGCGGTGACCTCGCCGTCGTGGCGGACGACGCCCTCGACGAACGCCTTGCGGCCGTCCGTCTCGCGCAGCCACGCCTCGGCCTCCACCGGTGCACCGATCGGCGTGGGGGCGAGGTAGTCGACCGTCAGCGTGCCGGTGACCGACGGCCGCTGGTGCAGGAGGTTCACGGTCGTCCCGAGCACCTCGTCGAGGATGAGTGCGGGGATGCCGCCGTGCGCGGTGTTCGGCGGGCCCGACAGGTGCCCGTCGAGCACCACCCGCGCGAGCGCGTGGTCGCCGCGGCTGGCGAGCTGCAGGCGCACGCCGTCGGGCTGCTCCGGGCCGCACGCGAAGCACGCGTCGTCATGGGCGCGCATCGGCTGCTCAGACACCGAGGGACCGCCCGACGATCTCCTTCATGATCTCCGTCGTCCCGCCGTACACCCGGGTGATCCGGGCGTCAGCGTACGCCCGGCTGATCGGGTACTCGAGCATGTAGCCGTACCCACCGTGCAGCTGCACGCAGCGGTCGACGACGCGGCCCTGCAGCTCGGTGCACCACCACTTCGCCATCGCGGCGTCCTCGACGGACAGCTCACCGGCGTTCAGCGCCAGCGTCGCCCGGTCGCAGAACACCGTGGCGAGCGAGATCTCCGTCGCCATCTCGGCGAGCGCGAACCGCGACGCCTGGAACGACCCCACCGGCTGGCCGAACGCCGTGCGCTCCTTGACGTACTCCAGCGTCCAGTCCAGCGCGCCCTGCGCGGCGGCGACGCCGGCCAGCGCGATGCTCAGCCGCTCCTGGGCGAGGTTCGCGACGAGCTGTATGAAGCCCTGTCCCTCGGTGCCGAGCAGGTTCTCGGCGGGCACGACGACGTCGGTGAAGAACAGCTCGGCGGTGTCCTGCGCGTGCATGCCGAGCTTGCTCAGGTTGCGCCCGCGCTCGAAGCCCTCCATGCCGCGCTCGATGATGACCAGCGAGATGCCCTTGTGGCGCTGGGTCGGGTCGGTCTTCACCGCGGTGATGACGAGGTCGGCGTTGACGCCGTTCGTGATGAACGTCTTCGCGCCGTTGACGAGGTACGAGCCGTCGTCCTGCTTGATGGCCGTCGCGGACATCGACGCGAGGTCTGAGCCGATCCCCGGCTCGGTCATCGCGACCGCGGTGATGAGTTCGCCCGACGCGATGCCCGGCAGCCAGCGCTCGCGCTGCTCGGGCGTGCAGTACTCGAGGAAGTACGGCAGGGAGATGTCGTTGTGCAGCGTGATGCCGAGGCCGCTGCCCGCGACGCCCGCGTAGCCGACCTCCTCGACGATCACCTGGTTGAAGCGGAAGTCGTCGATGCCGAGGCCGCCGTACTCCTCGGGGACGCCCATGGCGAGCATGCCCTGTTCGCCGGCCTTCGTGAAGAGCTCGCGCGGGACGATGCCCTCCTCCTCCCACCGCTCGTGGTGGGGCGCGACCTCCTCGGCGATAAACCGGCGCACGGATGCCCGGTAGTCCTCGTGCTCCGGCTCGAAGATGGTGCGCTTCACAGGCCCTCCAGGTGGGTCGACATTTACCCCGACACTGTGTCGAACACCATGTCGTGAGGTGGTATAGCCTACTGCCTGCTGCGAACGAGGTTTCACGGAATCGTTCGGATGGACCATCCCATCGATCCGAGGATCTCGGCGCCGGCATCTGGACGGCCGGCCTGTGCCAGGGGCTCATCCACGACATCCCGACCTGGTCCGGGGGATGGTCAGTGATGCGGGGGAGACCGTCAACGCCCGGTGACCGCGGATGTCCCTGACGTTCGGGTCACCAGGGGCCCGCAACGTCAGTCGAGTCGCGCGAGCAGATCGTCGAGCGTGCCGAGCAGGAGGGAGATGATGCCGTCGCGCGGCAGCGCCGCGGGGTCCGCCGCCCAGGCGAGGCCGATGTCCTCGACCAGTGCCACCCACCCGCCCACGGCGAGTCGCAGCGCCGGGGCGGACGGGTCGCGCCCCAGCGCCCGCAGCACCCCGTCGACCAGTTCGGCGCGGGTCTGCGCGTTGATCGCCGCGACCTCCGGGTCCGCCCCGCCGACGCCGCGCAGCAGCGACAGATAGGGATCGCGCCGCCGCTGGAGGAACGCCAGGAAGCGGTCGAGGATGATCGCCACGCCCTCATCGCCGGAGACGAGCACGACGCGCCGCATCCGTCGCGCGGCCGCGCGGATGATCGCCAGGTGGTAGTCGCGCTTCGTCGGGAAGTAGTTGAACAGCAGCGAGCGCGAGATGCCCGCCTCACGCGCGACATCGTCGACCGTGATCTCGGTGATCGGGCGCTCGGTGAGCATGCGCAGGCCGATGCCGACGAGCTGGCGGCGGCGCTCGTCCGGCGGTAGGCGGCGGGGTGAGGGCGAGGCCACGACCGCCACCATAGTCCCTTGTTGAGCAATGCTCAATAACGCGCTAGGGTCGCCCCATGGACTTCACGCACTCCGAGCGCGCGCAGGGTCTGCTGCAGCGCCTCACGCAATTCCATGAGCAGGAGGTCGCCCCCGCCGAGGAGCCCTACCTGCGCGAGCTCATGGACCGTGACGACCCGTGGGTCGTCCTGCCGGTCATCGAGGGGCTCAAGTCCAAGGCGAAGGAGCTCGGCCTCTGGAACCTCTTCCTGCCCGACGCGACGCTCGGCGCCGGGTTGATGAACGTCGAGTACGCGCCGCTGGCCGAGCAGATGGGCCGCTCGATCATCGCCAGCGAGATCTCGAACTGCAGCGCGCCGGACACCGGCAACATGGAGGTGCTGCACCTCTTCGGCTCCGACGCGCAGAAGGACCGCTGGCTGCACCCGCTGCTGGCCGGCGAGATCCGCAGCGCGTTCTGCATGACCGAGCCGGACGTCGCCTCCTCCGACGCGACGAACATGGAGGCGCGCGCGACCATCGACGGCGACGAGGTCGTCCTCAACGGCCGCAAGTGGTGGAGCACCGGCATCGGGCATCCCGCCTGCGAGGTGCTCATCTACATGGCGCTCACCGATCCCGACGCCGACAAGTACCACCGGCACTCGATGGTGCTCGTTCCGCGCGATGCCCCCGGCGTGCAGGTCGAGCGCATGCTCCCGGCGATGAACTTCCTCGATGCCCCCGGCGGCCACGGCGAGGTGTCGTTCACCGATGTGCGCCTCCCGGCGGAGAACATCATCGGCGGCCCCGGCCAGGCCTTCACCATCGCCCAGGCCCGCCTCGGGCCCGGCCGCGTCCACCACTGCATGCGGCTCATCGGGCTGGCCGAGATGGCGCTGGAGCTCGCGTGCAAGCGCGGGTCGAGCCGCGTCGCGTTCGGCAAGCCGATCGCCAACCTCGGCGGCAATCGCGAGCGCATCGCCGACGCGCGCATCGCCATCAACCAGGCCCGCCTGCTCGTCCTGCAGGCGGCCTGGATGATCGACGAGCGCCACCCGGAGATGCTCAACGCCGTCAGTCAGATCAAGGTCGCCGTGCCCACCATGGCGCAGCAGGTGATCGACATGGCCATCCAGATGCACGGCGGCGGCGGGATGAGCAACGACTTCCCGCTCGCCGGCGCGTGGGCCGTGGCGCGGTCGCTGCGGCTCGCCGACGGGCCGGACGAAGTCCACCGAGGTGTCATCGCCCGGCTCGAGCTGGCGAAGTACGGGGCGGGGAAGTGGAGCCCCGCGAAGCCCTCTCAGTAGCGCAGCGTCGCCACGATGCCCCCGGCCTCCTGCAGCCCGGCGTGATCGCCGATCGCCGACACGCCCGCGTCGGTCTCGACCGCGTGCTCGACCGTGCGCTCGATGATGAGCGCCTCGGGCACCTCGCCGAACACCGCGGCGACCTGGGGGCCGACGGAGCTGCCGGGGATCGTGAGCTGCGGGTCGTAGACGAGGTGCGCCACGCGGCCCTGGGCCAGCGCGTCGAGGACCTCGGCGGCGCCGGTCGCGCCCGCGCCACCCGCCGCGGAGTGGCTGCGCGCCTCGTCGACCGTCACGCTGACCTCGCGGCGCCACGCCTCCTCGAGCGGAGCGTCGACATGCTCGGCGATCGAGCCGACGTCCTCGCCGGTGAGGTGCGCGTCGAGCGTCACGGCGATGCGCTCGCGCGTCTGGTCGGGCAGGGCGCCGGTGAACACGTCCGCCGTCCCGGGGGCGGCCGCGACCAGCAGGCGACGCCAGCCGAGCTCGTCCAGACGCGCGGCGATCGACCCGGCGGCGTCGGTCAGGAACCGGCGCTTGTGGTCGTCGATCCGGCTCTCGTGGTGCTCGCCGTGCGAGGCGCGCTGCGCGCCGGACATCCGGTCGTGCGGGCCGCTCTCGCGCCCCGTCCAGTCGCCGAGCTCCAGGGCGTAGCGGGACTGCTCGGGCTCGGTGATCCGGCCACCCTCCCAGTGCAGGAGCACGACGTCGTCGCTGTCGACGAGCACGAGCCCCGTGGAGCGGCCATGGTCGACCACGTCGACGAGCGGGCTGATGAACGGGCGGGCGTCCCAGCGCACGGTGTCGGTCAGGAGCGGCAGCTGCAGCGTGATGCGGACGTCGAGCGAGCCATCGGCGGTGGTGAAGACCGAGAGGCTGCGGCCGCGCTCGGCGGCCTGGAGGTCGGGCAGGGCGAGGTCGACGCGCTCGGACAGCTCACGGAAGGCGAGGCGCGCGTCGCGGTCCTCGCCGGCTTCGAGGTCCGCCTCGATCGCCCGCAGCCCGTTGCGCAGCGAGATGTGCCACGCCGGCTGGTGGTTCGTGTTCGCCGGATCCCGCGGGTCCGTGCGCAGATGCGCGCTGAGCACCCCGGAGCCGGGCGCGTGCGTCGCCAGTTCCTTCACGAGATCGGGGGTCGGCGCGGCGACGGCCTGCATCAGGGGTGCTCCTCAGAAGGGGGACGGGACGTGCGCAGGAGCCTACGCGCATGAGTCCGGAGACCGCGGCAGAGGCCCGCCGCGTGCGTGAGGAGGACGCGTCCGATGTCGCGGCGGTCGGCGAACCTCACCTATCTCCTGCGCTACCCGAGCGCGATCTCATCCTCCTCCGCCCAGGGCACGATCCCGCGCAGGGATCTGCCCGACGGCGTCGCGGCCAACCCGGAGGCCGCGCGCGCGACGTGCGCGTCGGTCATCGACCGGCCGTGCGACCTGCACGCGATCGACCCGCCGTCGAACGCGACTACGCCGCGGCGAGCGTGGCATCCTCCCGCCGGCGATGGGCGTCATCCTCCTCATCCGCCACGGGCAGGCCTCGTTCGGCGCCGATGACTACGACGTGCTCTCCGACCAGGGGCACGTGCAGGCGCGGCACACGGGCACCGTCCTCGCCGCACGGGGAATCGAACCGGCGCGCGTCATCGCCGGGGGCCTGCGGCGTCAGCGCGAGACGGCCGAAGGGCTCCTCGCCGGGCTGGGCCGCGCCGACGTCCCGATCGCCGAGGACCCGCGCTGGAACGAGTACGACCAGTTCGGCCTGCTCGGCCTCGGCCCCGAGGTCGAGGAGTGGCCGGACGACCTCGCGCAGCGCAACCTCGTCTTCCAGGACGCGCTGGACCAGGCGCTCGCGGCGTGGGTCGGGGGTGCCGCAGCCGACGGCGGCGGTGAGTCGCACGCCGACTTCCACGGCCGCGCGACCGCGGCCTTGGACGAGCTGAAGACGGCGAAGGGGACGAGCCTCGTCGTGAGCTCGGGCGGCGTCATCGCGCTGGTCGCCGCGCACCTCATGGGCGTCGAGCCGGCGCACTGGCCGGCGCTGAACCGCACGATGGTCAACGCGTCGATCACGAAGGTGATCACGGGCCGCCGAGGGGCCACGCTCGTCTCGCTGAACGAGCATGGCCACCTCGAGGGCGTCGACGGCGTCGCCGTCACGTACCGCTGATCGCGCGCACGGTTCGTCCAAGCCGGGTGCGGGGCACGGGTCCTAGGCTGGGCGGTGTGGCCGCCGAACCCGCCATCTCGCTGCGCGGCGTCGTCAAGCGCTTCGGGTCGCTCACCGCGGTCGACGGGCTCGACCTCGACGTCGCGCCTGGCATCTGCTTCGGGCTGCTCGGGCCCAACGGCGCCGGCAAGTCCACGACCATGCGGCTGCTCACCTCGCAGGCGCTCGCCGACGAGGGCGAGATCCGCGTGCTCGGCCACGACGTACCCGAGGACTCGAAGGCGGCGCGCCTGCGCATGGGAGTCTGCCCCCAGCAGGACAACCTCGACGTGGAGATGAGCGTCCGCCAGACCCTCGCGGTCTTCTCCCGGCTCTACCGCGTGCCGCGCCACCAGCGTGCCGCGGCGATCGACCGCGCGCTGGCGATCGCCCGCCTGTCCGACCGTGCCGACGCGAAGGTCACCGAGCTCTCGGGCGGCATGCGCCGCCGGCTGCTCATCGGGCGTGCGCTGGTGCACACGCCCGATCTCGTGCTGCTCGACGAGCCGACGGTCGGCCTCGACCCGCAGGTGCGCCAGGAGCTGTGGTCGCTCATCGACGGGCTGCGCAGTGAGGGCGTCACCGTCCTCATGAGCACGCACTACATCGAGGAGGCCGAGCGGCTGGCCGACATCGTCGGTGTGATGGCGGCCGGGAAGATCGTGGCGCTCGGCACCCCGGAGGAGCTCGTCCTCGAGCACGCCGGCCGTGAGGTCATCGAGGTGTACGGCCCGCCGGCGCGCCTGGCCGAGGTCGACGCCGACGCCACGGCGCGCGGGTGGCAGACCCGCCGCAGCGGCCCGGCCGTCGCGATCCTGCGGGCGGAGACGCTGGACGGCAGCGCCCCGGAGGGCGAGCGCCGCGCCGCGACGCTCGAGGATGCGTTCGTCATGCTGACCGGGGAGGACGTCGACTGACCATGCGCCGCCTGGAGCCCGCCGCCGTCATCGGCGTCATGAGCCGGGACGTCATGATCTTCCGCAGGTTCTGGAAGGCCACGACCTTCTCGTCGATCGTCGAGCCCACGATCTACCTCGTCGCGTTCGGCTTCGGCTTCGGCGCGCTCGTCACCGACGTCGGCGGCGTCGATTACATCGAGTACGTGGGCACCGGCGTGGTCGCGAGCGCCGCGCTGTTCGCCAGCGTGTTCGCGGGCATGTTCAACACCTTCGTGCGGCGCGAGTTCCAGCGCACGTACGACGCGATGCTGGCCGCGCCGGTCGACACGGAGGAGCTCGTCACCGCGGAGATCCTGTGGATCGCGTGCCGCGCCGGCGTGTACTGCATGGCCCCGCTGCTGGTGGCGACCCTGTTCGGCCTCGAGCCGAGATGGACGACGCTCTTCGTCCCGCTGGTCGGCTTCCTCACGGGGTTCGGCTTCGCGTCGTTCGGGGTGCTGATCAGCGCCCTCGCGAAGTCGATCGACAACTTCAACTACGTCACGAGCGCGGTCGTCACGCCGCTGTTCCTCATCTCCGGCACGTTCTTCCCGATCGAGGGGCTGCCGGCGGGCATCCAGGCGATCGCGCACCTCAACCCGCTCTACCACTGCGTGCAGCTGGTCCGCGCGCTGGTGCTCGGCGGGCTGGAGGCCGCGGACATCATTCACGTCGTCGCACTGCTGATCTTCGCCGTGGCGATGTGGCTGCTGGCGCTGTGGCGGCAGCGGATCCGCCTTATCGACTGACAACCTGTTCTGTCTCCCCGAGCGTCAGGAGGACCCAATATGTGGAGGAAGACCGACCTTCTCCATCCTGCAACCGTCATCGCCGGTGTGGCGCTGTTCGTCTCACTCGGCGGAGTGACCTACGCCGCTGCGACGATCGGTACGAGCCAGCTGAAGAACGGCGCCGTCACGCGCGCGAAGATCAAGAACCGTGCCGTCTCGCCGTCGAAGCTCGCGAACCGCGCGGTGGTGAACGAGAAGCTCGCGGCGAACGCCGTCACACCCGCGAAGATCCGCGGTGGCGCGGTGACGGTCGGCAAACTCGCCGACCGCGCGGTGCAGACGTCGAACCTCTCCACCGGCGCGGTGAGCGAGTCCAAGCTCGGCTCGGGCGCGGTCACGCCCAGCAAGCTCGGTGCGGGCGCGGTGGGGAGCGCGGCGCTGGCCGACGGCTCCGTGACGGCCGGCAAGCTCGCGGACGGCTCGATCACGGCAGGGAAGCTGGCGACGGGCCAGGTCGTCACCGGCCGCGGGGCGGTGACGAGCTTCCACACCGACCTGACCGACGGCCAGACGTCCACCGTCGCGACGCTGCCCGGCTTCGGCGCGTTCAGCAGCACCTGCACCACGGGCAACGCGACCTCGCAGTTCACCAACCAGGCCGGAGTCCCCGTCGACACCCGTCGATTCTCCACGGGTGACGCTGTGGCGAACGCGCTCGCCGTCTCCGCCGTCGGCGGGAACGCGAGCGTGACCGTCGCGAACTCGCTGGGCAACCAGGTCGTCGCGTGGCAGCTCGGCTACACCGACGCGCAGAACGTCCAGCACGTCGCGACCGTCGAGATCACGAACGTCTCCGACGGCACCGCGTGCACCGTCATGGGCCAGGCGCAGTCCACGGGGTGATCACGGCCCCGGGCCGTCGTCACCCTACGGGGTGGCGGCGGCCGGCACGCGCCCGCTGTCGATGGCCGCCAGCAGCGCCTCGTGGTCACGCTCGGTCTGGTCGGCGTACGCGTGCGCCCAGTCGCGCATCGCCCTGTCGAAGGCCTCGCCGCCGCCGAGGTAGCCGGCGATCGCGGCGGCGTCCCCCGTGCGCGCGTGCGCGCGCGCCAGGACCCAGCCGCACAGCTCGGCGTACAGCGTCAGCTCGGAGAGGTTCAGAGCATCGACCTCCGCCGAGCCCTTCATGTCGCGCAGCTGGCGCAGGTAGAAGTCCCGGCCGTTCGGTCCGCGCAGCCACCCGAGGAAGATGTCGCTCGTGGCCTGCATGAGCCGCTGGCCGACGACGACGCGCTTGCCCTGCTGGCGGTACCGGGAGCGCCCCGTGTGCGGCTCCAGCACGGACGTCGTCGCCTCCTTGGCCTGGAGGATCAGCGGGTCGTCGCCGTCGCGCCCGATGTTCAGCGTGATGAACGCGCGGGTGCCGACGCTGCCGACCCCGACGACCTTCTGTGCGATGTCGACGAGCTCGTACCGGTCGGCCAGGACCCGGCGCTCGTCGGGCAGCGTCGCGCGGTACTGGTGCAGCAGGTCCTCGAGCGCCTTACGGTCGTCAAACTGCGAGAGGTGCGTCACCAGCGGCGGGTCGTCGCGGAACCGGATCTGCCCGTCGACCGTCTCGGTGAGCTTGGAGAACGCCTGCAGGCTCGTCCGGCTGCGGGCCTTCGCGAGGTTCTTCTGCACGCGCTTGGCGACGGTCGCCTGCGTGGCGAGGACGGCGTCGACGTCGGCGTGCGCGTACCAGACCTCAAGATGGCGCATGCGGGCGAAGCCGAGCATGGCCTCGCGGTAGCGCCGCGCACCGGCCCGCGCCGTCTCGGCGGCCGCCCGAGGCGACTCGCCGTTCCCGCGCGCCGCGACCGCCACGCTGGCGGCCAGGCGCTTGACGTCATACTCGAACGGGCCGGGCAGGGTCTCGTCGAAGTCGTTGAGATCGAAGACGAGCCGGCGCTCGGGCGACGCGTAGAGGCCGAAGTTCGACAGGTGGGCGTCACCGCAGCACTGGACCTGGAGCCCGGTGGGGCGGGTGATGGCGATGTCGGCCGCCATGACCGCCGCGCTGCCGCGCAGGAAGGCGAACGGCGACGCCGCCATGCGGGCGTACCGCAGCGGGAGCAGCTCGGGCACCCGGTCGGTCGCCTGGCGCTCGAGGATCGCAATGGGATCGCTGCGGTCGTCATCGGGAGTCCAGGCCGCGTGGCTGGACCGGGGCGAGTCGGTACGGCGCGCGCGGCCGGCCAGGCGGCGCTCCTCCGGGGTGGGCTGGCTCATGGGGTCGCAGTGTTCCACGTACGATCGCTGCGCGATGAAGCCCGACGAGGTCCTCCAGCGGTTTGAGCACACCCTCGCGGGCCGGATGGTCGCGGCCCTGCTGCGCATCAACATCGTCGAGCGGGCCCTCGCGCTGTCATCGAAGATGTTCGTGGTGATGCTGCCGCTCACCATCCTCACGGGGGCGGTGGTGCAGGGCGAGAGCCTGGGGGACGAGCTCGTCGACCGGTTCGGTCTGTCGGGCGGGGGCGCCGAGGCGGCCCGCACGCTGTTCGAGTCGCCGGACGTCGTCAAGGCCGGCGTGAGCCTCGTCGGGGTGGCGTTCCTCGTGTTCGGCTCGCTGAGCCTCTCGCGGGGACTCGAGCGCGTCTACCTCGACGCGTGGCAGCTGTCGGCGGCGGAGGGGTCGATCCTGCGCCGGCTCGGGTGGATCGCCAGCGTGGTGGGGTTCCTCTCGATCGCCGGCCCCGTCCGCGACCTGCTCGACAGCGTCGGCCTGCCCCTGAGGGGCAGCGTGGTCTCGCTCGGGCTCAGCACCGCGATCTGGCTGTGGACGCCGTACCTCCTGCTCGCCCAGCGCCTGCCGTGGCAGCGGCTGGTGCCGACCGGGCTGCTCACCGCGCTCGCCACGGCGGCACTCGGTGTCGCATCGCTCGTCTACATGCCGACGGTCGTCACCGACAACGCGGCGCGCTACGGGCTCATCGGCGTGGCGTTCGCGCTGGTCTCCTGGATGTTCGCCTACTGCTGTGCGGTGATCGGCGCGATCGTCGTCGGGGCGGTGCTCGCCGGGCGCACGCCGCTGGCGGAGGAGGACGTCGCGGGCGCGCGCGCTCAGGCGCCCGCCTGACCGGCGAGCCGGCCCGCGGATCCGGCGCGCGCCTGCTTGGATGCGGGTATGTCGTGTTCAAGCGGGCCCGCGGTCGGCCGATTGCCGGGGTGATCGTGCCCGTGTCCCTGCTGCTTGACTCCGCGCTCGCCGCGCCCCTGGAGGCGCTCGCGGCGATGCCCGCGACGGTCGCCGCGCCGACCTGTGAGGTCACGTCACGCGCGACGCTGCGCGCCGCGGGTCTTCACGGGCGCCTGCGCTGGATGATGCACCCCGAGGACCGGCGGTGGGTTGCCAGTCGGTTCGCGCTCCCCCTGCTGGACACCCCGCACCAGCGGCACGTCCATCGTGTCGGGCTGCGGCACTACGCGCTGACGCAGCGCTGCATGACCCTTGAAGCCGATCCCGTCCTGCGCGGCGCCGTCGGGCTCATCGGCGACGGCTCGCCGGTACCCGAGCGCACCATCCTCGCGTTCGTCCACAGCCCGGCGATGTGGGTGTGCCTGTACGGGCTGACCAACGCCGGCGTGCGCTTCGCGCCGGTCGTGGAGGACTGGTTCTTCGACGACCCCATGGCGGGCGTCCGCACCGACGCGCTCGCGACGCGCGGCGGGCGGGTGATCACGGCCGGCAAGGCATTCACGCAGGTCCAGGCGGCGCAGCGCGACGGGGTCATTCCCGCGATCGCCGTCGACGTCCCGGGCTCGAGCCCGGTGCGCTTCCTCGGCAAGGACGCCCGGGTCCGGGGTGGGATCGCGCGCCTCGCGCACGCCACGGGCGCATCGATCGTCCCCATGCACGGCGACTTCGTCCGCGGGCGCCCCGTTGTGGTGCTCGGTGCCCCGATCGCGCCACGTGACGACGTGCAAGCCCTGCTGCGCGACGTCGTGTCCGCCGTGGAGGCGCCGCTGCTCGCGCGCCCGGAACACTGGATGCCCTACACCGGCGACGTGTGGCCGGACCGGTGCGCGCCGTACCACGCCGCATACGCCGAGGACCAGCCACTGCCCGAAGTAGGATCCACGACATGAGCTCTCACCGGCGTGGTGGCGGTTCCGGCGAGGGCGACACCCTGGTCTACGCGCTGCGCGTCGTCCGCGAGCGCCTGTGGCTGATCGCAGGGATCACCGTCGCCTGCGGCGTGCTGGCGTTTCTCTACTCGTCGACGCGCGGGGAGACGTACGAGTCGACCGCACAGGTCGTGTTCGGCCAGACCCAGCTCGAGGACCAGGTCCTGCAGAGCAACTCGCAGTCGGCCACGCCGGAGCGTGACGCCGCGACCCGCGTGCTCGTCGCGACGAGCGAGGAGGTCGGCGCGCGGGTGCAGAAGCGACTGAAGACGGATGTGCCACCGGAGACGCTCACCGCGTCCGTGGCCGTCGAGGCCGAGCCGAACGCCGACGTCCTGAACTTCAGCGCGTCAGCGGAGGACGCGCAGGTTGCGTCGGACATCGCCAACGCGTTCGCACTGGAGTACATCGCGTTCGAGCGGGCCACGCTGCTCGGGCAGATCCAGCGCGCGCAGGACGACTACAACAAGCGCCTCGCGGGCCTGCAGCAGGGCACCGCGGCGTACGAGTCGGTGCGGGGGCAGCTCGAGCGGCTCCAGACCCTCGAGGATCTCGGCGCCACCGACTCCAAGGTCATCAGCAAGGCAACGCCCGCTTCCACGCCGTCATCGCCGAAGCCCAAGCGCGACGCGGTCCTCGGCCTCATCGTCGGCATGCTGCTGGGCCTGACGGTCTCCTTCCTGCTGGACCTGCTCGACCGGCGCGTGAAGACGCTCGACGACTTCGAGCGCATGTACGGCCTGCGGGCGCTGGCGTCCATGCCCCGCACAGCCTTCGTCATCCCCACGGACGAGCTGTCGTCCCCGGTGTTCGAGCCCTACCGGATCCTGCGCACGGCGATCAGCTTCGCCGAGGCGCGGCGCGAGACGAAGGTGCTGCTCGTGACCAGCGCGGTGTCGGGAGAGGGCAAGACGTCCGTGGCGCTGAACCTCGTGCGCGCGTTCGCGCAGTCTGGCCAGCCGGCCATTCTCGTCGAGGCCGACCTGCGCCGCCCGTCGCTGCGCAGCCGCATGGTCATCGACGATCGCGAGGGCGGCCTGACCACCGCGTTGACCGGTCGTCACCGCGCCCGTGACCTGCTCTGCGAACTGCCGGGCGAGCGCGGCAGCGGCGCGCTGCTGCTGCCCGCCGGGCCGCTCGCGCCCAACGCGCCCCAGCTGCTCTCCAGCAGCCGCATGACCGAGGTGCTCGAGCACCTCGCGGGCGGGCCTGAGGTCATCGTCATCGACGCCGCGCCGCTGCTGCCCGTCGCGGACACCCAGGTGCTGCTCGACAATCCGCAGATCAACGCGACGATCATCGTCGGCCGCGCGTACGAGACCAAGCGCGAGGACATCCGTCGCTGCCGGTCGATCCTGGACGCGCACGAGTGCCAGCCGCTTGGCGTCGTCGTCACCGGGCTGGACCTGATCGAGCGCTACGAGTACTACCGGCCGGAAACGCCGTCGCGCCCCGCGCCGCCGGCGCCGGTCGAAGCCGCGCGGTAGCCGCCATGGGGACGCTGCGGCTGCCGAGCCTCCGGACACCCGGGCCGCTCGCCGGCGCCGACCCCCAGGTGGCCTCGTTCATCGGGCTGGTCGCGTCGGGCACCCTGCTCCTGACCCTCGCGGCGGTGCTCGTCGTCGGGGTGATGGGCCTCGTGCTGCCGCTCGCGATCGCCGGTCTGCTCGCGTGCATCCGCTGGCCCGCGCTTCCCGTCGGGCTCACGGTCTTCCTCAGCCTCGTGATCGACAACGTGGTGGGCGCGGCGAAGGGCCCCGGCGCGCAGATCTACTCGGGGATCGGCGGGTTCTCGCCCTTCGAGCTGCTCGTCTACCTCTCGATCGGCTGCGTCACGCTCGACTGCGTCCGCCGCCGCCGGCTCCCGCCGGTGCCGTGGCCGGTCGCACTCGGGCTGCTGCTGCTGTTCGTCGCGTTCGTCGCGGGCTCCGTCGTCGGCTACGCGTCCGGAGCGGGGTTCGGGGCGCAGTTCGACGGGTGGCGCA
>JBPPNC010000210.1:0-4318 GCA_051306365.1 Solirubrobacteraceae bacterium
CTGCTCTCCCGCCCGTGGGGCGGGAGAGCAGGTCGGTCAGGAGGCTGGGCATACGCTGGCGTTCGTGCTGCCCGGGCGCAGGCAGCGGTCGGTGCGCCGGGGCACCTGGCCGCGCCGCACGACGATGCTCGTGTACGTCCCGATGAACCCGGGCTGGGTCACGCGCACGGTGATCCGGGCGCCGGGGCGAGGCCGGCGGCGCTCCAGCGCGGCGATCCGGCCGGGGCTGAACGTGCGGCGGGCGAACCGGCAGCCGCGGCCCGCACAGGTCACGGTGACGCGTGCGGCGGCCTGGGTCGCGGCGGCGGGCTGCACGACACCCGGCGCCACTGGCGCGAGCCCGACTGACGCCGGGGACGCAGCGATCCGTGCGCGAGACACCACCAACGGATCGTAGACCGCGCTCCGGCGGGCCGAACCCGCTTCGCGCCGCTACACCGCGCGGGCGACGGCGCTGGAGGCCCGCCGCTCGAGGTGGGCCTCGAGCACGTCGACGGCGCGCTCGGCGCCGTCGTGCTCGGCGGCCCACGCCTGGGCCTCGGCGACCCGTCGCCCGATCTCCGGCCGCGCGAGCGCCCGCCCGACGGCGAGGCCGATCGAGCGCGGCGTCGTCGCACGGCGCGGCAGCCGCACGCCCAGGCCCGCCCAGTCGATCCGTGCGGAGTTCTCGTTCATGTCGCCCCCCGCCGGCACGGCCACCAGGCGGCAGCCCGACGCGATCGCGCGCACCACGGTCCCGTGCCCGGCGTGGCAGACGACGATGTCGCAGTGCGGCATCGTGCGCGCGTACGAGACCCACTCGACGAGGCGCACGTTGTCCGGGACGTCGAGCCGGTCCTTCAGCGGCCGGCGGTTCCAGGTCGCGAGCACCCGTACGGGCAGGTCACCGAGCCCCTCCACCGCCGACCGCAGCAGTCGATGGCGGAGATCCTGCGAGGTCGAAGGCGCCACGAGGACGAGCGGCGCGTCGCCGGGCGGCAGTTCGATGTCCTCGGCGGGCGGTTCCCACAGCAGCGGGCCGACGACGTGCACGTGGTCGGGCCACACCCGCGGGTACTCGAGCTGCGGCATGGTCGCGACGAGGACGAGCTCCGGGCTCTGCCCATTGTGGACCCACATCCGCGGCGGGAGACCGACGGCCTTGCGGGTCTCGTTGCACTCGCGCATGCCGAGGTCAAGCCCCGCGTCGAGCGTCGGCCGCGTACCGCGCCACAGCATCCGCCCGGCCGCGGTGCGCGGGAGCCGGGCGCCCAGCGAATAGGGCGGCCACCCATGCAGCGGGTCCGGGTAGACGTGGGGCACGAGGGTCGCGACCGGGAGCCCCGCGAGCTCCCCTGCGAGGGCGGGGGCGAGCGTGAGGATGTCGGCGACGACGATGTCCGGCCCGACCGCCTCGACGACCTCTCGGGCCTGGCCGGTCGCGGCCGCCACCGCCTTGTAGGGCTTCAGCGGCACGCCGTTGGTGAGCTCGGGCCCGTACTCCGGCGCGGCGAAGAACCGGAAGCCCTCATGCTCGGCGTGGCCCCGCCACTTCTCCGCGGTGTGAATGGCCACGTCGTGACCCCGGCGCCGCAGCGCGGAACCGAGGGACATCAGGGGGAAGACGTGACCGGGGTCGCCGAACGCCCCGAGCAGGACCTGCGCCATGCGGCTACGCAGCCTCCTCGGCGAGGCGGGCCACCGTGCGCAGCTGCGCCAGGCGGGACTCCCTGTCGAAGGCCATCGGGCTGAGGTTCAGCGTGTGCACGCCGGCCTCGCGGTAGATCCGGAGGCGCTCGCGGACGACGTCCTCCGTGCCGCACAGCGAGACCTGGTCGATGAACTCGCCCGGGATCGCGTTGCAGGCCTCCTCCTTCTTGCCCTCGAGGTAGAGGTCCTGCACCTCCCGCGCGGCGTCCTCGTAGCCGTAGCGCTGCATGAGCTGGTTGTAGAAGTTCTTCTCGCGCGACCCCATCCCGCCGACGTACAGCCCGATGAACGGCCGCATCGCGTTGCGCGCCGTCTCCTGGTCGTCGCTGATGAGGACGGACACGCTCGGGGTGATCCGGAATCCGTCGAGCGAGCGCCCGGCCTTCGCGGCGCCCTCCGCGAGGCTCTTGCTCAGCTCGGGCAGGTGCTCGGGGGAAAGGAGCATCGGCAGCCAGCCGTCGGCGATCTCGCCCGCGAGCGCCGTGTTCTTCGGGCCGATCGCGGCGAGCAGGATCGGAATGCGCTCCTGGACCGCCGAGATCGTGAGCTTCAGCGCCTTGCCCGGACCGTCGGGCAACGGGAGGACGAGCGTCTCGCCCTCGTACTGGACCCGCTCACGCGCGAGCGCCATGCGGATGACGGCCACGTAGTCCCGGGTGCGGGCCAGTTGCTTGCCGAACCGCTGGCCGTGCCAGCCCTCGGCCACCTGCGGGCCGGACGAGCCGATGCCCAGCAGCATGCGGCCGTTGGAGAGCTGGTCGAGGGTCGCCGCCGTCATCGCGGTCATGGCCGCCGACCGGGCCGGCATCTGGAAGATCGCCGACCCGATGTTGATCGTCGAGGTCTGGGCGGCGAGCCACGCTAGGACGGTCGCGGTGTCCGAGCCGTAGGCCTCGGCGGCCCACACGCTGTCGTAGCCGATTCGCTCGGCCTCCTGGACGATCTCCAGCTGATCGGCGCTGGAGAAACCGAGCCCCCAGTAGCCGATGTTGACGCCGAGCTTCATGCAAGATCCCTTTCACTGGCAGGGCGGGCCTTGTTGATGACGACGCCGCAACGTAGCGTCAGCCCGACCTCATGACCGGACGCAAGAGTATGGGAAGGACCCGGACCGAGCGCCTGCGCTCCGCCGTCGAGGCGTTACCGCGCGCTGCGCGCGCGGCGATGCTCGAGGGCGTGCGGGGCGAGACGATCGTCGCCGGCGCCTATGTCGGGACCGGGGCGGGGGTCTGCCCGATGGTCGCGGTGCACCGCCGCGGGGTCCGGACGGACGCCAACCGGTTCGCTCGCGCGTGGGACCAGTTCTGCGGCGTCGCGCAGGGGGAATCGCGCGAGGCGACGGAGCGTGAGCTCACCACGCTCGTCGCGATGCTTCAGGCGAGTCTGCTCGCCGACGAGCACATCGACCTGCGCGCCGCGATGGACGATCACCGGGCGATGCGGCGCGAGCGCCATGCCCGCGAGGCGGTCGATCTCGCCGCGACCCGGGCCGAACATCAGGCGCTGGCCCGTGATCGCCGGACGCGCGAGGCCGCGGATGTCGGCAGCGAGTGGCTGCACGACGCGCTCGTCAGTCCAGCCGGTACCCGTTGTCGCGCAGGCCTCGCAGCCGGGCGTCGAGCTGCTCCTCGCGCTGGCGCACCTGCGCTCGTGCGCGGTTGAACGCCCCGCGGTTGTTCGCCCGCGCGGCGGCGGCCATGCGGTCGTAGCTGTTGGCGACGAGCCGCATCTGCCGCACGATGCCCTGATTCTCCGCCGCGACCGCGGCCGGTGCGGACGTCGAGGCCAGCCGGCCCGCGGCCTGCCGGTAGACCCCGGCGAGGCGGTCCGACAGCCGAGCCTGGCCGCGCGGGGTGCGCGCGGCGCGCAGCTGGGTGCGCAGCGTGTCACGGGCGCGGTTCAGCCGGTTCATCGTGGTGCGCAGCACGCCGCCGTACGTGGCGGACGGCCCCAGCGTGGCCGGCGTGATGCCGGTGGTCTTCAGGGAGCCCGCGATGGCCGCACACTGCCGCCGGAACGCGGGGGTGACCTCCACGCCGGTGAAGCAGCTGATCGCGAGCGTGCCCTGATCGGTGCCGAAGACGTAGAGGTCGAAGGTCCCGGCCTCATCGGGGCGGGCGAGCCCCCGGTACCGGTAGCCCTCGAGCTCGCCCACCCGGATCGGCTCACCGCGCGGCGGGGACTCCAGGTCGTCCGCCAGGCCGGCCGGCAGGAGGGTGGCGCCGGTCTCGGCAAAGCGCCCGGCCACGAGTGTGGCCGAGCCCGGCACGAATCCGGCGACCCCGCGCGGCTCGAGCGCGACGGGGTCCCGCAGCTGGACGCCGAGGACCGGCGGTGCCGGATCGACGGTCTGCCACTGCGGCGGGTGCGTGAGCTCGATCGGGCCCTGCTGGGTGCGCTCGGCGGCGGGCGCCTGCTGCGTGGCCGGGTCGTCCCCGCCGGTGAGGAGCACGATGACCGTGCCGGCTGCGAGGGCCGCGGCGGCCACAACACCCACCAGCACGGAGCGGCGCCGGTGGATCTGCTCGGCGCGCAGGCGCACACCCGGATCGGTGGACGGCCAGTCGGCTGTCGGGTCGGGCTCGGGTGCCGGCTCCGGCCGCGCGATCGTCGGGGCTGCGGCGGGGAC
>JBPPNC010000216.1:0-19059 GCA_051306365.1 Solirubrobacteraceae bacterium
GTGCATCGCATCGCCGCCGAGGCGCTGACGAACGCCGTCCGCCACGCCGACGCGGACCGCATCGAGATCGACATCGCGCGCAGGGAGGGCGTGCTGCTCGTCCGTGTGCGCGACGACGGCCGCGGGATGCCGGCCGAGGCCCGCCCCGGCACCTCCGGCCTGCGCGGCATGGCGGGCCGCGCGGCCACGATCGGCGCGGACCTGGAGATCGCGCCGTGCGACGACGGCCGCGGCACCGCGGTGACCCTCAGCCTGCCCCTCGACCCCGACCAGGGAGCCCCACCATGATCCGGATCCTCTTCGTTGACGACCACCCCGCGCTGCGCGCCGGCTTGGAGGCCGTGTTGCGCTCCGAGCCCGGGCTCGTCCCGGTCGGCTCCGCGTCGGGCGACGCCGACGTGTGGCACAAGATCGAAGCGACCCGCCCCGATGTCGTGCTGCTCGATTACCACCTGCCGGGCGCCGACGGCGTATCGCTCTGCCGCCGGATCAAGCGGGTGATGCCGCCCCCGGCAGTGGTGCTCTACAGCGCGTACGCCGACGCGAAACTCGCGATCCCGGCGCTGCTCGCAGGGGCGGACGGGCTCGTCCACAAGAGCGCCCCGGCCCCGGAGCTGTTCGACGTGCTGCGGCGCGCGGCGCGCGGGGAATCGGCGCTGCCGGCGATCGGCCGGGAGCAGCTCGACGAGGCGACCTCTCTGCTCGATCCGCAGGACCTCCCGATCCTCGGCATGCTCGTCGAGGGCACCCACCGCGGTGACATTCCCGCCACGCTCGGCCTCGAGCCCGGTGAGTTCGCCAACCGTCTCGACCGGATGATCGGGGCGTTGCGGGTGGAGGTGCCGGCGGCACGGTCCGGGGGATAGACCGCGCCGCCGGGCGGCGCCGGGCCTACACCCGCTCCGGCTCCTCGTCGGCGTGAGTCGCCGCGGTTCCCGTGATCGCACCCTTGAACTCACGCATGCCGCTCCCGAGCTGCCGGCCGACCTGCGGCAGGCGCTTGGGGCCGAGCACGAGCAGCGCGATCGCGAGCACGATGATGAGCTCCATCGGTCCGATGCTGGGCATGGCTACGCCGGCTTCTTCGTGTTGACGCCGCCGGGCTTCGGCGTCCGCTTGCTGACCTCGGCGAAGTCGTAGAAGCGGCCTTTGCCCTTGCCTTCGGTGCCCAGGCCGAAGCCGAGCTTCGTGATCGCGCTCACCGCGTCCTCGATGGCGGTGAACTCGTAGCGGCTGTACGCGCGGTCGTTGCCGAGCCGGCCGAGCGACTGGAGCGCGAGCGCGCGGTGCACGGCCTCCACGCCCATGATCTCGGCGGCGTAGCGCGCGAGGTCGGCCTGGCCACCCGCGGCGAATGCCGTGACGCCGATGAGGTAGGCGTTGACGAACACCTGGTCGCCGGCCACGAGGCCGCCGAGCAGGTTCTTCTCGCTGGCGAACAGCCCGTCGGGAATCCAGATCTTCGTGGTCGCGGGCTTCGCGCCGTTGGCCGTGAGGAACTGGTAGTGCAGGAGCTCCTCGTACGCGGCGGCGCGCACGTTGTTGCGCGTCACCTTGTCGTCGAAATCGACCTTCTCGGCGCCGACGGTGTTGACGACCGTCGCGAGCACCTCGGCCGTCGCGGCGATGTTCAGGATGGTCTGCGCGTCGTTGGTGGCCATGGCCTTGGACGGCAGGCTCATCAGGCCGAGCCCGCCGACGGCGGCCGCAGCCCCGCCGACGAAGCGGCGGCGGGTGGCGGCCGACTCGCCGGCGTGAAGGCGGTCGACGGCGTCGGCGATCATGGGATGCGGGTCAGGAGTCATGCCGGGCACTTCTCGCCGCGGCCCGCCACGGTTCGATGACCGGGCGCCCCGCCGCTCCCCACCCGCACCCGGTCAGCACGCTGAGCGTCACATCGTGGTCGCCCTGGCGACCAGTATGTGACGCTCACCCCAGGGGGCCGGTTCAGCCAGCCGCGACCAACTGACGCAGCACGTACAGCAGGATGCCGCCGTTGCGGTAGTAGTCGGCCTCCTTCGGCGTGTCGATCCGCACCGTCGCGGTGAACGACACGTCGCCGGCGGTGACCTGCACCGTCTTCGGCAGCTCGCCCGCGTTCAGCGGGTCGGCGAACCCGGTGATAGAGAACTCCTCCGTGCCGGTCAGGCCGAGCGAGTCGGCGGACTCACCCTCGGGGAACTGCAGCGGCAGCACGCCCATGCCCACGAGGTTCGAGCGGTGGATGCGCTCGAACGACTGCGCGATGACCGCCTTGACGCCGAGCAGGTTCGTGCCCTTCGCCGCCCAGTCGCGCGACGAGCCCGAGCCGTACTCCCTGCCGCCGAGCACGACGAGCGGCGTGCCCTCGGCGAGGTACTTCTCCGATGCGTCGTAGATCGACATCTGCTCACCCTCGGGCAGCTTGATCGTCACGCCGCCCTCGGTCCCCGGCGCGAGCTGGTTGCGCAGGCGGATGTTCGCGAACGTGCCGCGCACCATCACCTCGTGGTTGCCGCGCCGCGACCCGTACGAGTTGAACTCGCGCGGCTCGACGCCGTTGGCGATGAGGTACTGGCCCGCAGGCGAGTCCTTCTTGATCGCGCCCGCGGGGGAGATGTGGTCGGTCGTGACGGAGTCGCCGAGCTTGGCGAGCACGCGCGCGCCCGTGATGTCACTCACCGGCGTCGTCTCGTTCGTCATGCCCTCGAAGTACGGCGGGTTGCGCACGTAGGTCGAGGCGTCGTCCCAGGCGAACCGGTCGCCCGTCGGGATCTCCAGCGCCTTCCAGTCGTCGTTGCCCTCGAACACCTCGCCGTAGCTGTCGGTGAACTGCTCGGGCCGGACGGCCTGCTCCACCGCGCTTGCGACCTCCGCCGTCGAGGGCCAGATGTCCTTGAGATAGACGTCCTCGCCGTCGGAGCCGACGCCGATCGGGTCGTTGAAGAGGTCGATCTCCATCGTGCCCGCGATCGCGTACGCCACGCACAGCGGGGGCGACGCGAGGTAGTTCATCTTCACGTCGGGGTTGATGCGCCCCTCGAAGTTGCGGTTGCCCGAGAGCACCGAGACCACCGCGAGGTCCGCCTCGTTCACGCCCTTGCTGACGGCCTCCGGCAGCGGGCCGGAGTTGCCGATGCAGGTCGTGCAGCCGTAGCCGACGAGGTGGAAGCCGAGCGCCTCGAGGTCGGGCGTGAGGCCCGCGCGGTCGAGGTACTCCGTGACGACCTTCGAGCCCGGCGCCAGCGACGTCTTGACCCACGGCTTGCTGGTCAGGCCCTTCGCCGCCGCCTTGCGGGCGAGCAGGCCCGCGCCGACCATCACCGACGGGTTCGACGTGTTCGTGCACGACGTGATCGCCGCGATGACGACGTGGCCGTGGTTCAGCGTCGCGACCGTGCCGTCCTCCATCGTCACGTCGATCTCGTCGTTGACGAGATCGACGACGGACGTCGGCACCGCACGGCCGCTCTCGGCCATCGTGTCGTGCCCGGGCTGGGTCGTCGCGGGCGGATCGGACGCCGGGAACGTGCCGTTGACCTCGTCGTCCAGCTCGTCGCAGAGCTTGGGGACGTAGACCTTCAGGGCGTCTTGGAACGCCTCCTTGGCGTTGCTCAGCGACACGCGGTCCTGCGGGCGCTTCGGCCCGGCGAGTGACGGGACGACCGTCGAGAGGTCGAGCTCGATCGTGTCGGTGTACGTCGGCTCCTCGCTGTCGGCGTCGTGCCAGAGGCCCTGCGCCTTCGCGTAGGCCTCGACGAGTGCGACCTGCTCAGGCGCGCGGCCGGAGAACTCCAGGTAGCGCAGCGTCTCGCCGTCGATCGGGAAGATCGCGCAGGTGGAGCCGAACTCCGGGCTCATGTTGCCGATCGTCGCGCGGTCGGCCAGCGGCAGGCGCGACACGCCCGCGCCGTAGAACTCGACGAACTTGCCGACGACGCCCATCTCGCGCAGCATCTCGGTGACGGTGAGCACGAGGTCCGTCGCCGTGGTGCCCTCAGGCAGTTCGCCGTGGAGCTTGAAGCCGATGACCTGCGGTATGAGCATCGGCATCGGCTGGCCGAGCATCGCCGCCTCCGCCTCGATGCCGCCGACGCCCCAGCCGAGCACGCCGAGGCCGTTGACCATCGTCGTATGGGAGTCCGTGCCGACCAGCGTGTCGGGGTACGCGGTGCCGTCCCTGTCGTTGACGAACACCACGCGGCTCAGGTATTCGAGGTTGACCTGGTGGACGATGCCCGTGTCCGGCGGCACGACCTTGAAGGTGTCGAACGCCGACTGGCCCCAGCGCAGGAACTGGTAGCGCTCGCGGTTGCGCTCGAACTCCTTCTCGGCGTTGACGAGGAACGCGTCCCGCGTGCCGAAGACGTCGACCTGCACGGAGTGGTCGATGACCAGCTCCGCGGGCACGAGCGGCTCGATCTTCGCGGGCTCGCCGCCGAGGGCGGCCATCGCGTCACGCATCGCGGCGAGGTCGACGACCGCCGGGACGCCGGTGAAGTCCTGCATCACGACGCGGGCGGGCGTGTACGCGATCTCCTTGCTCGGAGCCGCCTTCGCGTCCCAGGTCGCGAGCGCGACGATGTCGTCGGCGGTGACGGCGCCCTGGCCCTCGGTGCGCAGCAGGTTCTCCAGCAGGATCTTCAGGGAGAACGGTAGGCGCGCAACGTCGTACCTGGCCTGGAGCGCGTCGAGGCGGTAGATGTCCAGCGCGCGGTCGCCGACCGTGAGGGTCGCGCGAGCGTCGAAGCTGTTCGTGGCCATGTCGGGTCCTCGCGGAATCTGTGTCAGGTGGGAGCTTCCACCCTACCCGGCAGCTCCTGTTCGCCGACGTCTCAGCGGCTCGGCACGACCGGGCGCAGCCCGCGATCGCAGCCAGCCGGCCGACGACAGCGTCCACGCCCTTCTGCGCCATGACCTGCGCCACCGTGGGCTCGTCCTGCGTGTCGCACCGGCCCTCCGCGAGCCACGTCAGGTACGACGCGAAGAAGATCGGCCGAAGTCCGGGCGGGGGAAGATCTCCTGCTCGATGATCGCGCGCCCGTCGATCGAGTGCGGATGCACGTGCGGGCTTCCGGGCGGGACCTCCATCACCTCGCCGGTGGTGAGGGCTCGAGCATGAGGCAGTATGTCCCGACTCGCGCGCGCGGCGCAACCGCTGGCTCAGGTGGGAATCTCAGAGCGCAGCAGCGAGTCGCCGGAGTGCCCCGGATCCCCGTCCTCGCGCTCCACGCTGACGTCGAGCGCCGCGTACTTCGCCGGGTCGATCCCGAGCGCGAACTGCACGTCAGCCGTGCCGTCGTCCCCGACGCGGAACGTCCCGATCGGCGCGAGGTCCTCCGGGCTGTTCAGCGCCCACAGCTCGTAGTACTCACCGGGCTTGGACGCCGGCAGGCCGCTGACCTTCAGCTCCATGCCATCGAGGTCGCCGCCCATCGCCGCGGTCGCGGTCGCGGTCGCGGCCGGCGCGCCGGGCAGGGCAGCGAGCTGGACCTCCTCGCCGGGCACGGGCACGTCGTCGCCCCCGGCCACGAGCAGCCCACCGGCCACGCCGACGAGCAGGAGCACGCTCGCCATCGCCGCGGCGGTGACCGGCCGCAGCGTGAACGAGTGGGCGAACCACTCGCGCAGGCCGCGGCGCGGCTCACGCTCCGGGCGCAGAGGGGCCGCGTCGGGCTGCGCGCCGAAGTCGATGCGCAGGGGCGGCGCCTGCGCCGGGTCCCAGGCCTCGCTCGGCAGCTGCTGCAGTTGCCGGATGACATCGTCCGTGGTCAGGTCGCGGCGCTCACTCATGGCGCCACCTCCTCGTACTCCAGCTCCACGCGCAGGCGCTCGAGCGCGCGGGCCATTCGCGTCTTCACGGTACCGAGGGCGATCCCCGTCCGCTCGGCGATCTCGCTCTGGCTCAGGTTCAGGTGGAAGCGCATGCGCAGCACCTCGGCCTCCTCCTCGGGCAGCTCAGCCAGCAGCGCGGCGATGCGCCACTGCTCGTGGAGCTCGTCGACCGGGCTGGCGGCCGACTGCTCGTCGAGTACCGCGAGCGAGCCCGCAGGATCATGCGGCTCGGGGATGCGCTTGCGCAGGTGGTCGACCGCGCGGCTCCGCGTGATGGTCATGATCCACGTCGCCGCGCTGGCGCGGGCGGGATCGAACGTCGGCCCGCGCTGCCAGACCTCCAGGAAGACCTGCTGCTGGACATCCTCGGCCTGCGCGGGATCGCCGAGCGTGCGGGCGAGGTACCCGTAGGTGAGGCGGCCGTATCGCTCATAGATCTCGGACATGACGTCGGGGTCGCGCTTGCGAAGGCGGTCGGCCAGCTTCTTCTCCGCGCGATCGGGTCGTCGAGGCCCAGTCGTCATGGACGAGAGCTTGACGGGTTCGCGGGCCGCTTGCATGGGACGCGGCAGAACGCTGGCTTCCACGTCGGCATCTACGCGGCGGGCGGCTGGAACGGTTCGCGGCCGGACGACCCTGCCGCAAGCTGGCGCGCGCACCGTGCCCGGCGAGTCCGCGTGCGCCAGCTGACCGGCGCTGCGAACCGGTGCTGACGCACCACTCGGAGGTCAGGCAGCCCCATCGACTCCCACCAGGAGGACCTCACATGACCACCACCACGCCCCGCCGCATGGCCGCCTCGGCCGTCGCGATCGCCGCGGCCGCCGCCCTCGTCGCGGCGCCCGGCGCCCACGCGCAGTCCGACACCAGCGCCGCCGTCGCGAGCGGGCAGACGATGCTCAAGCTCGACGCCGGCACCGCGAAGGTGCTGACCGCCAACAAGATCGCCGTGTCGCTCGTCAGCCCGGCGAAGACCAGCAGGAGCGGCCTGACCTTCCCGGTCGCGCCATCCGGCTCGTCGCTGGACCCGCGGACCTACGCCGGCACCCTGAACCACACCGGCGGGCTGCGTTTCAAGGCGGGCGGCAGGACCCTGTCGCTGACGAAGTTCCGCGTCACCGTGGGCGCACGTTCGACGCTCAACGCAGCGGTCAACGGCGGTGCCCGCGCCACGGTCATCTCCCTGAACACGCGCAAGGCGAAGATCACCCGCAGCGGCATCAACACGGGTGCGAGCGGCATCGTCGCGAGCCTGAACGCCACGGGTGCCAAGGCGCTGAACAGCTACTTCGGTGTGAAGCTCTTCAAGAGCGGGCTGAAGCTCGGCACCGTGCGCAGTGAGGCGAAGTTCGGCGAGATCGTCTTCGCGGGCGGCCAGACCGACCTCGCGCTCGACGCGGGCACGCTGACCGCGCTCGGCGGCCTCGGCGTCAGCCCGGGCATCATCGCCCCAGGCACGCTCGCCGGCACGACGGCGTCGTTCCCGATCACCGGGGGCAAGGTCAACGCCGAGACGCTCGCCGGCTCCATCACGCACAGCGGCGGCCTCAGCCTCACCGCGGGTGCCACGCGCGTCGCGCTGACGAACTTCGACATCCAGCTGCCGAAGCTCCTGCTCCAGGTCAACGGCGGCGCCCCGGCCGCGGCGGTCGACCTCGACGCGGCCAACGCGAAGGTGTCGGTCAGCGGCCGCAACGTGACCGTCAGCGGCGTCGTCGCGAAGGTCAACGCCGCGGGCGCCTCGGCCCTCAGCGGCGCATTCGGCACCACGGTCCCGCAGGTGACGCTCGGCGTCGCGACCGTGAAGGGCCAGGCCCGCTAGTCGGCCAGCGGTTCGATGCTGCGGGCGCCGTCCACCGGCGCCCGCAGTAGCCGCCATGTGCAGAGCCCGGCCATCAGCACCATGAGCGTGCTGCTGGCCAGGCACCACTGGCACGTGGCTTCGATCTGAAAGACCGACTCGTACGTGAGGTAGGCGCTGAAGCCCACCCCGATGAGCGCGGTCAGCGCGCCGAGCATCCGCGACCACTCGGCCTCGATCACGGCACAGACGAGCAGCGTGATGTAGGCACCCAACCCGAGGAGGGCCACCGGGACGCCAAGCAGCATCGACTGATCGGACGCCTGCACCTTCGCGCAGCCACCGTCGGGGCCAGCCGAGCAGATCGGCTCGACATCGGCGTAGTGGACGTACGTGAGGTACCCGGCCACGCCGATGCCGATGACGCTGAGTACCCCGATGACGATGCGCAGCGCGCGGTCGGTCACTTCTCGGCTGCCGCCAGCTGCTCGTCGATCGTCTTCGTGAAGGCGCCGACGTCGAGCACATCCGTGTCGACGGCCTCGATGTCACCGCCGGTCGGGCCCATCGCGAATGACGGCGTCGAGTCGCGGCCCTTCTCCGATGCTGCCAGCTGCGCCTCGTTGAGGATCTTCGTCACCTCTTCGCTGCCCTGCTGGTCGCCGGCCGCGTCGTAGTCGACGCCCGCGTCGGCGGAGACCTGCTTGAGAAAGTCCTCGGTGACGTAGCCCGAGTTCTCCTCGCCCTGCTGGGCGTAGAAGGCCTCGGTGAACTGCCACTGCTTGTCCTGCAGGCCTGCGGCCGTGGCGAACCGCGCGGCGGTCACGGAGTCCTCGCCGAGGAAGCTGAGCGTGCGCAGCACGATGCGGGCCCTGCCGGTCCGCACGTACTCCTCGAGCACGGTCGGGAAGACCTCCCGGCTGAACTGGCCGCAGAACGGGCACTGGTAGTCGACGAACTCCTCGATGGTGAGGGGCGCCTTCGGGTCCCCGAGGACGATGCCGTCCTGGGCGATCCCGCCGACCAGCGCCGCGGCGGCCTTGCCCTCGGCCGACCCGCCGGGTCCGTTGTCCTCCGTACCGGACTGGCTGATCACGATCGCGCCGACGACGACGACCACGGCGAGTGCCGCGACGCCGCCGAGGATCGACAGGCGCTTCCTGCGCTGCGCACTGGCCTCCTGGTTGGCCTGGGCCGCCTCGCGCTCGGCGCGGCGGGCGGCCTTGTCCTCTGCTCGGGAACTCATGCAATACACCGTACCGAGCAGGGACTTCGGGCTAACGCGGTAGTGCTCCCGGGTTCTTCCGCAGTGTTGGCGAACCGGCGAGACCCCGAGCGCCGTACCCCTGCCGATGCCGGAATCCGTCTGGGACTACCCGCGACCCCCCGCCCTCGAGCCGTGCGCCCGTCGCGCGCGCGTGGAATTCGGCGGCATCGTGATCGCCGATTCGGATGCCGCGCTGCGCGTGTTGGAGACCAGCCACCCTCCCGGCATCTACCTCCCGCCGCGCGACGTCGACGCCGCCCGGCTGCACGAGGTGGAGGGCTCCACGACGTTCTGCGAGTTCAAGGGCGTGGCCACCTACTTCGATCTCGTGGCAGAGGACGGCCGGACCTCCTCCCTGGCCGCGTGGACCTATCGCGCGCCGACGGCCGCGTACGCCGCGTTGCGCGATCACATCGCGTTCTACCCGGGCCGCGTGGATGCGTGCTGGCTCGGGAAGGAGCGGATCACCCCGCAGGAGGGCGACTCCTACGGCGGCTGGATCACCAGCGACATCACCGGCCCGTTCAAGGGCGGGCCGGGGACGCGGGGGTGGTGAGCGGGCCGCGGACGGCGATCCGCCGGCCGTGGGTCGAGTCCTGGGCGGTATGCGCCCACAACTCGACCCAAAACACGGAAACCAGGACGTTGGGCCGGCCGAGCGATGGGAGTATGGACCCATGACCCGACCCGGCCTCGGGGGCGAGGGGCCAGCCCGGACCGCCGGGTCGAGCCACCGCCGCTCGAGATCGACAAACCTCGTCAGGCTCGCTCAACCGTCACCCACGCGTTGTAGTCCGGCACACCCGCCTCGGGTGACCGCGCGTGGCGGTCGAGGAGCACGTTTCCCTCGGGCCAGTGCACCTGCGCGTTGCCCGCGCGCAGCTCGACGACCCGAACCCGCCCGGCCAGCTCGCCGTGGTCGTTGCGCAGGAGGATGCGGTCGCCGTCGGCCAGGCCGAACCGGTCCACGTCCGCGCGCGCGAGGAGCACGTCCTCGCGCTGGGCGCCGGTGATCGCGTCGCCGAGCTCGTGGACCATCGAGTTGAACTGCTTGCCGCGCCGGGTGGTGACGCGCAGGCGCGGCTCGCCGTCGCGTGGCGCGAGCGGCGTGGCCGGCACGGCGGGGCTGAACCGCGCGCGCCCGCCGGACAGCGGGAACACCCCGCCCTCGCAGAGCAGGCGGCCGCCGTACTGGACCTGGTCGCCCTTCTCGCGCAGGGTCTCGATGCCGGCGTACAGCGCGACGTGCGCGCCGATCTCGTCGCGCACCGCCTGCGTGGTCGGGAACCGCACCGCATCGCGCAGCTCGGGCTTCACCCGCGCGGCGATGTCGCCGAACACCTCCCACTCCCCGCGCGCGAGCGGCACACGCGAGCCCGGGATCTCGGGCGAGAAGATGATGCGCCGCTCGGTGCTCGTCGATGTGCACCCGCCGGCGATCTCGTACCGCGACGCGGCGGGCAGCAGCAGGACGTCGCCGCCCCCGACGAGCATCTGCGGCGTGAGCACGAGGTCGAGGTGCACGCGCAGCCCGACCCGCTCCAGCGCGGACTCGACCCAGGCCGGGTCGGGCAGGACCTCCATCCAGTTGCCCCCGGCGCTCAGCAGCACGTCGAGCTCGCCGTCAGCCGCGGCATCGAGCATCTCCGGCGCGGTGCGCCCGGGGACCGCCGGGACCTCGAAGCCCCACCGCGCCGACCACTCCGCCGCGCTCTCCGGCGTGAGCGACACGCCGCCCGGCAGCGCCGTCGCGTAGCACCCCATCTCGGCACCGCCCTGCACGCCGGAGTGCCCGCGGATCGGCATGAGCCCGCAGCCCTCTCGGCCCACAAAACCCTGGGACAGCCCGAGGTTCACGATCGCGCGCACGTTGTCCTCGCCGCACGCGTGCTGCGTGATCCCCATCGACCAGACGAGGACCGCCTTGTCGGCGTCGGCGAGCTCACGTGCGAACGCGAGCATCTCGTCACGCGAACAGCCCGCGGCCGCCTCGAGCGCCTCCCAGTCCGCAGCGCGCGCAGCGGACGCGGCCTCCTCGAAGCCGACGGTGTGCGCGTCGATCCAGTCCTGGTCCTGCCACCCCTGCTCGACGATGTGCCGCAGCGCCCCCGTGAGGAACGCGAGGTCGCCGCCGACGTGCACCTCGAAGAAGCGGTCGGCGATCTTCGTGCCGAACACCGCGCTCTCCGGGATCGACGGGATCCAGTACCGCTCCATGCCCGGCTCGCGGTACGGGTTCACGCACACCACCCGCGCCCCGTGCTTCTTGGCGTGGTGAAGATATTTGGTGAGGACCGGCTGGTTGTTCGCCGGGTTCGCCCCGATGAAGACGACGAGGTCGCTCTCGATGACGTCGGAGTAGGAGCACGTCGTCGCCGCCACGCCGATCTGCTCCTTCAGCGCGACGGTGCTCGGCGCGTGGCAGATGCGCGCGGCGTTGTCGATCGAGCTCACGCCGATCGCGCGCATGGCCTTCTGCGCGGCGTAGTACGACTCGTTCGGCATGCCGCGGCTCGTGAGGAACGCGGCGACCCGGTCGGGCGTGGTCGTGCCGATCCGATCGGCGATCACATCCAGCGCGTCGTCCCACGACAGCGGCGAGAACGACGACGCCCCCGCCCGGCGCAGCAGCGGCTCGCCGATCCGGCCCAGCTCACGCAGCTCGGTCGTGCGCCGGCCGCGGAGCGCGCCGGGGCGGGCCAGCAGCGGCGCGGGGTCCAGGGGCGCCATCGTGTTCAGCGACAGCAGGCGCAGGCGGATGTTGCACAGGTGCACGCCGTCGCGTGTCCAGTCGCGCATCCCGGTGGTGCCGAGCGCGCAGCCGTCGCAGCAGCCGTCGCGCAGGATCCGGTGGGCGTGCGGGAGGTCGTCGCGGCTGTCCGCAACGGCCTTCCACAGCTCCTTGTAGTTGTTCGGGTGTTGGAGCCCGATCCCGAACGGGCGACGGCTCGCCCACAGTGACGGTGTCCAGGCCATGCCCTGCACCGTAGCCGCGTTTGACGCTGTCGATGCAGAGCAGGTTCCGTCGTCCAAGGGGGACCGAGTGAGCAACCGATTCAGAAGTAGGTTGCTCGCCGCCACCGGGGGAGGTGGCCGTCCCACGCCCGTGGAGGGTCCATGTCCGTGCCCGCGGGCGCATCGCGCGCCGCGGTCTCACCATCGTCGCCGCCGCGCTGACCTGCGCCGCGCTCCACGCCTTCATCTCCAGCCACGCACGCGCCGACGATGTGGGAACCGTGGACTAACCCAGCAGCTTGGCCTTCTGTGCGGCGAACTCCTCATCGGTCAGCGCGCCGGCCTGGTGCAGCTGAGAGAGGCGCTCGAGCTTCGCGATGGGGTCGTCATCGGCGGCGGCCGGCGCTGCTGCCACGTGCGCCATCGCCGGCATGCCGATGCCCGCGCCGTCGGGACCGAACGGCTCCGGGCCGAACATCTCCACGATCTGCGCGCGGCCGCTCGGATCAGCGATGGTCGCAAACGCCCACTCGCTCGGTTTCTGGAGGTCGTACCAGACCGGATAGCGCTGGCCGGCCTGCGGGATCGACACGCGGGAGACGGTCTTCGTCTTCTCCGCGTCGAACGCGGGCGAGCCGTCGAGCGGCTCGATGCGGAAGAGCATCCTGATGCGCGGGTTGTCGTTGACGGTCATCCCGGTGTCCTGCACCTGGACGACCGTGCCGACGGCCTTTGCGCCCTCGGCCATGAGGTTCATGGCGTTCTTCTTCTTGTTGCCGAAAAGTCCCATGGCCGCACAACGTACGCCGGACCGGCTTCTTACGCCAGGCGCGATACTTCGCAGGTGTCTGACGTCAGCCGCCTGACCTCCCGTGTCGAGCTCGACGGCGGCAGCGACGTCGTCGCCGTGGAGGAGCCACTCGAGATCCGCGTCGGCGGGCAGCCGCTCGCGGTGACCATGCGCACGCCGGGCCACGACGAGGAGCTCGCCGTCGGGTTCCTGCATGGCGAGGGGCTGATCACGGCGGACGCTCCTGTGCGCGCGGGCCTCACGGACAACCTCGCGGCGAACACCGTGGAGGTCGAGGCGACGCTGACCCGCGATCCGGGGGCGCGGCGGTTCTACACGACCTCGTCGTGCGGGGTGTGCGGCCGAGGCGCGCTCGACGAGGTGCTGCTCACCGCGCCTGATGCCGGCCCGCGCGACACACCGCGTGTGGGCCGTGCGCTGCTGGCGTCGCTGCCGGAGCGCCTGCGCCAGCCCGGGTTCGACGCGACCGGCGGCCTGCACGCCACGGGCCTGTTCTCCGCCGTGGGCGAGCTGCTGCTGGTGCGTGAGGACGTCGGCCGGCACAACGCGATGGACAAGGTGATCGGGCGCATGCTGCTCGACGGCGGCCTGCCGCTCACCGGCCGCGCCCTGTGCGTGAGCGGACGCCTGAGCTTTGAACTCGTGCAGAAGGCGGCGATCGCCGGGGCGCCCGTGCTCGTCGGGGTGAGCGCGCCGACGTCGCTCGCCGTCTCGCTCGCGCGTGCATGCGGGATGACACTGGCCGGGTTCGCGCGCGACGGGCGCGTGAACGTGTACGCGGGCGCCGAGCGGGTGAACTGAACCCCCCGGGTCGGCCGCATCCGGTCGGCACACGGGTACTCCGCTGCCCGCTTTGCGCCCCGATCCTCCTACAGCCGCGCGCCGAGCTCGGTGCCCTGGCGGATCGCGCGTTTGGCGTCGAGCTCCTCTGCGACGTCGGCGCCGCCGATGAGGTGCGTGCTCGTGCCCACCGCGCCGAGCGCCGCGTACAGGTCGCGCCGCGGGGTCTGCCCCGCGCAGATGACGATCGTGTCGACGTCGAGGACGCGCGCCTCTCCGCCGACGCGGAGGTGCAGCCCGTCATCGTCGATCCGCTCGTACTCGACCCCGGTGAGCGTCTCGACGCCCTTGGACATGATCGCCGCGCGGTGCACCCAGCCGCTCGTCTTGCCCAGCCCCGCGCCGATCCGCGACGTCTTGCGCTGGAGCAGGTGCACCCGGCGCGGCGAGGGCGCGACGACGGGCGCCACCACCCCGCCACGCGTCACCGCGGGGTCACCGACGCCCCATTCGCGCCGCCACTCGGCGGGATCCAGCGTGGGCGAGTGGTCATGGACGAGGAACTCCGCGACGTCGAAGCCGATGCCGCCCGCGCCCATGATCGCCGCGGATGCACCGACGGCCGCGCCCTCGATCACCTCACCGTAGGACTTCACCTTGGGGTGGTCGATCCCCGGAATCGACGGGATGCGCGGCGCGACGCCGGTCGCGAGCACGACCTCGTCGTAGCCGCCGGCGGCGAGGCCGGCCGCATCGGCGAACGTGTTCAGGCGGAGCGTCACGCCGGTGCGGTCGATGAGATTGCCGAAGTAGCGCAGCGTCTCGGCGAACTCCTCCTTGCCCGGGATCCGCCTGGCGAGATTGAACTGGCCGCCGATCTCGTCGGACTCGTCGAACAGCTCGACGGCGTGGCCGCGCTGCGCGAGCGTCGTCGCGCACGCGAGCCCCGCCGGGCCGGCGCCGATCACGGCGATGCGCCTCGTCACCTCGGCCGGTTCGATCTCAAGCTCCGTCTCGTACGCGGCGCGCGGGTTGACGAGGCACGTCGCGCGCTTGTTGCGGAACGTGTGGTCCAGGCACGCCTGGTTGCACGCGATGCAGGTGTTGATCTCCTCCGGGCGCCCCGCCGCCGCCTTGTTCACCCACGCGGGGTCGGCAAGGAACGGGCGTGCCATCGAGATGAGGTCGGCCTTCCCGTCGGCGAGGATCCGCTCGGCGTCGTCGGGCATGTTGATGCGGTTTGACGCGGCGATCGGGATGTTCACGTGCTCGCGCAGAGCGGCCGTCGTGTCGACGAACGCGGCGCGGGGGACCGAGGTGACGATCGTCGGGACCCGCGCCTCATGCCAGCCGATGCCGCTGTTGAGGATCGTCGCGCCGGCCGCCTCAACCTCCTGAGCGAGCGCGACGGTCTCGTCCCACGTCTGACCCTCGTCGACGAGGTCGATGACGGAGATCCGGTAGACGATGATGAAGTCCGGGCCGACCGCCTCACGAACCCGGTCGACGATCTCGACGGGGAGGCGCCGCCGCGCCTCGGGCGAGCCGCCCCACTCGTCGTGGCGCAGATTCGTGCGCGGCACGAGGAACTGATTGAGGAGGTACCCCTCGGACCCCATGATCTCCACGCCGTCGTAGCCCGCCTCACGGGCGAGCACCGCGCTGGCGGCGAAGTCGTCGATGGTCCGCTCGACCCCGCGTGCGCTCAGCTCCCGCGCGCCGAACGGCGTGATCGGTGACTTCGTCGACGACGCGCTCACCGAGAACGGGTGGTAGGCGTAGCGGCCCGCGTGCAGGAGCTGCAGCGCGATCTTCCCGCCGCCGTCATGGACGGCCTCGGTGATCGCGCGGTGGCGGCGCGCGACGTGACGGCCGGACATCTCCGAGCCGAACGGCAGCAGCCAGCCGCGGCGATTCGGCGCGTACCCGCCGGTGATCGCCAGACCCACCCCGCCGCGGGCGCGCTCGGCGAAGTACTCGGCGAGCTGGTCGACGTGGCGCAGCCGGTCCTCGAGCCCGGTGTGCATCGAACCCATGAGCACCCGGTTGCGCAGCGTGGTGAAACCGAGGTCGAGCCCGGCGAGCAGGTGTGGGTACACGCGGGCAACCGTACTGGCCGAGGATGCGCACGGCGCGCGATACTCCGCCCGGATGAGTGAGTCCACCGACCAGCACCGCGCCGC
The DNA here is from genome assembly GCA_051306365.1 of Solirubrobacteraceae bacterium. GTDB lineage: Bacteria > Actinomycetota > Thermoleophilia > Solirubrobacterales > Solirubrobacteraceae > Svornostia. The sequence continues at coordinate 15,612 of JBPPNC010000216.1, forward strand.
CGCCGCCGACCTCGGGCCGATCCCCGTCGCCGTGGTCACGGTGAGCGACAGCCGCACCGAGGCCGACGACCGCAGCGGCGGTTTCCTGCGCGACGCGATCGCAGCCGCCGGCCACGAGGTCGTCCTGTACCTGATCGTCCCCGACGAGCCCGACCGGATCCGTACGGCGCTGGACGAGGCGCTCGGGTCCCACGCGCGCGTCGTGCTGTTCAACGGCGGCACCGGAATCGCGCGGCGCGACCGCACGTACGACGTCATCGTCGACGCACTGCAGCGCGAGTTGCCCGGCTTCGGCGAGCTGTTCCGGATGCTGAGCTGGGAGGAGGTCGGCGCCGCCGCGATGCTCTCGCGCGCCACGGCCGGCACCATCGACGAGACCTGCGTCGTCTGCATGCCCGGCTCGACGAACGCCGTCCGGCTCGCCTGGGAGAAGCTCCTGGCCCCCGAACTTCAGCACCTGGCATGGGAGATCACGCGCTGACGCGTCTGGGGCGCGGAGCGCCCTACCGCTACGACGACGAGCCCGAGCTCGCCGTCGCCCACGCCCGCGCGCAGGCCCTGCTCGAGCGCTACAACGCCACGCGGCACGACGAGCAGGACGTGCGCGATGCGCTGCTGGGCGAGCTGTTCGGCGCGGTCGGCGAGCGGGTGGTCGTCAAGCCGCCGCTGCGCTGTGACTACGGCACGCCGATCACGATCGGGGCCGGGACGTTCGTCAACTACGACTGCGTGATGCTCGACGTGGCGCCGATCGCGATCGGCGTCGACTGCCAGATCGCGTCGCGTGTGCAGCTGCTCACGGCCGAGCATCCGATCGACCCGGCGCCGCGGCGCGCCGGATGGGAGTCGGCGCGGCCGATCACCATCGGGGACAACGTGTGGCTCGGTGGCGGGGTGATCGTCTGCCCGGGGGTCACGATCGGCAAGGACAGCGCGATCGGCGCCGGATCGGTTGTGACGCGCGACATCGCCCCGGGCATGGTGGCCGTCGGGAGCCCGGCCCGGGTGATCCGCGGCGTCGGCGATTCCTCCAAACTGGGGTCATGAGCACGATCGCTGCGCCCCGCCGCTCCGAGGGCGCCTTCACCGGAGTCGGCGGACTGCAGATCGCCTGGCAGGCCTGGGATGAACCCGACGTGCCGGTGCGCGCCCACGTCATCGTCGCCCACGGCGCCGGCGAGCACGGCGGCCGGTACCGGCACCTGGCGCGCGCCCTCCCGCCCCAGGGGTTCCCCGTCTGGGCGATCGACCACCGCGGCCACGGCCGCTCGGACGGCCCGCGATATCTCGACAGCACCGACAGCGCCGTCCGCGACCTCGACCAACTCGTCACCCGTGTCGCCGCGCAGCGGCCGGCCGCGCCGGTCTTCCTGCTCGGCCACAGCCTGGGCGGCGCCATCGCCCTGCTCTACGCGCTGCGCCACCAGGACCGGCTGGCGGGTCTCATCCTCAGCGCCCCGGCGGCGTCCGACGCTACGGCGCCGCTGTTGCTGCGGTACGCCGGCCGGATCCTCCAGGTCGACCGGCTCATCGCCCGTGTCGCACCCGAGTACGGCCTCATCGACCTACCGCCCGAGGACCTCAGCCGCGACCCCGCGGAGGTGCAGGCATATCGCGACGACCCGCTCGTGCCCGGCGGCAAGCTGAAGGCGAAGACGGCCTCGGAGATGGCCAAGGCGATGCGCGGGCCGATCGCGAAGGACCTCGGGCAGATCACGCTGCCGGTGCTCCTGATCCACGGCGCCGACGACCCCCTCATCCCGCTCGACGCGAGCACGCACGTCCGTGATCGCCTCGGCAGCGGGGACGTCACGATGCACGTGTACCCGGAACTGCTCCACGAGGTCTTCAACGAGCTGCCCGCCGACCGGGAGAAGGTCCTCGCCGACGTGGCGGCCTGGCTCGATGCGCGCTCCCCGCGGCGCACCGGGCGCCTCACGCGCTGAGCAGGACGACCTCCGCGTCGCGGCCGGGCGTGGCACACCGAGCAGTCCGGTCCGCACGTGGGTGCGCAGGGCATGGCCGACCTCGGCGTCGATGAGGTGCGGGGCGACGAACCCTCCCAGGCCCATCCCCCTGCCGGCGACCACCGCACCGCTGCCGCGCGCGAGGTACTCGACCACGACCGACGCGTCGATGATCACGACGAGTCGCGGATATCCCGAATGGCGTCGACCGTCGACGCAACGGTGACCCGCGAACGCCCGCGCCCCTGCACCCGGGCGTCAAGCTCCCCGAACGAGGGCCGCGCGGCAGGGACATTCCGGATCTGGATCATCTTGGCCATGCGATGCACCGGAACGCATGTGCATCACATGCACGCACTCAGCCGCCGCTGACCGGCGGCACCAGCGCGAGCTCGCTGCCCGGCTCCAGGGGGGCGTCGTCGGCGGCGTACTCGCGGTCGACCGCGACCGCGAACGTCGCGCGGTCAGGCAGCCACGGCAGGGGGCCGTCGCGCAGCGCCGCGACGGCGTCGGCGACCGTCGTGCCGGCCGGCAGCTCCAGCGCCAGCTCGTCGGTTCCCGCCTCGCGCCGCAGGCTCGCGAAGAGCTTCACGGTGATCGTCACAGCAGCCTCGCGATCACGGTGTCGCCGGGCTGCAGCGGCGTCTCGGTGCCGGGTGGAACGAGCGCGAGGGCGTTGACCTCGACGAGGGATGTGAGCTGGTGCGAGCCCTGCTTGGTGAGCACCTCGAGCTCCCATCCGTGCGCCCCCGCGGTGAGGCGCCCGCGGGCCGCGTGCAACCGCGGACCGGCGCCGCGCGCCGGCGTCGTGAGCGTCGCGGTCACCTCGCGGATCGGGACGGCCGCGCCGAGCATCCGGGTCACCGCGGGCACGGCGAGCAGGTGGGTGACGACCACCGATGCGACGGGGTTGCCCGGCAGGCCGAGAAGAAGCACCCCGCCCTCCCCGCCGTCACGGTGCGCACACCACGCGGGGCCGCCGGGCTTGACGAGCACCCGGCCGAACACCTCGGAGAAGCCGTGCTGCGCGACCGCGGGGCGGACGATGTCGTGCGGGCCGACGGACGCCCCGCCGCAGACGAGGACGAGATCGGGCGCCGCGGCGAGGGCGAGGTGCAGCGCACGGTCGAGGTCCGCGGGATCGTCGCGGGCGATCGCCGACCACACGGTCTGCGCGCCGGCGCGCGCGAGGATCGCGGGCAGGGTCGTGGTGCTCGTCTCGCGCACCCACCCGGGCCGAAGCGCGTCGCCCACGGCGGCGAGCTCGTCCCCGGTGGCGAGCACCGCGATCCGCGGGCGGCGGGCGGCGCGGATCGTCGCCGCCCCGGCGCCGGCGAGCGGCGCGAGCGCCTCGGGCGTGATCGTCGTGCCGGCGGGGAACAGCACCGCGCCCGCCCGCCGCCCGCGGATCGCGGTGCTCGCCACCGGGGACGAGCTCGCCGCCGTGGGCGACGCGCTTCGGCCCGGGTGGGTGCGCGAGA
>JBPPNC010000230.1:0-3664 GCA_051306365.1 Solirubrobacteraceae bacterium
ACCGTGCAGATGTCGGCGAACGGGAGGCCGCTGAGGTCGGGAGTGGCGGCCATATAGGTCGCCCCGGTCTTCACGGCGGCGATCTGCGTGCCGGGATCCGGCAGCGAGCCGGTCGCGCCGGTGCGCTCGCCGCGGCCGACGACCACGAAGCGCAGGACGGACTTCGTCTGGCCCGGCTGCAGGGTCACCGTGTGCTTGTAGCCGTAGAAGCTGTCCTTCAGCGTGTCCACGGGGCTCGTCGTGGGGAGCGCCGTCGTGAACGGGTTGTACTGCTGGACGCCGATCCCGGTGAAGTTGCCGGAGAAGCTCGGCGTGCCCAGCACCACGGCGCTCGGGCCGCTGATCGTCGGGCCGGACGTCAGCGTGGTCGCCGAACTGTGCGGGGTGGCCACCTGGACCCACGCGTCGGCGCTGCTGGCCGCCGCGTCGCCGCTGCTGGAGTCGACGATCTTGCTGTGCGTCGTGGCGTTCGTCGTGCCTGCCGTGCCGCCGAACGACGTATCGACGGTGATGACGCGGTCCGTGGTGTTCGTGAACGTGTCGAGCCAGCGCGCCGTGTTCTTCGCCGACAGGATCTTCAGCGTGCGCTGCACCTCGACGCCGCCGAGGGTGACCGGCGTGGTCGTCTCGAACGTCGGGTCGCTCCCGTCGCCGCCATCGAACTTCAGACCGAACCCGCGGAGCATCTCCCCGTTGAACCGCTTCGTCGTATCCGTATCCGGGACATCTGAGACGACGATGCGCAGGTTGCCGAAACCGACGAGCGCGTTGTTCGTCGTGTTGCGGATGCTGCCCGTGTCGAGCCCCGGGCGGGCGGCGTCGTGCACCCCCCACTCCACGCCGTTGGCGGTGGTGATGAAGTTGACGGCTGCGGCCGGGCTCGCACACGCGAGCGCCAGACCGGCCGAAGACAGCAGGGCACCGCCGGCGCGGCGTGCACGGGCACGCGAACGCGCCCGCGGGATGGGGCTCGGGCTCACGGGGAGGGTCCTTCGCTTCGGGATGGAGTGGCTGCCGCGGCCGGGTTGACGCGACCGCGACAAGGGGACGCCGACAGGGTCGGCGGCGCCCACCCGGATCCTTGCAACCGGCGGCCCGTACCGGTCTGGACCAGATGTACAAAGCTGAGGCCCGCCGGTGGTGACGCAGTGGCGAAACCCGCCCGGAAGCGGGGATCCCGATCCGGTCAGCCGCTGAGCGTCGACGAGCCCAGGATCACCACGGCCGCGGCCACCCCGCCGTCGTGACTGATCGACACGTGCGTCACGATCTCCCCGCGCAGCTCGAGCTGGATCGCGAGCGACCCGACCTCCTCCGCCACCTCGCCACGCAGCGCGATCGACGGGCGCCCCTGCCCGTCGAGCCGGACCTCGATCGCGCGAAGGTCCACGCTCGGCAGCGCCGGAGGCCGACCATACCGCGCAGACGACCACGCCTTCAGGAACGCCTGCTTGGCGGCGAAGCGCCCGGCGAGGCGCAGTGTGCGGTCCCCGGAGCCGAACTCCGCGTCGGCCCGCTCGCCGGCCGTGAAGGTCTCGTCGACGAAGCTCGTGGCGTCGTCGACCTTCGGGGCGAAGCCGGCGACATCGACGACGTCGAGCCCGACGCCGAGCACGCTCACATCCGGCCCGTCATAGCTCGTGACCACATGAGACAGATCATCCGTGACCCGGCGGACACCCTTCCAGCACCGACACGCGGATTGCGTCGTACCCCGGCGACGCCGTCCAATGATCGTGCCGCCGTCACCGATGCTCGGGGTCGCCGATGACCGCCGACCGCCGGCTTCACGCCCGCGCGCGCCCGCGCGTTTCACTGACGCGTCCGGCCGGACCGGTGGATACGGTCGGATCATGGAGATGCGAGCGATGCGGCCCGAGACGGGTCCCGCGGTGGTGGTCCTGTCCGGCAGCGCGCAGGCGGTGGACACTGCGACCCTCCTCGACCAGTTGGTCTCGGCATGCGGTCAGCGCGACGGGATCGTCGAACTCCGCGACGTGCCGACCGTCACCTCACCCCTCTTCGGGGTCCTCCAGGCGACGGCCCGCCGGCTGCACCGTGACGGCAGGCGCCTCATCGTGGTCTGCCCGGAGGCCGACCTCGTGCGACTGCGGGCGATGCGGGCCGGGCGGGACTTCAGCCTGGCGAGCTCCGTCGTCGGGGCGCAGTGGGAACTTCAGCGCGCCCCGTCGCGGTTTCAGCGGACGTAGTTCCTACACGCCGCTGGAACGGCCCCGTAGGCCGGTCGGCACGCCCGCGAGCAGCACGAGCACCGCGGCGACGATGCCGACGATGGTCGGTAGGCCCAGGGCAACGCACAGCGCGTAGGCCAGCGCGGCCACCAGAATGGCAATGAGCATCGAGATCACAGCTCCTCCTCAGATGAGCGGTTGGTCCTCATCTCCTTTCCAGATCCAGGATTCGCGAAACACACCGGTTCGGGAATGCCCGGCGGGCGGGACGGCTTCGCCGCCGTGTCGAGCCCGACGGCGCCGTTCTTATCCGCGCATCGGTGGCAGCCCCCGGGGCGCTGAGTACGCTTCGGCCATGGCGTATGCGGAGGACCAGGGGGCGCTCGGCGCAGGCTTCAGGGACGAGCAGCGGGCCCTCGCCGGAGAGTGGCGCCGGCTCGGTCGCGTCGCGACATTCGTCGCGGTCCTGACCAGCCCGGCGGTCTACCTCTTCTTCACCCAGCGGATGGACCTGCCGGTCGTCGTCGCGCTGCTCCTGACCGCGTTCGGCGTCGTCGCGTTCCGGGGCCTGATCGACGTCATCGCCAACCGGCTCATCCCGCGCGCGAGTCTCTACGGCGCCGAGAAGGAGCTGCAAGCCGAGGACGTCGTCGCGCGTCGCCGCCACTGGTACTGGCGCACGAAGTTCCGGCGGTGGTCGGTCGTCTTCGTGCTGATCGGCGGCACGTTCCTGTTCCTGCATCTCGCGCTGGTCCTGTTCGGGGAGAGCGGGTCGCCCGCCGAGTCCTGGGACCTGCTCCTCGAGTACGCCCCGCAGATCCTCCTGATGTTCCTGCCGTACCTGCTGATCTTCCCGCTGCTGTTCCTCATCAACTTCGCGATCCTGTTCGGCCCGATGCTCGTGTTCGGCCTCATGCAGATGAAGGCCTTCGAGCCGGGCGACGCGGACTGGGGCGTGCGGCTGGACGACGTCCGCGGCCAGGCCGAGCCGAAGGAGGAGGTCACGCGCGTCATCGCGCTGTGGCAGTCCGGCGAGGAGTTCGCGAAGTCGGGCGGCAAGCCCGAGCGCGGCCTGCTGTTCGTCGGCAAGCCGGGCACGGGCAAGACGATGCTGAGCAAGGCGATCGCGACCTCGTTCAACTGCCCGATCATGCTCATGCCCGGCTCGGGCTTCGCGCAGACCTTCATCGGCATGGACGTGATCGTCGTGATGATCATGATCGCCCGGGCCCGGCGCCTCGCGCGCAAGTGGGGCGGCCAGTGCATCATCTTCATCGACGAGATCGACGCCGTGGGCCTGCGCCGGCAAGCGCTCGCGGGCGGCGGCGCGACGGGCTTCGAGGAGAGCCCGCCGCAATCGTTCCACGACGTCGCCTTTCACGGGCCGTGGGGCGCGCTGAACCCGAGCGGCGACCTCATCCTCGAGACGCGCGCGTGGCGCGAGCGGCTGTTCGAGGAGCGCGACACCCCTC
>JBPPNC010000045.1:0-23836 GCA_051306365.1 Solirubrobacteraceae bacterium
GCCGGAACCGGAGCCGGTGCCCGCCGCCCCCGAGCCCGCGCCCGTCGCGCCCGAGGGCCCCGCGCCTCCCGTGTGGGCGCCCGCCGAGCCGGCGCCTGAGCCCGTGGCTGCTGAGCCCGAGCCCGAGCCGATCGTGCCCGAGCCCGCGCCGGTCGCGGAGGGGCCCGCGCCGCCGCCGCCCTCGTGGGCGCCGGAGGGGAAGACCCCCGCGCTGGAGCCCGAGCCGGTGGCGGTCGAGCCGGAGCCCGTCGCCGAGGAGCCCGCGCCGCCGGTCATCCCGCCGCTGCCCGAGCCTGAGGCCGCGCCCGCCCCAGAGGCGGCGCCCGCGCCCGAGCCCGCGCCGGCGTTCGAGCCCGCCGCCTCCCCGGCAGCCGGCCTGACGTCCCGCCCGGAGGTCCTCGTCGGCGCAGCGTTCGCCGGCGGCGTCCTCATCGCCCTGATCCTGCGCCGCCTTGGCCGCTGAACCGCGCCCCCCATACCGGCCCCCGGGCCGCGGTGACCAGCCGGACATCGCGGCACAGGTCCAGCAGATCACGGACAAGGCCACGCTGCTCGTCCGCGAGGAGATCGAGCTGGCGAAGGTCGAGATGACCGAGAAGGTCACGAAGATCGCCCAGGGCGTCGCGATCTTCATGGCCGCCGGGATCTTTGCGATCTTCGGGCTGTCCATCCTGCTGCAGGGCTTCGCGTGGCTGGCGTACTGGATCCTGCCGACGCCGGCCGGGTCGTTCTTCTGGGGCTTCTTCCTCGTTGCGTTCCTGCTCTTCGCGGCGGGCGGCGCCGCCGGCTACGGCGCGTCGCGCCTCGTCAAGAGGACCGGGGCGCCCGCACCGACGATGGCCATCGAAGAGGCCGAGCGCATCAAGCAGACCGTCGACCAGGCGAGGTCCTGAGCCATGGCCACCCGTTCCCGCACGCCGGAGGAGATCCGGGCCTCCATCGAGGCGAATCGCGTCGAGCTCGGCAAGGCCGTCGAGGCGCTCACGCACGAGGTGCGTGAGATCACGGATTGGCGCAAGCAGCTCGTGAAGCACCAGCGCCCCGTGCTGGCCGGCGCCGCCGCGGCGGGTTTCGTGCTCGCGGGCGGCCTGGTCGCCATCGGCGGCCTGTTCGGCCGCCGCCGCGGCTGATTCGCCCCGGGCGCCGTGACGTTCGCACCTTTCAGGCCGGCGTTGCTCGTCCTGCTGGTCGTGCTCGCCGCGTGCGTCGTCGCGGCATGCGGGGACGAGGACGAGGAGCGGGGCTCCACCACTCCGGCCACGGCGAGGGTGTCCAGTGCGCTGCCCACCAGGACGAAGGCGACGCTCGTGCTCGACTTCGTGCCGAACGCGGTCCACGCCGGCATCTATCGCGCCGTGGCCGCCGGCTACTACGAGGACCGCAATCTCGACCTGGAGATCGTGGAACCGACGTCGACCGCAGACACGCTGAAGCTCATCGACGCCGGCAAGGCGGATTTCGGGATCGCAGATGGCATCGACGTCGCCGGCCAGATCGATGCGGGCGCCGACGCCCGGGGCATCCTGGCGCTGGTCCAGCGGCCGCTCGGTGGGCTGATCGCGCTGAAGGCGTCGAACATCACCGACCCGCGCCAGCTCGAGGGCAAGCGGGTCGGCGTCACGGGCGTGCCCTCCGACACGGCGGTCCTCGAGACGATCATGGAGGACGCGGGCGGCGACCCGTCCAAGGCGGAGGCCATCACCATCGGCTTCAACGGGGTGCTCAACCTGGAGAGCGGCAAGGTCGACGCGTTCACCGGCTACTGGCCGGCGGACGGTGTGCAGGTCGAGGTCGACGGCAAGCCCACGACGATCTTCGCCCTCGACGAGTACGGGGGGCCGTCGTACCCCGGCCTCGTCGTCTTCTCCACCACCGAGCGCATCAAGGCCGACGGCCCGTTGATGCAGGCGTTCGTCGACGCCACCGTGCGGGGTTACACCGACACCATCGAAGATCCGGAGAGGTCGTTGAACGACCTCCTCGCGGAAAACCCGGCGCTGCGGCGCGATCTCAGCGAGGCGCAGCTGGATGCTTACGGCCCGCTGTTCCAGGGCGAGGCGGCGGCCTTCGGCGGGTTCAGCACGCAGGATGTCGAGGCACTCTCGGCGTTCCTCGTCGGCAATGAGCTCATCGGCAAACCGGTGACGCCCGCGCGGTTCGCGACGAGCGCGTTTCTGCCCCAGGACGAGTAGGCAAGGGCAGCACACCTTGGCGGCGAAGCTCGAGGTCCAGGCGCTCGGCAAGTCGTTCGGTGATGAGGTGACCGCCCTGGACGGGGTGGACCTCGTCGTCGGAGACGGCGAGGTCGTCTCGATCGTCGGCCCGAGCGGGTGCGGGAAGTCCACGCTGCTGAACATCCTCGCGGGCCTCCAGCGACCGAGCGCGGGGTCCGTGCTGCTGGACGGCGTGCAGCCCGCCACGCTGCTCGGGGCGACGGGGTACATGCCGCAGCGCGACTGCCTGATGCCGTGGCGCAGCGTGCTGGACAACTGCACGCTGGGGCTGGAGCTCGCCGGCCTGTCGCGGCGCGCCGCACGCGAACGGGCCCGCGCCGAGCTCGAGCGCTTCGGCCTGCTCGGCTTCGAGGACCGCTGGCCGGCGAGCCTTTCCGGCGGGATGCGCCAGCGCGCCGCGCTGCTGCGCACGTTCCTCGCCGGGCGTGACATCCTGCTTCTCGACGAGCCGTTCGCGGCCCTCGACGCGCTCACGCGCTGGCAGATGCGGGAGTGGCTCCTCGACGTCTGGGACGCGGAGCGCAAGACGATCGTGTTCGTCACCCACGACGTGGAGGAGGCGGTCTACCTCTCCGATCGCGTGTACGTGATGAGCGGGCGGCCGGGGAGCGTCGTCCTGGAGGTCGCGATTGATCTGCCGCGCCCGAGGACGCCGGCGGTCGTGGTCACCCCGGCGTTCACGGCGCTGCAGGAGCGCCTGCTCACCCCGCTGATGGCCGCAGCGACCCTCCGCCCGGAGCCTGGCGCATGACGGCGGCGCGCACGCGATCCCTCGCGGTGAACGTCGGCGCACCGCTCGGGTTCGCGGTGCTCGTCGTCGCCCTGTGGGCGCTCGTGAAGATCGTCACCGATGTTCCCGACTCGTCGCTGCCCGCTCCCGGCCATGTGCTCGAGGCGCTGTGGGACGAGCGCGAGCTGCTCTGGGACAACGCATGGGTCACCATCCTGGAGATCCTCGTGGGGTTCTCCGCGGCGATCATGCTCGGCACCGGGCTCGCCATGGCGATCCACGCGAATCGGGCGGTCGAGCGTGCGGTCTACCCGTGGCTGGTGGTCAGCCAGATGGTCCCGGTCGTCGCGGTCGCGCCGATCTTCGTGATCTGGACCGGGTTCGACCTGCGCCCCAAGGTCATGGTCATCGCGCTCGTCTCGTTCTTTCCCGTCGCCGTCAACACGATCGACGGGCTGAAGGCGGCCGACCCCGACCTGTTGAACCTCCTCCGGACGTTGGGGGCGTCGCGCCGGCAGCGCGTGCGCATGGCCCAGCTTCCGGCCGCGCTCCCGTCCGTGTTCAGCGGCGTGAAGATCGCCGCGGCGCTGTCGGTGATCGGTGCGGTGTTCGCGGAGTGGGTGGGCTCCAGCGAGGGACTCGGCCACCTCATCCTCGTATTGAACAACCAGGTCGCGACCGCGGAGATGTTCGCGACCATCGCGGTGCTCGCGCTCATCGGGATCGCGCTCTTCGGCGCCGTCCTGCTGCTGGAGCGCCTGCTGCTGCCCTGGTACCACGGCGGGCGCCAGGGCCTGGACGACTAGGCGGGCGCCGGCTCGATCGGCGGGTCGTCGTCCGGCGACGGCGATGCCGCACCGCCCGCCACCGGCAGCGCCGGGCCCTCCTCGCCGGGCGGCGGGAGCTCGCTCTTCTGCCGCGTGGCCCACCATTCGCTGATGAGGATCTGGATCGAGGCGGCGATCGGGATGGCCAGCAGCGCCCCGAGGATGCCGAGCAGCGAGCCGCCGAGCAACACGGCGACGATGGTCACGAACGGCGTCACGTTCACCGTGCGCTTCTGGATCTGCGGCTGGATGACGTGGTTCTCGAACTGCTGGTAGAGGATCGCCCAGATCGCCCAGATGATGGTGACCGTGGGGAAGTCCGTGAAGACCGTGACGAGGCCGATGAGCACGGCGGCGATCGTGGCGCCGACCATCGGGATGAGCGACGCGAGTCCGGCCGTGACGGCCAGCGGGCCGGCGAACGGTACGCCGAGGATCTTCATCGCGATGTAGTTCGCGATGCCCGCGACCACCCCCACCGCGAGCGCCCCCGCGAAGTAGCCGCCGACGGCCGCGGCGATGCGGCGCAGCACACGGTCGAGCTGCTCGGCGCGTTCCGGTGGTTGCAGTTCGATCACCCGGCGCGCCCACATCGGGCCGCTGGACACCATGAAGACACTGAGCACCAGGATCGTGAGGACCGCGAACAGCGAGTTGACGATCCCGAACCCGACGTCCTGGAGGATGGTCGCGGCGTCGCCGACACGGGCCGGCAGCTTCTCGGCCTCCTCCTCGATCTTCGTCGTGATGTCGTAGTCCTCTTCGAGCTCGCGCAGCCGGTCGTTCTCCTGCACGAACTGGGTGATGTCCTGCGCGTAGCCGGGGACGTCGTTGACGAGCTTGTTGCCCTCGGTGACCAGCGGCGGCACGAGGATGGCCCCGAGGCCGATGGGCGCGAGGATGAGCCCGAGGTACACGACGAGGATCGCGCTCCAGCGCGGCATGAACTGCTGGAGCTTGGCGACCAGCGTGGCCAGCGGCACGGCGATGAACGCCGCGATGATGATCCACGTCAGCGGCGTCTTGAGCTGGACGATGAGGTACAGCGACAGGACGACGGCGACGATGATGAGCACGCTGCGCAGGATCGCCTTGGGCGCGAGGACCTCGTCGCGCTGCACCGTCACCGGAATGGGCGTCTCGGTCTCCTCGCTCACGCGACCATCCTCCGGGGGATGCCGCCGACGCCGACCGGGCCGGGGCCGACGTGGGCTCCGATGACCGGGCCCACCCGGCCGACCCACACGGGCTCGGTTTCGAAGATGTCGCGCCCGCGTTCGAGCAGGCGTGCGGCGGTGTCGTCGGCCTGGATGTGCTGCACCACCCATCCATCTTGCCCGCCGTCGTGGATGGATCGCGGGTGGTCAACCGTGCGCTCCATCGCAAGCACGTCGCACACCCGATGGGTGTCGTACGGCTCCACGAGGGGGTCGTGGAGATCGTGCGTCGTGTCCGTGACGTTTGCGACGGTCATCCTCGGCGGACCCTACAGTCACCCTGTGTCGGTCACGCTTGTCACGGGGGCCACGGGCCTGGTCGGCTCGTACGTCGCCCGACTGCTCCAGGAACGGGGTGACGCGCTACGCGTGACAGTGCGCGAAGGGTCCCCGCCGGCGGGCATCGCCGACCTCGACGCCGAGCGTGTTCGCTGCGACCTGCGCGACCGCCGCGCCGTCCGTCGCGCGCTGCGCGACGTCGACCGCGTCTTCCACGTCGCGGGCCGGATGTCGCTGCGGGCGCCGCGTGAGTCGCTGTTCAGCGCGAACGTCGAGGTGACGCGCATCCTGATGGAAGAGGCGCAGCGCGCCGGGGTCGGACGGGTCGTGCACACGTCATCGATGGCGGGGGTCGGGCCGGCGCTGTGGGGCGAGACGACGGACGAGTGCCAGCCGTTCCCGGTGGAGGCCCAGGGGATCCACTACGTCGACAGCAAGCGCGAGGGCGAGGCGGAGGCGCTGCGGGCCGCCGCGCGCGGGCTGGACGTCGTGATCGTCTGCCCCGGCCAGGTGTTCGGGCGCGGGGATGTGCGGCGCTCCTCGACAGAGCTCGTGCGGCGGTTCCTGCGTCGCGAGATCCCGGCGTACGTCGACGGGGCGATCAACATCGTCGACGCCGAGGACGTCGCACGCGGCCACCTGCTCGCCGACGAGCACGGCGTGACCGGCGAGCGGTACCTGCTGGGCAACCGGAACTTCACGCTCGACCGGCTCTTCGCCGACCTCGGGCGGATCTCCGGGGTCGAGCCGCCGGCGGTCAAGCTGCCCCGCCTCGCCGCGCTGCAGGTCGCCGCTGCGATGGAGGCGCTGCCGGGCCGCCCGGCGGTCACCACTCAGGAGGTCCGCGCGGCCGCGCTGTGGTGGGCCTTCAAGTCGACGAAGGCCAAGCGGGAGCTGGGATGGATCCCGTCGCACCACGAGGACACGCTCGAGGCGACGGTCGACTGGTACCGCGAGCGTGAGGCACAGGTGCTCGCCCCCGCCGGGACGCGCCAGCCGGTGGCGCTGCGCGCGGCCGGGTACGGGGTTCGCCGGGTCGGCGGCGTCCTCGGCCGCCTGCTGTAGCGGCCTACAGCGCGGCGAGGCTGTCGCCGAACGGGGCGCGGGCGACGCCCTTCTCGGTCACGATCGCCCCGATCAGCTCGGCCGGGGTGACGTCGAACGCCGGATTGCGCACTGCGACCCCGGCGGGTGCGACGGACGCGCCGCCGAAGCCGAGGACCTCATCGGCGTGCCGCTCCTCGACGGGGATCGCGGCACCGTCGGGGGTGGCGAGGTCCAGCGTCGAGGTGGGCCCGGCGACGACGAACGGGATGTGCGCCGCTGCGGCAGCGAGCGCGTGTGCGTACGTCCCGACCTTGTTCGCCACGTCCCCGTTGGCCGCGACGCGGTCGCACCCGACGATCACGGCGTCGACCTCGCCGGCGCGGATGAGCCCGGCCGCGGCGCCGTCGACGACGAGCTCGCACCGGATCTCGAGCCGCTGGAGCTCCCAGGCCGTCAGCCGCGCGCCCTGCAGGAGCGGACGGGTTTCGCACGCGAGGACCGTGACCGCTGGATTACGGGCAGCGAGCTCGGCGATCACCCCCAGCGCGCTTCCGGCACCGGGCGTGGCAAGCGCCCCGGTGTTGCAGTGGGTGAGGATCCGGCGGCGGCCGCGCAGCAGGTCGGCGCCGAGGCGGGCGATCTCTGCGGCGGCGAGCTGCTCCTCGCTGTGCAGCGCCTCAGCCTCCACGCACGCGGCTGCGGGCGCGGCGCGTTCGCCGAGTTCGCCGATCGCCCCCATGGCCGCGTCGAGCACGCGGTCGACCGCGTAGCCGAGGTTCACGGCGGTGGGACGCGCGTCCGACAGCGTGGCTGCGGCCTCCCGAACGGCCGCGGGGGACGGGTCCGCGGTGACGGCCATGACGAGCCCGTACGCCGCCGCGATCCCGATGTTCGGAGCGCCGCGCACGGCGAGCCGCGCGATCGCGTCGGCCGTGTCCCGGGCGCCGGTCAGCGTGACCCACCGCTCCTCGGCGGGCAGCAGGGTCTGGTCGAGGAGGCTCAGGCGCTCGCCGTCCCAGCGCAGCGCCGCGACCTCGCGGTCCGGAGAACCGGGCGCATCGAGCATGACGGGAAGGCTACGGGTCGTGCGCGACGGCCTGCTACCGTCGCGCGTCCCATGCGTCGGAATATTCTCGCCGCGCTGAGCGCCACCGCTCTGCTGCTGCCTGTCTCCTCGGCGCGTGCCGGCGAGCCCATCATGCCGCTCACCGAGGTTCGGACCGGCATGGCCTGTCAGGTCGCCTCCGTCATCCGCGGCGAAGCCGTGACCACCTTCGACGCCGAGGTCCTCGACGTCATCACGGGCCCGCAGCCCGAGCTGTCCCGCATCCTCATCCGGGTCTCCGGCGCCGCGGTCGACACCACCGGCGTCGGCCCGGGTTTCTCCGGATCGCCGATGCGGTGCCCGCGCGGCGACGGCACGTTCCCCATCGCGGGCGCGATCAGCGAGGGCATCGGCGACTACGGCGGCAAGGTCCTCTTCGCGACGCCGATCGAGCCGATCATCGCCGAGCCGATCGAGCCGCCGCTCGTCCGACCGCGGAGCGTCACGCCCCCCGCGGTCGCCATCGCGGGCGGGCAGCCGCTCGCTGGCCCGCTGACCCTCAACGGGGTGAGCGGCCGGGTCGCCAAAGTCCTGCGTGACAGCGCCGCCAAGGCGGGCAGGCGGCTCATCACCACCCCCGCGGTCCCGCGTCAGGCTCCGGGGCTCCCGGGCGCCCCGACGCCGATCGTCCCGGGCTCCGCGGTGTTCGCCGGCTACTCCACCGGCCAGGTCGCGCTCGGTGCGCTCGGCACCGCCGCGTACACCGACGGCGCGAAGGTCTGGGCGTTCGGCCATCCGTTCGAGGGCGCCGGCCGCCGCGCGCTGTACCTCCAGACGGCACGCGTCTCAGGGATCATCTTCAACCCGATCGGCACCGCAGAGCTCTCCACCTACAAGCTCGGTGAGCCCGTGGCCGACGCGGGCATCGTCAGCGGCGACGGCCTCAGTGCGATCACCGGGACGACGGGCACAGCGCCCTCGAACTACCCCATGCGCGTGACCGCCAAGGATCTGCAGACCGGGCGCGCACAGACACTCACCGCGCGGATCGCCGACGAGTCCACGCTCGGGCAGCCGAGCGGCATCTCCGGTTTGGGCGTCGTCGCGACCGCCTCCGCCGGCACGCTCGCCCAGACCGTGCTCAAGGGCGGCACGCCCGGCCGTACGAGCGGTGAGATGTGCGTGCGCCTGCGGCTCAAGCAGGTCACCCGCCAGCTGCGGTTCTGCAACCGCTACGTGCTCGGCGCCGGCGCGCCCGCCCTCGGGATCGCCGGCGCGGTGGCCGGCGACATCGGCTCCGCCGCGGGGCTGCTCGACACGTACGAGTTCGGGGCGCTGGAGCCCACGGACCTCCAGGTCGCGCTGCGACTGCGCCGTGGGACGGCGCAGTCGTTCATCGAGTCGGTGGACGCGCCATCGACGCTGCGCCGCGGTCGCCGCTACACGCTGCGCCTGCGCCTGCGGCGCGCCTCAAGCGGCCGCGTCACCACGAAGTCCATCCGCTTCCGCGTCCCGTCCGGTGCGCCGCGAGGCGATCGCCTGCTCACCGTGGACGGCCCGAGTGCCGACAGCGCCGGCAGCGAGGAGGAGCTCGTCTCCGAGCTCGGCGCGCTGTTCGGTCTCGACGAGGACGGTGGCGGCAGCGGCTCCGGCCCGGCCACGCCGAATGAGTTCGCGAAGGCCTTCGAAAGCCTCGAGCGCTACGACGGCGTCACCTTGTCGTTCCCCTCCGAGGAGGACCTGGAGTCCGAGGACGGCGAGGGCGGCGACGGCTCCGAGGGCAGCCGGCTCTACCGCGACAGCCAGCTGCGCCTCAGCGGGACCGCGCGGACCGCGGTCACGGTTCGCTAGTTCAGCCGGTTCTCGATCTGGAGCGTCGGGCCCGCGGGCTCGGCGGCCTCCGGCTCGGCGTCTGGCTGGTCGACCCCGAGGACGCCGGCGAGCTCGCCGGACTCGTACATCTCGACGATGATGTCCGAGCCGCCCACCAGCTCGCCCTTGACGAAGAGCTGGGGGATCGTCGGCCAGTTGCTGATCGCCGAGAGCTCCTGGCGGATCCGCGGGTCGGGCAGGACGTCGACGGCGCTGAACGGCACCTCGAGCGTCTGCAGCGCGGCGGCCGCACGGGCGGAGAACCCGCACGACGGCGAGTCAGGCGTGCCCTTCATGAAGAGGATGACGTCGTTGTCGGCGATCGCCTCCGAGATGGCGTCGCGCATGGGGTTCTCGCTCATGGGGTCTCCGTCTTCAGGGAGAGGGCATGGATCTCGCCGCCCAGCTGGTCACCGAAGATGTCCATCACCATGCGGTGCTGCTCCAGGCGGCTCTTGCCGGCGAACGCCGAGGCCTTCACCTGCGCGGCGAAATGGACGTCGTCCTCGCTCTGGACGGCCACTTCGGCACCCGGGATCGCGGCCTCGATACGGTCGCGCAGCTCATCGACGGTCGGCATGTCGATTCGAGGGTAGCGTGTCGCTACACTTTGTATAGCTACGGCGTGAGCGACCGACGGAGACGTATCCGATCATGATCACCATTACCGACAAGGGCGCCGAGAAGGTGCACGAGTTCCTCGCCTCTCAGGGCGAGCAGGCCGAGGGCGTGGGGCTGCGCGTCGGCGTGCGCGGCGGTGGCTGTTCGGGCTTCCAGTACGCGCTCGCGTTCGACGAGCAGCGCGACGACGACGAGATCTTCGATCTCGACGGGCTGAAGATCCTCGTGGACAAGCCGTCGCTTCCGTACGTCAAGGGCTCGGTCATCGACTACGTGGACTCGCTGACGGGTGCCGGCTTCAAGGTCGACAACCCGAACGTGATCGCGGCCTGCGGCTGCGGGTCGTCGTTCCGCGTGGCCGACGAGGAAGAGGTCTCGGCGGTCTGACCGCCCGCGTGCGCGGCGTTCTCGTCGCAGCGCTGGTTGCGCCCGGCCTGCTGGCCGGCTGCGGCTCGTCTGACGACGAGCCCGATCCTTCGCCGCGCCCTGAGCGGCCGGCCCTGCAGACCGGGGTGCTCGAGGGCAACCCGCATCTGCTGAGCCCCGGCACCGTTCCGGCGGAGTTCGTCCCGTGGCGCGATCGGCTGGCGGCGCTGCGCCCGCAGTTCGTGCGGGTCCTCGTCGACTGGGAGAAGCTCCAGCCTGTGCGTGACGTCCCGCCGCGGTTCGACGTCCCGAGCGACGGGTGCATGCGCGGTGCGCCGCCGTGCGCGCCGCACACCGGGATTCGCGACGTGCTGCGGGCGCTGGCCGCGCGCCGGGCGGCGGGCGAGGACGGCTGGGAGCCCGTCGTCGTGATCTACGGCACGCCGGCGTGGGCGGCACGGACGCCGCGCGCGGCCACGCCGCGCGGCGGCGAGTGCGGCCTGTCGTCCCGCGCGCGCGAACCGGATGCCGCCGCGTACGCCGCGCTCGTGCGCGCACTGCGCGAGGAGGCCCGCGCCGATGGCGTCCCGCTGCGCTGGTGGGCGCCGTGGAACGAGCCCAACCACCCAGCCTTCCTCGCGCCCCAGCGCGCGCGGTGCGACGAGGACAGCTCGTCGACGTCCGCCGCGCGGTACGCACGGATCGTCGACGCGTTTCGCGCCGAGCAGCAGCCGGCCGAGCGGTTGCTGCTGGGGGAGACGGCCGGCTACGACGCGCCGCGGCCGTCGGCGAGCTCGGTGGCGGAGTTCATCGAGGACCTGCCGCGGGACACCGTCTGCGCTACGCCGTACTGGGCGCAGCACGTCTACGTCGCCCAGCCCGGGGGCGAGGGAGCGTCGGAGGACGGCGCACCGCTGGCCGGCGACGCCGACGCGGCCGGCAGCCCAGCGCTCCTGCGCGCCGTCCAGGCGGCGCTCGACCGGCACGAGTGCGCGACGCGCCACCGCCTCTGGCTCACGGAGACCGGCGCCGGCGGCCCGAGACCCGGCCGCGACCGGCTCACGGACGCGGCATCGCTCGCGCGCGCATGCGAGGCCATGGCGGACGCGCTCGACGCGTGGCGGGACGATCCGCGCGTCGACGTGGCGTTCCAGTACTCGTTTCGGGAGGACCCGTCGTTCCCGGTCGGGCTCGCCGACGCCGGGCTCACGACGCTCTACGCGCCGTACGGGGCCTGGCGGGCCGCCGCGGACGGGCACCCGGCCCGAAATGGCTGTGACTCAGCCTCAGGTGGAGGCTGAGGGTTCGTCGAGCCGACCGAGTCTCGGCACCATGCCGAACAGGGAAAACCCCAGGAAACGGGCAAAATACGGATGGTCCGGCGCATGGAAGTCCGTGGAGCCGGTCGTGAGGAGGCCGAGCTCCTCCGCGAGCGTGACGAGCTGGCGTGTCTGCGTCTCGTCGTGGGTCGCGTAGAACGCCTCGACTCCGTCGAGGCCGGCCGCCGCGAACCGGCGCAGCGTCGCCTCCACCTGTTCGGGGTCAGGGATGTCCCAGTACGGGTGCGCCCACACGGCGAGTCCGCCCGCGGCGTGGACGACGTCGATCGCTTCCGGCACCGAGGGCGTGGTGCGCCCGCGAAACGCGGGAGTGCCCTCGATGAGGTAGGCCTCAAGCACGGCGCCGAACGACGCCAGGTCTTCCGCACGCAGCCGCTCGGCGTTGCCGGGGTGCTCGAAGACCGCGCGCGCGAGGTGGGGCCGCCCGGGCGCACTGCGGCCCGCGAGGATCGCGTCGTCGATCGCCCAGCCGAGCTGGCGCATCGCGTCCGTCATCCGCGCGATCCGCGCCTGGCGGTCGGCCCGGAAGGTCGCGAGTGCGTCGGCGAGCCCGGGATCGGCCGGATCGAACGCGTACCCGAGCACGTGGAGATCGGGGCCTGCGAGATCCACCGTGGACAGCTCGACGCCCGGCACGACGGTCACCCCGCACCGCGCGCCCGCCTGCATCGCGGCCGCCACGCCGTCAACCGTGTCGTGGTCGGTCAGCGCGAGCAGGCGCACACCCGCCGAACCGGCGCGGGCAACCACCTCCTCGGGCGGGAGGGCTCCGTCCGAGCACGTCGAGTGGGCCTGCAGGTCGAAGTCGGGCCGCGCCATCGGGGGCGCCACCGTACCGTCAGCCGCCGTCGACGGGCGTCGCATCGAGCGAGCGCCACAGGTACCGGCACGCCAGCGTACGGTGCGGGCGCCACGGTTCGGCCATCTCCGTGAGCTCGGCGCGCAGCGGCGCGTCCTGTAGGCCATATGCGAGCTGGGTCGCGCGGCGCACCCCGAGGTCGCCCCACGCCAGCACGTCGGGCCGGCGCAGATGGAACATGAGGTACATGTGCGCGCTCCACTCCCCGATCCCCTTGACGGCCACGAGTTCCGTGATGATCTCCTCGTCGGGAAGCTCGGCGATCCTCTCGAGCTCGAGCGTGCCGTCCTGGACGTGCTCGGCGAGCGACCGCAGGAAGCTCACCTTCATCCGCGACAGCCCGGCGGCGGCGCGCAACTCCTCCGGGTCATCGGCGAGGACCTGCTCGGGCGTGGGAGTGCGGCCGTGAAAGCGCGCGGTCAGGCGCAGGTAGATCGCGCGTGCGGCCTTCGTCGAGAGTTGCTGGCCGACGATGGAGCGCACGAGCGCGCCGTAGTGATCGTCGGGCCGGCCGCGCGATTCGGCCTCGTCCTCGTCGGTCGGCAGCTCACCGACGCGGTCGATGAGCGCGTCGAGCACCGGGTCGGCCGCCCGCAGGTGGGCGACCCCGTCTTCCAGGGAGGGCACTAGGCCTGAGCGCTGGGCTCGACCGACACGGCCTCGCCGTCCAGCGCGTTGAGCGCACGCTCGACCGACGCCGCGATGCACGTGAACGTCGGCGTGTCCTGTTTGGTGAACGCCGACGCCTCGGTGGTGCGCAGCCGCTGCACGAGATCAAGGAAGTCGGCGGGGTTGTCCGTCTCGAACGCTACGACGAACTCCTGGTCGTCGAGGCCGAACGAGTACGACGTGTTCAGGTCGATGTCCGGGTACTCGCGGCCGACGGTGATGTGCTCCTGCATGATCCGCCAGCGCTCCCTGGCGTCCAGCGCGTACCACTCGCGGTTCTTGATGAACGGGTAGACGAAGAGGTACTTCGAGTGCGCCTCGTGGACCTGCAGTCGCGTCTCGTCGGAGTACTCGGACTCCTTCGTGAGCGCGAGGTACGAGTAGGGCATCGTGGCCCACTTCATGAGCCCGGACTGCGCCAGGACGACGTGGAACTCATGGATGCGCTCGAGGTTCTCGGCCTGGCTGAGCAGCATCATGTCCGTGTCGCCGCGCGTGCCCACCGTGGAGAAGGCGCGCAGCAGATGACCGTCGGCGAAGTTGCTGCAGGCGGCGGCGAACTCGAGCTTGTGCTCGGCCCGCTCCTCGGCCTCGAGTCGGCGCCAGGCCGGGTCGAGCTTCAGGAATGTGTACTTCACGAAGTGACGGCGAGGCATGTCCTGCAGTCTAAGCGCCTGTCCGCCCACTAGGATGGCGCGCATGCGCATCGCGCTGGTGTCCCCGTACTCGTGGACGTATCCGGGCGGCGTGACGCGGCACATCGAGGCGCTCGCCGATGAGCTCCTCGTTTCCGGACATGACGTCCGGGTGCTCGCGCCGGTCGACCCCGACGACGCCCTCTCCGCCCGGCTGCACCGCGGCGCGCGGCCGCAGGCCCGTGCCCTGCCCGAGTACCTCATGCCCCTCGGGCGGACCGTCGGCCTGCCCTTTAACGGCGCCGTCAGCACCCTCGCGCTGCATCCGCATTCGGTCAGCACCTTCCGCACGGAGATCGCGAGGTTCGCGCCCGACGTCATCCACGTGCACGAGCCGATGGCGCCCACGTCGGGCTGGGAGGCGTGCAGCGCGTCGCCCGCGATCCCGGTCGTCGGCACGTTCCATGCGTACGCCACGAGCCCGATCACGAACAACCTCGGCAACCTCGCGGGGGCCTGGCGTCGTTTCAACCGCCTGCACGTCCGCGTCGCGGTCTCCGAGGCCGCCGCGTGGACGGGCCGCCGCTTCTTCGGCGGGACCTACCGCATCATCCCCAACGGCGTGCACGTCGACCCCGCCCTGGCGCCCAAGGCGCCCCGGCTGCCGGGGGACCCGCTGAAGATCGCGTTCGTCGGCCAAGCCGTGGAGCGCAAGGGGCTCGAGGTCCTGCTCCCCGCGTTCGAGGCACTGCGCGACCACGTGCCGGTCCAGCTGACCATCGTCGGCGCCTCGGAGCGAGACATCGCGCCGTTGCTGCTCGACCCGAGCGGCGTCACCGCGCTCGGGAAGGTCGATGACGGCGCGAAGACGGCGATCCTGCGCGGCGCCGACGTCCTGTGCGCCCCCGCGCTCGGCGGGGAGTCCTTCGGCATGGTGCTGACCGAGGCGTTCGCAGCGGGGACGCCGGTCGTTGCCTCGGACATCGCCGGCTACCGCGACGTCGTCCGGAACGGCACAGACGGCGTGCTCGTGTCCCGTGCCGACCCCACGGCGCTCGCCACGACGCTGCGCGAACTCGCCCTCGATCCGTCCCGTACGGCGGCAATGGGCATCCAGGCCGCGCGGTCCGCGCAGCGGTTCGCCTGGCCACGCGTGACCGAGGAGGTCCTCGGCGCGTACGAGGACGCCCAGTCCGTCGCGCAGCCTGCGACGTCGGTCCGGCGGTTCGCCGTCCGGCACGGGCTCGCCACCGCCGACGGCCTGCCGATGGAGCGCCCGCGGCGCCTGCCGCGCCCCGAGCCGGCCAAGCCGGCGGCCACGGGCTTGAAGCGTCCTGCGGTCGCGTTCCTGCGCCGCGCGGCCCTCGGCCTCGTCGGCCTGGCGACGCTCGCACTCGCGCTGCTCGCGCTGCAGCGCATCGGCGTGGACCGCGTCGCGACGTCGCTGGTCCACTCGTCCCCGGCGTGGGTCCTCGCGGGCCTCGGCGTGATGTGCGCGTCGATGGTTCTGCGCGCGGGCGCGTGGCGGGCGATCCTGCGCGCCGGTCTGCCCGACGCAGTCATCGACTTCGGCGTCGCCCTGCGTGCCACCTCCATCGGGGTCTTGATGAGCGCGACCCTGCCGGCGCGTCTCGGCGAGCCGTCGCGTGCGCTGATCGTCGCGCGCCGCGTCGGACGGCCTCGGACGACCCTCCCGGTCGTCGTCGGCACCATCGTCTCGCAGACGCTGCTCAACGCGCTTGCGCTCGTGATCCTCGGCGCGATCATGTTCTCCACGGTCGATGTCTTCACGCGATCCGGTCCGCTCGTGCTCGCCGCCGTCGCGCCGGTGATCCTCGTGCTCGCCGTCGTGCTCGCTCCGGCCCTCGCGGGCCGTGGGCAGGGCGAGTCGCGCCTGGCCGCCTTCTCGCGTAAGGCGCGCAGCGCCCTGCTGCGCACGCGGTCCGGTCTCGCCGTCTTCCGCTCGCCCCGCCTGGGGACGGAGGCCACGGTGCTGCAGCTCTCCGCGTGGGCGCTGCAGGCACTGTCCTGCTACCTCCTGCTCGTCGCGCTCGGCGTCGACGACCGGGCCGGGTTCGGCGCGGCCGCAGCCGTGCTGTTCGCGGTGAACGTCACGGCCGTTCTGCCGCTCACGCCGTCGAACATCGGCACCTTCCAGCTCGCCTGCGCGGCGGTGCTGGGCGCGTACGGTGTGAGCTACGCCGACGGCATCGCGTACGGCGTGATCCTCCAGGCCGTCGAGGTTGCGACCGCCTTCATGATGGGCGCACCCGCACTCGTGCGCGAGGGTGTGACGTGGCGCGACGTCCGGGTCCGGACGCTGCATACCTCGCCCGTCGAGCTGCCGCCGCTGCCGGCACCGGCATCAGCCTCGTCCTAGCCGCGCGCGGCTGGCGCTGCGGTACCGGTCGTCTCAGGCGGCGCGACGGCGACCTGCCGCGCGGCCTCGGGCGTGGCCGACGCCGCCGGGCTCGGCTCGGCTTCGAATGTGCCGCCGCAGCCCGCGGCCACGAGGGCGAGCAGCAGGACGACGGGCGCGGCAGGCAGACCGGGCATGACCACCGAGGGTAGGTGGCGCGGCGGCGCTACCGGGCGCGCAGCGTCGTGCGCATGCCGGCGCGCGCGTGTCCATCGAGCGAGCACCACACCCTCCAGCGGCCCTGGCGGAGGTACAGGCGCGCCTCGGTCATCGCGCCGGGGGTCGTCACCGCGACCTGCTGGGTCGGCCCCGCAGGCCGTCCGCGGCGGTCCAGGCGGCGGAAGCGCACGTCGTGATCGTCCTCGCCCGCGTTGTGGAGCTGCAACGCGACGGGCCCCGCGGGTACGGTGGCGCGGGACAGCGTCACGGACCATTCGCGGGCGTCGACGAAGAGCGGGGCGGCGGCCGTGGCCGCGCGGGACGGGGTCACGATGGCGGCCATCAGCGCCCCGGCGAGCACGACGGCGGCAATGAGCGTCCGCCTCGTCACTTCACCACCCGGGGACGCCCGAATTTCGCGGCGCCGGGGATGATCGCGGCCGCGTCGGTGCCGAGCCACTGCTCTAGGAGGGACGCGTAGACCGCGCGGAAGTCCGAGGTCGCGCGCAGGTTGCCGGCCGGGTCGAGCTTGGCCAGGCCGGGGAACTCGCCGATCATCCGGCCGCTCGCCCGGGTGCCCATGATGAAGCCAACGCCCGCCGCGCCGTGGTCGGTGCCCATCGACCCGTTCTCCTCGACGCGCCGGCCGAACTCCGACCACACGAGCGTCAGGACGCGGTCGGCGAGACCGCGCGCCTCGAGGTCGCGCTGGAACGCGAGCAGGCTGTCGGCGAGGAGCTGCAGGTTCTTGCGGAGGTCCTCGGGCTGGCGCTCGTGGGTGTCGTATCCGCCGGGGCCGCGCACGGCGACCGCACGCGTCGGGAGCCCGCCGGCCAGCAGCCACGCGAGACCGGCGAGCTGGAGCGGGAACCCGGCTTTCGCGTTGTTGGGATAGGCAACCGGCGGGACGGGCGGGTTCTTCGGGTCCACCTTGAACGGCGCCATCTGGTCGGTGAGGCGCGCGACGTTGCCGGCTGCGAGGCCGGCGTGGCGCAGCGCGGGGTCGCTGGCGCCCGCGAACGCCGATCCGAGCTCGTAGACGGCGCGCTGCATGCGGGTGTTCACCGTGCCCCAGACCCCGCGAGCCCACAGCGCGTAGTCGCTGCTGCCGCCGACCGCGGCAACTGGGACCTTCGCGCTCGCGAGGACGGGGGACAGGCGACCGTCGAGCGACAGGCCCTGCACGGGGTTGTCGAGGCTGCCGGTGCGGTCCAGCCACCGGCCGAGCCACCCCGTGCGTTCGCCCGCGTTCGTCGCACCGACCTCCCAGAAGTGGCGGGAGGTGAAGTGCGACTGGTCCGCGCCGGTGTAGCCGACGGCGGGCAGGACGGTGAGCTTGCCTTCGCCATGGAGGGTCGCCAGCGAGGTGGCGCTCGGATGCCACATCAGGCCGTCGTCCTCGGCGAACCGCGCGCCGGCATCCCCGGGCAGCGCGAGCTTCGGGCGGCGCGCCTGGTAAAGCGGATCACCGACGGGCGCCAGGACGGACAGCCCGTCGATGCCGCCCTCCAGGAACACGTTGACGATGACCGGCTGCGGCCCGCCATCCGCGGCGTGGGCGACGCCGGCTTCGAGCACGTCGAGCCCGCCGAGGCGGCTGGCGGTGTACACCGAGAGCCCGAGTCCCGCGGATCGCAGCATGAAGCTGCGCCGGTCCATTCCCGTGCCCGCGGGCAGCGGCATCCCCGGTTCAGTCGAGGGCAGCCCACGGCCCGCCTCAGCCGCCGCGGCGTGCAGCAGTTCGCTGCGCTTGAAGTTCTGGCAGGGGCTGTGGGGCATCAGCTCGTCTGGTAGTCGGGGGCGGTCGCGATCAGCTGGCGCAGCGCGTTCTGGCGGACGACGAGATGGCTGCGCTTCTTGTCGCGCGGGTTGCCGAGCTGCTCACAGTCGGCAGAGAACGCGATGAGGCGTTCCCGGGTCTCCGGGGTGATGGCCGGGTCGCCCCAGAAGGCGAGCGCGCGATCGACACCCTGTTCCGGGGTCTCGCTGCCGCCGACGCTGGCGAGGTAGGCGGCGGCGTCCGTGAGGGTGTAGGGCATCAGTGCCGCGCCCGCGGCATGCCAACGGCCGCGCCACGTCGCCGTGTCCAGCCAGCGCTGGTCATCCCAGCCGGCGACATTCGGCGGAATGAACAGCTGCTGCCCGGACATCGAGTTCACCCACACCCAGCTGTCGGTGTCCACGCCGCGGCCCAGCGCGCGCAGCATCCCCGCCGCGTGCACCACCGGCGGCTTGACCATGCGCGGGCCCTCGTACAGGGCGGGGTGCAGGAGGATCGCCTCGAGCAGCGGCCGGATCTCTGTCCCGCTGTCGCGGTAGAGCGCGGCGAGTGCACGCTCGGTCGCGGCATCCGGTGGCGTCGGGATGAAGTAGCTCCACAGCTTGCGTACGACGAACCCGGGGTGTGCGCGGTGCTCAAGGCACAGCTCGACGGCCTCGCGCCAGTCGTACGTGCCCGCCCGCTCGAAGACACGCTTCCTCCCCGGGTCGTGCAGCCGGCGGTCGAAGCGGAAGTTCGACGGTCCGGTGCTCCTCCAGTCCGCGCGCCAACCGGTGAGGGCCCGCGCCTGTTCGCGCACGTCGCGCTCGGTGTACCCAGCCTGTGTGCCGAGAGTGAAGAGCTCCATGAGCTCGCGGGCATAGTTCTCGTTCGGCGCCTGCGCGGTGTTCGCGGCACCGGAGAGCCAGATGAGCATGGCCGGGTCCTTCGTCACCCGGATGATGAGCTCCCGGAAGGTGCCCATGCTGTGCTCGCGCATGAGCTGGTTCTGGTCGAGCATGAGCTTCGCGGTCGGGACGCCACTGCGGCTCGTCGCAAACCAGTCGTGCCAGATGAGGGTCATCCGCTCGACCAGCGGGGCGTCCGAGCGGACCATCCGGTCGAGCCACCAGAGGTGATCGTGGCCCCACGCGTGCTGCGGGGCGAGCCCGCCGCCCTTGCCGTTCGTCGGGCCGGGGCCGCTGAGCGCCTGGCTCGGCGGCCGCAGGAGCCGGTCGACCGCGGCGCGGAGACCGAGACCGGCGAACTCGTCGGCCTGCCCGGGGCGCGGCCCGAAGCCGGCGCGCCACAGCAGCCGTTCGGCCTGCGCGCGCCCGAACGTCCCCCCGAAGACGGGGGTGGGCGGGCCGGCGGACCGGCGCTTCGTGCGCCGCCGCTTGCGCGGTGGTCGGCGTGTCTTCTGCGTGGCCATGGGCGAGTGAGACGGCCGGCAGCCCGTCCGTTCTCTCTCGTCGGCAGCAGATGGACGGAGATAAGCGTGATGCGACAGGTGTCCAGTCGGCGCGCCGCCGATGGGGGGATGAGGGGCGACGCGTCGACCGGTCGGACAGGGCCCTTCGAGCGGCACGCGCGGATGTCAGGGAGACGCGTCGAGCTCAGTACCCGGAGGACCGGCGTGCCGTCGGGGGAACGACACGGTGGGTCCATCGGCCCGGGTGGGGCCCCGCAAGAGCGTGTTCTCTACGCAGCCGATACGGGGCACCCCACTTCCGGGGATCACGCCGCGCGTGCGTTGACCGTTGCCTCTCGGTCGGGCGGCGCGATCCACAGCATCGCGCCGGTGGCGAGGCCGAGGTCGAGCCGGTCGCGGCGGAGCTGGATACGCGTTTCCGCGGAAGCGCGCTGCGGCCCACACCGGTGGCGGTCTTGTCGCGGCGGTGGGGGCGCGTTGCGCAGCAGCCGCCCGGCTGGGGTGCGGAACTCGAACCTGTCTGTCGCAGGCCGGACGGTGAAGCCGCCCTCGTGCAGGAGCCGGTGATGGTGCGTACAGAGGTGGACGAGGTTGCCCAGCTCCGTGGAGCCGCCGTCGGCCCAGTGGTGGATGTGGTGCGCGTCGACGAAGCGGTGGTTCGTGCATCCCGGGAATCGGCAGCCGCCGTCACGGGCGCGCAGGGCGCGGCGGAGGGCGGGCGGGATGGTGCGGGTCTTGCGTCCTACCGACAGCGGTTCGCCGTCGCGCTCGCCCATCCGCACCACCGACGCGTCGCACGCCAGGCGCCGCGCCGTGGTCCGGGAGAGTGCGGGGCCGCCATCGAGCTCGCAGCAGCCCGCGTCCGGCCGAGCCGCGTCGGCGAGCGCGTCGGCGTCGACGCGCACGACGAGCTGGACCCGGTCGCCGCCGGTGCGGCCGTGTTCGGGGGCGGCGAGCGCCTGGTCGGCAAGCCGCCCGAGGGCGTCTGCCCGGCGGGCCGCAGCGGGGGTTGGCGCCTGCGCAGAGGCGTCCTCCCCGGCGTCGTCGGCGCGCAGCTGCTCGGACACGAGCTCGACTGCCTTCATCAGCAGCGCACCCTGGTCGGCCGGCAATCGGCCGCGTACCCGCAGCGACCCGTCGTCGTCCCACTCCATGGCGAGAAACCGCTCCTCGAGCACCCGCTCAGCGTCGGACCCGACGCGGATCGCCGACCGGTAGGAGCGGACGATGCGCTCGAGCTGCGCGGCCGTCGCGTTGCGCGCCAGATCGACGATCTCCTCCTCATGCCGCACGTCCTCGACCCGCGTGAGCGCCCGCACCTTGGAGTACGACAGCTCGCCGCGAGAGAACGCCGCCCGCACCCGGGGGAGTTCGGCGATTCGCCGCGCGACCCGCACGTGCTCGCGCGCGGCCGTCGGGCCCACTCCACAGCGCCACGCCACCCACGCGGCGCACGACGTGCAGCCCTCCACGCCCCAGCCCTCCCGGCGGTCAAACTCCGCCACGAGCTCCAGCCACCTGCACATGGCCGCCTCGATATCCGCGGCCATCGCCGCGATCTGCTCGCCCAGCTCCTCGATGCTCATCGACACCCCAAGTCCCCGTTCTGTATGCGAACACATGTTCGCATCTGGGCCGGACGGCGTCGATATCGTTGACGCGGAAACGCTTCCGCGGAAGCGCCCGCGCCGCTCAGGCGTCGCCCGCCAGGGCCGGCGCGTCCTCCGACTCGATGGCGCCATCCGGCGGATCCTCGTCGAGCTTCTCGAAGTTCTCGACGATCTTCGTCGGGTCGGCGGCCGTGTCCCGGATGAGCTGATCCGGCGGCGCCACGTCCCGCACCCGGCCGGACTTCATCGAGAAGTACTCGGCCTGCGGGTGGTGGGCGATGATCGCCACCGTGGACTGCTCGGGCTCGATCGCATACTCGCCGCTCAGGCGCAGGCCGATCTGCGGCGCGTCGAGCACGTCGAACAGCTTTTCGTGCTCGCTCTGCTCCGGGCAGGCCGGGTAGCCCCACGCGTAGCGGCGACCCTGGCCGAGGTCGATGCCCAGCGACTGGCGGACCGTCGCGTGCAGCCACTCCATCATGCCCTCGGCGACCTGGGTGCCGAGGCCGTGCGTGAACAGCTGCTCGGCGAACTCGCCGTCCTTCTCGAGCCTGGCCATGCGCTCGGTGACCTCCTCGCCGGCGGTCACCGCGGCGAACGCGACCACGTCCAGCTCGCCGCTGTCCTTCGGCCGGTACAGATCCGCCAGGCAGATGCGGTCGCCCTTGGGCTGGCGCGGGAACACAAAGCGCTGGATCTCCGTCTCGCGATCGTCCGGGTCGAGCACGACGACGTCGTTGCCCTCGGAGTAGCACGGGAAGTAGCCCAGCAGCGCCTTGGGGAACAGGTAGTCCTGCTCGCGATACATGCGCTCGAGCTTGTCCTTGAAGCCCTCCTCCTCGCCACCGCCGAGGATGAGCTCCTTCCACGCCTCGCCCTTCACGCCTCGCCCGCCCCAGTGCAGCTTGAACAGCACGTGGGTGTCGAGGTAGGGGTAGACGTCGGCGAGGTCGACAGGGATCTCCTGCACGCCCCAGAACGGGGGCTCGGGCACGGGCACGTCGGTGCGGTACGCCGAGCGGACGGTGTCGTCGTCGGTCGGCAGCGCTTCGGCCTCGGGGCCCTTCTCGCGCAGCGTCCTGGCGGCGACCCGGACCTTCTCGACGAGGGCGGCGCGCGCGTCGTCCTCGACGATCTGGTCCATGACGGCGAGGCCCTCGAAGGCGTCCTTGCAGAAGAACACGCCGGGCTCGTAGATCTCGTCGTTCTCACGGCCGTTGGGGTACAGCGCGCGCAGGCCGAAGTCGCGGTTGATCGCCGCGCCGCCGATGAGCAGCGGGTATTCGAGGTTCTTGGCGTGCAGCTCGCCGATGCAGGCAGGCATCTGCTTGGACGTGGACACGAGCAGCGCGGACAGGCCGATCGCCGTCGCGTCGTGCTCCTGCGCGGCGTCGACGATCGTCTGGATCGGCACCTGCTTGCCGAGGTCGACGACGGTGTAACCGTTGTTCGTGAGGATCGTGTTCACGAGCGACTTGCCGATGTCGTGCACGTCGCCGAACACGGTCGCCAGGACGACGGTGCCCTTCGTGTAGCCCTCGATGCGGTCGAGGTAGTTCTCCAGCCGCGCCACGGCCTTTTTCATGACCTCTGCGCTCTGCAGCACGAAGGGCAGGATCAGCTCGCCGGCGCCGAACTTGTCGCCGACCTCCTTCATGGCGGGCAGCAGTACGTCGTTCAGCGTGGGGACCGCGCCGATCTTGTCGACCGACTTGTCGATCCAGTCCTCCACACCGTCCTTCTTGCGGCGCAGGATGTGGAAGTGCAGCGCCTCCTCGGGCTCCATGCCCTCGGTGGGGTTCGCGACCTCCGCCTCGGCCTCGGCGCCCTTGCTCTCGAAGTGCGCGATGAACTTCTCCAGCGCGTCGTCGGACCGGTTGAAGACCAGGTCGTCGGCGAGCTTGCGCTCCTCCTCGCTGATCTCGCCGTACGGCGTGATGTGGTTCGGGTTGACCATCGCGAGGTCGAGCCCGGCCTCCACGCAGTGGTGCAGGAAGACGGAGTTCAGGACAGATCGGGCCGGCACGCCGACGCCGAACGAGACGTTCGAGACGCCGAGCGACGTCTTCACGCCCGGGATGGCGGCCTTCACGTCGCGGATGCCGTTGATGGTCTCGACGGCCGACGGGCGCCACTCCTCGTCGCCCGTCGTCAGCGTGAACGTCAGGACGTCGAAGATCAGCAGCTCGGGGTCGAGCCCGTGCTCGTCGCAGCAGATCTCCTTCAGGCGCTTGGCGATCTCGACCTTGCGCTCGGCGGTCTTCGCCATGCCGACCTCGTCGATCGTCAGCGCGATCAGCGCCGCGCCGTGCTCGACGGCGAGCGGGACGACGACGTCGGCCTTGTCGCGGCCGGCCTCGAGGTTGATCGAGTTGACGATCGCGCGGCCCGGGATCTGGTCCAGGGCGGTCGCGATGACGTCGGGCTCGGTCGAGTCGATCTGGATCGGCGCCGGCTGCGTCAGCGAGACGCGCTTGGCGACCTGGCGCATCTGCTCGTCCTCGTCCTGGCGCTCGGTGAGCGCCACGCAGAGGTCCAGCACGTGTGCGCCGCCCTCGACCTGGTCCTCGGCGATCTGCTGCAGGCCGTCGTAGTCGTCGGCCAGCAGCATCTCCTTGGCCTTGCGCGAACCCTGGGAGTTCACGCGCTCGCCGACGATCGTCGGGGACGGCTCCTGCACCAGGGGCGCGGCGGCGATCATGCTCGACACGCGCGG
>JBPPNC010000050.1:0-3078 GCA_051306365.1 Solirubrobacteraceae bacterium
CGCGCCTGGAGTTCGGCACCGCCGGCCTGCGCGGGGAGCTCGGTGCCGGCCCCAACCGCATGAATCGCGTGCTCGTCACGCAGGCCGCGGCCGGACTCGCGGCATACCTCCTCGAGCGTTTCGACGAGCCGAGCGTCGTGATCGGCTACGACGGCCGCACCAACTCCGAGGTCTTCGCGCGCGACACCGACGTCATCATGGCCGGCGGCGGCGTGCGCACGACCCTGCTGCCGCGCGCACTGCCCACCCCGGTGCTCGCCTTCGGCGTGCAGCACTTCGCGGCGAGCGCCGGCGTCATGGTCACGGCGAGCCACAACCCGGGTCGCGACAACGGCTACAAGGTCTACCTCGGGGGGCTCGACGGCGGTTCGCAGATCGTGCCACCCGCCGACGGCCTCATCGCCGAGCAGATCGCGCGGGTCGCGGCCGGCTCGATCTCCGGACTGCCCCGCTCGACCGACTTCCTCGTCGCCGACGACACCGTCGTGCACGAGTACGTGCGCCGCACCGCCGAACTCGGCAACGCGCCCGCCCCCCTGACCTTCGTCTACTCGGCGATGCACGGCGTCGGCTGGGAGACCGCGCACGCGGTCTTCGAGGCCGCGGGCTTCGGCACGCCCGTGCTCGTGACCGAACAGGCCGAGCCGGATGCCGCGTTCCCCACGGTCTCCTTCCCCAACCCCGAGGAGCCCGGCGCCATGGATCTCGCGTTCGCGCGATCCGCCGAGGTGGGCGCCGACCTCGCCATCGTCAACGACCCGGACGCCGACCGTCTCGCGGTCGCCGTCCCCGGTCCCGGCGGCTGGCGGCGGTTGAGCGGCAACGAGGTGGGCACGCTGCTGGGCTGGCGCGCGGCGGATCGCGCGAAGGGCGGGGTGCTCGCGGCATCCATCGTCTCGTCGCCGGCACTGCGCGCGATCGCCGCAGCCCACCACCTGCCCTACCGGGACACGCTCACCGGCTTCAAGTGGATCTCCCGGGTGGAGGGCCTCGCCTACGGCTACGAGGAGGCCCTCGGCTACCTCGTGGACCCGCAGAAGGTGCGCGACAAGGACGGCATCTCGGCCGCCGTCGACTTCCTCTCGATGGTCTCGGAGCTCAAGGCCGAGGGCCGCACGGTCGACGACCGCCTCGCCGCGTGCGCCGAGCGCTTCGGGGCGTTCGCGTCAGGGCAGATCTCGCTGCGCTTCGATGACCTCTCGCGCATCGGTGCGGCCATGACGCGGTTGCGCGAGAATCCCCCCGCGACCGTCGGCTCGATCGCGGTCGAACGCGTCGACGACTTCATCGACGGCTTCGAGCACTACCCGCCCAGCGACATCCTGCGGTACCGGCTCGCGGGCGCATCACGCGTGATCGTGCGCCCGAGCGGCACCGAGCCCAAGCTCAAGGTGTACCTCGACGCGTTCAGCGATGAGGGCACCGCGTCCGAGCGCCAGGCCGCCGCGGCGGCCACGGTCGCGGAGCTCGACGCCGGGATGCGAGCCCTGCTGGCCTAGAGCGACTCGTCGAGGAAGCCGAGCACCTGCTGCGCGAAGACGTCGTTGTCGTCGCCCGCGACCATGTGCCCGGCCGGCGCCTCCTCAACCCAGGCGCCGGGGATGAGCTCGCGCAACTCCTCCGCGCTCTCCGGTGTCACCACGTCGGACTGCGCTCCGCGCACGAGCAGCGTCGGAACGCGCACACCGCGCGCCGCCTCCTCGAGACGACGGTGGGCGACGTGACGGTCGGGCTCGTCCCCCAACCGCATGAACGCCGGGTCCCAGTGCCAGTACCAGCGACCGTCCTCGTGCAACCGCACGTTCTTCTTGAGCCCCTCGAGGTTCGTGGCGCGCTTGCGGTTCGGCGTGTACTCGTGAATGGCCTCGGCCACATCCTCGAGCGTGTCGAAGCCGCCGAGATGGGAGGTCATGAACCCTCTGATGCGCGCGACGCCCACGGGCTCCATGCGCGGCGCGATGTCCACGAGCACGAGCGCGCTGGCGATCCCGCCGTGCTCGCCCTCGGCGACCATCGCCGTCATGCCGCCCATCGACGCCCCCACGAGCACGACCGCCGCGTCCAGCTGCGCCACGACCGCGCGCAGATCCGCGACGAGCGAGTCCATCGAGTAGTCCTCGTCGGGCGCCCATTCGCTGTCGCCGTGGCCCCTGGCATCGATCGTGTAGGTCGTCCAGCCCGCTGCGGCGAACCGCGTCGCGCTCTTGTCCCAGGAGTGGCGCGTCTGCCCGCCGCCGTGCAGCAGCAGGAGGGTTCCGCGGTTGGGAGGGGCGGCGTCCCACCGCTCGGCGGCGAGCCGCACACCACGGCCCTGGAAGGTCATCTCGGTACCGGGCATCGATTCGATGCTATCCCCTCGCCGCGCTCGGCTCGTGCGCCACGGTCGAACGGCGGCCCTCAGGCCGCCTCGAACCCCGCCGTGATGACGTCTGCGAGCTCCTCGCGGTCCTCCAGCGGCAGGAACGCGGATGCGGCCGCGTTGAGCTGGAACACCGCGAGGTCGGTGAGGTCGTACCCGAAGGTCTCGGCGAGCAGCGACAGTTCGCGGCTGAGGGTCGTGCGGCTCATCAGGCGGTTGTCGGTGTTGACGGTCACCCGGAAGCCGAGCTGGTAGAGCAGGTCGAAGGGGTGGTCGATGAGCTCCTCGCCCCACTGGGCGAACGACCTGGTGTCGACGTTCGAGGTCGGGCTGAGCTCGAGCGCGATCTCCCGGTCCTTCACCCACTGCGCGAGCGGGCCGAGCGTGACGTAGCTGTTCTCCTCGTCTTCGCGCTCGACGGCGATGTCCTCGGCGATGCGCACGCCGTGACCGAGCCGCAGCGCGCGACCGTCGATGAGGGCTCCGCGGATGCTCTCGAGGCCGTCGGCCTCGCCCGCATGCACCGTGCGCGGCAGGAACTGCGCCGCGAGGTAGTCGAAGGCCTCGTGCATGCGTCCAGCGGGGAATCCGGCCTCCGGGCCCGCGATGTCGAAGCCGACCACCCCGGCCCTGCGGTGGCGCACGGCGAGTTCCGCGATCTCGAGGCCGCGATCGAGGTGACGCATCGCGCTCACGAGCTGGCCGATCCGGATGCTGCG
>JBPPNC010000061.1:0-5885 GCA_051306365.1 Solirubrobacteraceae bacterium
GTGCCCGGACCGTCGACTGACGGTCGGCGAGGACGAGCGCGGCGTTCGCGCCCCCGCTCACGGTCAGCGTCGTGGCCGCGCGGCCCGCGCCGACGAGTTCGACGGCGTTGCCGGCCTCGAACACCGCGCCGGTCTGCACCCCGGGACCCACGAGCACCGTGTCCAGCCCGGGTGACGTCCCGGTCGCCAGTGCGGCCTCGTCGAGCGACGTGAGCTGGTCCGATGCCGGGCAGCGCGGGTCCGCCACGCAGAACGTCGCGGCGGGAGCGTCGGCGGCCCGCCCGAGCGCGACCGCTGCAAGCAGCACCCCCACGCCGATCCGCCACCCGAACACTCGCCTCACGGTACCAGCGAGGACCACCGTTTGAGATCGGTTGACCAAGCGTCAGGCGGGCTTATGTGCCCTGCTCCCAGGAGGTCAGGTACGCCTCCTGGGCGGAGCTGAGCGTGTCGATCTCGATACCCAGCGACGCGAGCTTCAGCCGCGCGATCTCACGTTCCAGCTCACTGGGAACCGCCAGGACGCGCGGCTCGAGCGTGCCGGCATGGCGCACGAGGTACTCGGCGGCCAGCGCCTGCCCCGCGAACGCGAGGTCCATGACCGCGGCCGGGTGGCCTTCGGCGGCGGCGAGATTGACCACGCGGCCGTGGGCGAGCAGATGGAGCCGGCGGCCGTCGTCGAGCACATGCTCGAGCACCTGCGGGCGGACTTCGCGTGGCGGCTGTGCGGCCGCGTCGCGGAGCTCGGGCAGGTTGATCTCGACGTCGAAGTGCCCAGCGTTCGCGAGGATCGCGCCGTCTCGCATGCGCGCGAAGTGCGCGGCGCCGAGCACGTCGCGATCGCCCGTGACGCACACGAAGACGTCACCACGCTCAGCGGCCTCCAGGGCGGGCATGACCTCATAGCCGTCGAGCCGTGCCTGCAGGGCGCGCACCGGATCGACCTCGCACACGATGACCGACGCGCCCGCGCCCTTGGCCCGGACGGCCACCCCGCGCCCGCACCAGCCGTAGCCGAGCACCACGACGGTGCGTCCCGCGAGCAGGATGTTCGTCGCGCGGAGGATCCCGTCGAGCGTCGACTGGCCCGTGCCGTGGAGGTTGTCGAAGAGCCTGGTGGTCTGGGCGTCGTTGACCGCCACGACGGGAAACCCGAGCGCGCCCTCGGCCTCGAGCGCGCGCATCCGCAGCACGCCCGTGGTGGTCTCCTCGGTGCCGCCGACGATGCCTTCGAGCAGCTCCGTGCGGGCGCCGTGGATGACGCTGACCAGATCGGCGCCGTCATCCATCGTCACCTGCGGTGCGCCGTCGACGACCGTCGTGATGTGGCGGTAGTACGTGTCGGTGTCCTCACCCTGCACGGCGTAGACGCGCGCGCCGTGGCGGTCGACGAGCGCCGCGGCGACGTCGTCCTGCGTGGACAGCGGGTTGCTCGCGCACAGCGCGACGTCCGCGCCTCCGGCGACGAGTGCGCGGACCAGATTCGCCGTCTCCGCGGTGACGTGCAGGCTCGCTCCGATCCGGATGCCCGCAAGCGGACGCTCAGCGGTGAAGCGCTCTCGGATCTGCGCGAGCACCGGCATGTGCGTGTCGGCCCAGTCGATGCGGATCTGTCCGTCCTCGGCGAGGGCGAGGTCGGCGACGTCGTGACTGGGCGCGCTGGCGGGGGAGCCGTCCATCTCCCCCGCCAGCCTACGGGGCTACCGGACGGGGTGGTTCGAGCGGATCACGTCGTGCGGGTCGACGTCGGCCTTGATCTGCGCCAGTCGCGCCGCCACCTCCGGCCGGTGGAGTTCCCGCTCGGGCTGCTCGGCGAAGTTGAGGTAATGATCGGTGCGCAGGTCGAACGTGAGGTCGCGGAACGCCGCCAGGTCGCGGCGGACGGCGACCCCCATCGCCTCATCCACGATCATGCCCGTCGCGAAGAGCAGCCCGTCGCCCTCGAACCGGTCACGGGCGCCCGCGCCTGCGGGCGCGCGGCCGAACGCCCCGCCGAGCTGACGGATCTCGGCCATGAGCAGCGAGGTCTCCCCGGGCGTGCCGGCGAGGTCGACCAGCCCGTCGAGCAGCGCGTCGTCGACCGTGCCGACCAGCGCGTGGTCGCCCTCGGAGGGCACGGGTTCTTCCGGGTCCATGTGGATGCGGCTCAGCGCGACCGGCGGGACGGGCGCGAACCCGTCGATCATCGGGCCGAGTTCGCGCAGCCCCCGCAGCTCGGCGTCGACGACGTCCGGGGACGCGAGCGCCGCACCGTCGATCACGACGAGACTGGCCCCGCGCATCGGCTCCGGAACCTCCGGTAGCGGCGGGAGGTGCAGCAGCCGCGCGCTCGTGGTGAACGCGTCGGGCGCGTCGATCATCCAGTCGCGCCAGCGCCGCAGGACCCCGGGCGCCTGGTCGATCGGGTAGATGAGCGCGCCCGCGGACAGTTCGTGTGCCTCGTACAGCGCGAACTCCATGGCGGTCACGACCCCGAACGCACCCCCTCCGCCCCGCAAGGCCCAGAACAGGTCCGCGCCTTCATCCGCGGTGACGCGCCGCAGATCGCCGTCGGGCGAGACGACCTCGATCGCCGTGACGCTGTTCGACGCGAAGCCGTGCTGCCGGCCGAGCCAGCTCATGCCGCCGCCGAGCGTGTAGCCCACGACGCCGACGTCCGGCGAGGAACCGGCGAGCGGCGCGAGGCCGTGCTCGGAGGCGGGCGCGGTGACGTCGAGCCACAGCGCGCCCGCGCCGACGCGGGCGGTCCGCGCCTCGATGTCGAGGGCGACCTCACGCATCGCGTCGGTCCGCAGCAGGATCGTGTCGCGCAGGTCGCCGAGCGGCCCGGCGTTGTGCCCCGTGCCCTGAGGCGCGACCTGCAGGCCGGCCGCCTGGGCGAGATCGATCACGGCGCGGACGTCGGCGCCATCCAGCGCGTGGACGACCGCGGTCGGACGCTGATCGACGGCGAGATTCCAGGCCTGGCGGGCGGCGTCGAAGCCGTCGTCGCCCGGGGCGTGTACGGCGCCGCGCGTACGCAGGCGCAGCTCACGGAGGGCGGAGGTGGTGGTGTCCAGGGTCAGCATGAGGCGCTCCTCGTGGTCCACGGGACGGCCGTTCCGTCCCCATGACCGCAAGCTTCGACGGCCCCGGACGCCTCGCCATCGAGGTCGACCCCAAACCCACCCCCCAGGGTTTCTTCGGCGCACCCCCGACACGGGTGCGCGGGAACTACCGATGGCGTGCCTCCCTCCGGCACATACCGTCCTGAACATGGCCAGTACCACCGCGTACCACGCTCCCCCCGTCGCGACCGGGGCATCCGGCGCGCCGGCCCCGGAGCAGATGCTCGACGCCGTCATCATCGGTGCGGGCTTCGGCGGCATCGCCGCCGCGATCAAACTGCGTGACGCGGGCTTCCGCGACGTCGTCGTCCTCGAGAAGGGCCCGGACGTCGGCGGCTGCTGGCGTGAGAACACCTACCCGGGCTGCGCGTGCGACGTGCCCTCGCACCTGTACTCGTACTCGTTCGCCCCGAACCCTGATTGGACGCGGCAGTACGCCCCGCAGGCCGAGATCGAGCAGTACGTGCGTGACACGGTCGACGCGTACAACGTGCGCCGCGACATCCGCTTCGGCGTGCAGGCCAGCGGCGCCGCGTGGGACGACACGGTCCAGGGCTGGCGGCTGGAGACGTCCGACGGCCCGCTGCTCGCCCGCGTGATGATCTCCGCCGCCGGCCCCCTGCATCAGCCGCTCATCCCGGACATCCCCGGGCTTGCGGACTTCCCCGGCACCGTCTTTCACTCCGCCGGGTGGGACCACGGCCATGACCTGACAGGCGAGCGTGTCGCGGTCATCGGCTCCGGGGCGTCGGCCATCCAGTTCGTGCCCGAGATCGCACCCAAGGTCGGCCGCCTCGAACTGTTCCAGCGCACGCCGCCGTGGCTGCTGCCGCGCGTCGACTTCCAGATCCCGCGCTGGGCGCGCTGGGCGCACCGCCGCATCCCGGGCCTGCGCCGCGCGCACCGGCTGGCGATCTTCAGCGTCGCCGAGACGCTCGGCTTCGCCCAGCGCCACCCGCGCTTCATCGCCCCGCTGCGCGCGGCCGCGACCAAGCACCTCCACGCCCAGGTCAAGGACCCGGCGCTGCGCGAGCGCCTGACCCCCGACTACGCGCCGGGCTGCAAGCGCATCCTCTTCGCCAACACGTGGTACCCCGCGCTGCAGCGCGACAACGTCGACGTCATCTCCTCCGGCGTCGCCGAGGTCCGCGGCAACACCGTGATCGCCTCCGACGGGACCGAGCGCGAGGTGGACACGATCATCCTCGCGACCGGGTTCCACGTCACCGACCCGCCGACGGCGACCGCGGTGCGCGGGCCCGACGGCCGCTCCATGGCCGACACGTGGGGCGGCAGCCCGCAGGCCTATCTCGGCACGACCGTCGCCGGGTTCCCCAACCTGTTCCTGCTCGTCGGCCCGAACAGCGCGCTCGGGCACTCGTCGATCATCTTCGTCATCGAGCAGCAGGTGCACTACGCCGTCGAGGCGATGAAGCACATGCGCTTCCACGCCCTCGGGCGCATCGAGGTCGACCGCGCCGTGCAGGAGCAGTACCTCGCGCGGGTCGACGAGCGCCTGAAGGACGCGGTCTGGGCGACCGGCGGCTGCGGCAGCTACTACCTGGACGCCACCGGGCGGACGAGCACGATCTGGCCGTGGAGCCTGCCGCGGATGCAGCACATGCTGCGCCGCTTCGACGCCGAGCACTACCGGGTCGAGCGGCGCGTGCCCGTGACGACTCCCCAGGCCGGTCGGGGGCCGGCGCCGATCTGACGCGATCCGGCGATCCGAGACGTGTACTGGTCGTACATGATCGGTCGCCGGATCGTGTCAGGCGGTGATCGGCGTCCGCCGACCTAGTACCGGTAGTGGTCGGGCTTGTACGGGCCCTCGACGGAGACGCCGATGTAGGCGGCCTGGTCAGGGCGCAGCTCGGTGAGCTTGGCGCCGAGCGCACCCAGGTGCAGGCGGGCGACCTTCTCGTCGAGGTGCTTCGGCAGGACGTAGACCTGCTTCTCGTACTCGTCGTTCTTCGTCCACAGCTCGATCTGGGCGATCGTCTGGTTTGCGAACGAGTTGCTCATCACGAACGACGGGTGGCCGGTCGCGTTGCCGAGGTTGAGCAGGCGGCCCTCGCTCAGCAGGATGATCGAGTGGCCGTCGGGGAACTTCCACTCGTCGACCTGCGGCTTGATGTTGATCCGCTCGGCGACCTTCTCCAGGCCGGCGACGTCGATCTCGTTGTCGAAGTGACCGATGTTGCCGACGATCGCGTTGTGCTTCATCTGCGACATGTGCTCGGACGTGATGATGTCCTTGTTGCCCGTCGTCGTGATGAACACGTCAGCGGTGTCGAGAACGTCCTCGAGCGTCTTGACGTCGTAGCCCTCCATGCACGCCTGCAGTGCGCAGATCGGGTCGATCTCGGTGACGACGACGCGGGCGCCCTGCGCCTTCAGCGAGGCGGCGGAGCCCTTGCCGACGTCGCCGTAGCCACAGACCACGGCCTGCTTGCCGGCGAGCATGACGTCCGTCGCGCGGAAGATGCCGTCGACGAGCGAGTGGCGGCAGCCGTAGAGGTTGTCGAACTTGGACTTGGTGACCGAGTCGTTCACGTTGATCGCGGGGAAGAGGAGCGTGCCGTCGCGGGCGAACTCGTACAGGCGGTGCACGCCAGTGGTCGTCTCCTCGGTCACGCCCATGAGGCCCGCCGCCATGCGGGTGAAGCGGTCCGGGCTTTCCGCGAGCGAGCGCTGGAGCGTGTCGAGGATGACCCGCATCTCTTCCGAATCGGCGCCCGCGGGATCGGGCACCGCGCCCGCGCCCTCGTACTCGAC
>JBPPNC010000071.1:0-8546 GCA_051306365.1 Solirubrobacteraceae bacterium
CCGATCAGCGCACGCAGGGGCACGGGGCTCGAGCCGCTGCTGGACCGCCTGCGCGAGCTGCTGCCCGAGGGCCCGTTCTACTACGACCCCTCCGAGGAGTCCGACCAGACCGAGGCGACGCTGCTCGCCGAACTGATCCGCGAGCAGGTGCTGCGCCGCACGTTCCAGGAGGTCCCGCACGCCGTCGAGGTCGTCATCGACGACATCGAAGAGGTCCGCGAGGATCTGCTGCGCGTCACGGCGTTCATCTGGGTCGAGACGGACTCGCAGAAGGGGATCCTCATCGGCGCGCAGGGCAAGATGATCAAGACGATCGGCACGGCGGCGCGACGCGAGCTGCAGCGCGAACTGGGCCGCAAGGTGCACCTCGACCTGTCGGTCCGGGTGCGCAGGGACTGGCGCGGGGATGACCGCGCGCTGGACCGGCTGGGGATCGAGTAGCCGTCGAACCAACGATCGCCGTACGGGCCGGTCGGGCGCCGACGGTGAGGACCTCTGGGTGTGCGACCCCGCCAGCGCGATGACGGTGTCTCCGGAAGAGGCCAGCAGAGAGGGTCGCGGTGGGCGACCGTCGCCGCCCACCGCAACCAGGATGTCCCCTCAGATCATCCCTCTCCATGGCAGGCTTGACGCGAAATCGATGCAGCACCGGATTCGCCGTCGGTGCTGCTTCGTCTCTGGTCCTTGGCGACCCGCCGGGGTGAACCGGAGCGGGCGGCTCGTCCGTGAGCCGCGTTGCGCCTGTCCCTCCCTTGTTCGGCCCCGGCCACCCGTCCTCCAACCGGTCTGGACGGATGGCCGGTCAGGCGATCGCGG
Source organism: Solirubrobacteraceae bacterium (assembly GCA_051306365.1). GTDB lineage: Bacteria > Actinomycetota > Thermoleophilia > Solirubrobacterales > Solirubrobacteraceae > Svornostia. Next base: position 817 of record JBPPNC010000071.1, read on the forward strand.
CCTGGACACGGGGGCTGAGGCCCTCGATGTCGTCCAGTTCCAGCGCCGGGCGGATGATGAACGGCAGGGTGCCGACCGACGCGTCGGTGTCGCGGCGCAGCTTGGAGAGCTGCGCCTGCTGGACACGGACCCGCTCGGCGTGTGACGCCACGACCCGGCGGACGCCGCGCGCCCGGGGCTCCTCACCAGGCAGGGCGGCGACCTCCTCCTGCTCGGCGGTGTTGAACCGCCGCGGCAGGATCTGATTGACGAGCACCGCCTCGAGCGGCCGGCCGAGCGTCGTGCGCAGCGCGCGCTCGAGTTCGATCGTCTCGGCGACGGGCATCTCCTGCGCGAGCGCGACCGCGAGGTAGCCGGCCTGGCGGCCGTCCTGCAGCCACTCGGCGATCCGGTACGCCTGCTGCGCGAGCGGTCCGACCCGCGCGATGTCCCCGAAGGTCCGCGGCGTGCGGAGCATCGCGACGCCGTGGCCGGACGCGGGCGCGTCGACGACCACGAGGTCGTAGTTCGGCAGCCCCTTGTGCCAGCGGCGCTCCTGCACGAGGTCCCAGATCGACCCGATCGTGACGAGCTCGCGGGCGCCCGGCGCGGCGTCGATGAACGTCCGGAACGTGTTGCTGCGCGTCAGGACCTGCGTGAGCGGGCGCGAGCGCAGCTGCTGCGCGACGAAATGCTCGAGGCCCAGGACAGGGTCGACGCTGACGGTCCACAGGTTGTCGCGCAGCCGGATCTCCTCGCCCGGCTCGGCGTGCGTCCGCCCGAAGAGCCGGGGGATCCGCTGCTGCCCGCCGACCTCCGCGATGATCGTGCGCCGCCCGCGCTGCGCGGCCGCGAGCGCCGCGGCGAGCGCCACCGTCGTCTTGCCCACGCCGCCCTTGCCCGTGACGTAGAGCAGTCGGCGGTCGAGGAGGTCGCGCATGTCCGCCAGCATGACCGTCCTTGTGGACGTGGGCCGTACGGAGCCAGGGTCACCGCGGCCCCGGACCGGGCGCGCCGCCGCCCGCTCGTAGACTGCGCCGGGCCATGGAGATCCGCTTCGACGAGCACGGCCTCGTCCCCGTCGTCATCCAGGACTGGAACACGGGGGAGGTCCTCACCCTCGCCTACGCCAACGAGCAGGCCCTCGCGCGCACGCGTGAAACCGGCGAGCTGCACCTGTGGAGCCGCTCGCGCCAGGAGCTGTGGCACAAGGGGGCGACCTCGGGGAACGTGCAGAAGGTCCGCGCGCTGCGGCTGGACTGCGACGGCGACGCGCTGCTCGCGCTCGTCGAGCCCGCCGGGCCGGCGTGTCACACCGGCGCGCGCACGTGCTTCCACCACGGGGACACGGACGCGCATGCGCCCCACGAGGCCATCCCCCACCTGACTCGCACGATGGCCGACCGCGCCGCGAACCCCACCGAGGGCTCCTACACCAACGAGCTGCTGCGCAATCCGCAGCTCGCGGGGGAGAAGGTCGAGGAGGAGGCCGAGGAGGTCGTCCGCGCGGTGCGCGAGGAGACCGACGAGCGTGTCGACGAGGAAGCCGCCGACGTCCTCTACCACCTGCTCGCGCTGCTGCAGGGCCGCGGCCACACGATCGGCGGCGCGCAGGAGGTCCTCAATGGCCGTCGCCGCTGACGCGCTCCCGATCGAGCCGTCGGTCGAGCGGGTTCGAGCCCTCGCTGCGGACTACAACCTCATCCCGCTGCGGCATTCGTTCATCGACGACACCGAGACCCCGGTCAGCGCGTTCCTGAAGCTGCGGGCCGAATCTGATCCCGCCCGCCCCGCCGCGTTCCTGCTCGAGTCCGCCGAGCGCGGCCAGCAGTTCGGTCGCTACTCGTTCATCGGCGTGCAGCCGCGCAGCGTCGTGCGCTGGTCGCTGGGCGACGAGCCCGCCGACCCGTACGGCTTGGCCGCCGCCGAGGTGGGGAAGTTCACGCAGGCGCCGCTCGACGACCTGCCGCCGTTCGCCGGCGGCGCCGTGGGGTTCTTCGGCTACGACCTCGTCCGCACCGTCGAGCCGCTCGGCGAGCCGAACCCCGACCCGGTCGGCCTGCCCGACATGGCGCTCATGCTCAGCGACGTGCTCGTGGTGTTCGACCACCTCAAGCACACGATCTCGATCCTCGCGCACGTGCACGTCGAGGACGGGACCGACCTCGACGCCGAGTACGCGGCCGCGCTGCGCACGATCGCCGAGGTCCGCGAGACGCTGGCTGGTGCCGTTCCGCGCGCAGCGCCGCACGCGCCGCGCCCGGCGCCGGAGTTCACCTCGAACATGCCGCGCGAGCAGTTCGAATCGATGGTCGAGCGCATCGTCGAGTACTGCCACGCCGGCGACACGTTCCAGGTCGTGCCGTCCCAACGCTGGAGCGCCGAGCTCGACCTCGACCCGTTCTCGATCTACCGCGGCCTGCGCGTCGTCAACCCGTCGCCGTACATGTACTTCCTCGACTTCGGCGACTTCCACGTCGCGGGCGCCAGCCCCGAGCCGCTGCTCACCGTGACCGGGCGCCACATCTCCACGCGGCCCATCGCCGGCACCAAGCCGCGCGGCGCCACGCCCGAGGAGGACGAGGCGCTGGCCAAGGAGATGCTCGAGGACGAGAAGGAACGCGCCGAGCACGTCATGCTCGTGGACCTCGCGCGCAACGACCTCGGGCGGGTCGCCGAGTACGGGTCGGTGCAGGTCGACACGTTCATGAGCGTCGAGCACTACTCGCACGTCATGCACATCGTGTCCAGCGTCTCCGGAGAGCTGCGTGAGGACGTCACCGCGATGGACGCGCTGCGCAGCGTGCTGCCGGCGGGGACGCTGAGCGGTGCGCCGAAGGTCCGCGCGATGCAGATCATCGACGAGCTCGAGCCCGTCAAGCGGGGTGGCTACGGGGGCGCGATCGGGTACCTGAGCTACACCGGTGACCTCGACACGTGCATCCACATCCGCACCGTCGTGGTGAAGGACGGCGTGGCGTACATCCAGGCGGGCGGCGGTACCGTGGCCGACGCGAAACCGGCGTACGAGTTCGCCGAATCCGAGAGCAAGTCGCGCGCCGTGCGCCGGGCGATCGAGCTGGCACTGGCCCAGCCGGACTGGCCATGACCTCCGTCCTCGTCATCGACAACTACGACTCGTTCACCTACAACCTCGTCCAGTACCTGGGCGAGCTGGGGGCCGACGTCGAGGTCGTCCGCAACGACCAGGCGACGACCGACGAGCTGCTGGCGAAGCGGCCGGACCGGGTCGTCGTCTCGCCCGGGCCGTGCACGCCGAACGAGGCGGGCATCAGCCTGGAGGTCGTCAGGCGCTTCCCGGAAGCGGGCATCCCGCTGCTGGGCGTGTGCCTGGGCCACCAGTCGCTCGCGCAGGCGTTCGGCGGCAGCGTCGTGCGCCACAAGCCGGTGCACGGCAAGACGACGGAGATCACGCACGACGGCCGTTCGATCTACGCGGGGCTGCCCGAGAAGATCACGGTCGGGCGGTACCACTCACTCGTGGTCGACGAGGACGCGCTGTCCCCGGAATTCGAGGTCACGTCGCGCGGCGGCGGGGTCGTCATGGGCATCAGACACCGCAGCCTTCCCGCCGAAGGTGTGCAATTTCACCCCGAATCGGTGCTGACCGACGACGGGCGTGCCATGCTGCGCACGTTCCTCGCCGCTGATTGATGCCCGACCCGATCCTCACCACGGCCATCGACGCCGTCGCGTCCGGCCAGGACCTCACCGCCGATCAGGCGGCCGAGGTGCTGGACATCATCATGCGCGGCGACGCGTCCGAGATCCAGATCTCCGCGTTCCTCATCGGCCTGCGCACGAAGGGGGAGACCGAGGAGGAACTCGAGGGGCTCGCGCGGACCATGCGCGCGCTGGCGACGCCCGTCCTGACCGAACGCCACGACCTCGTCGACACCGCCGGGACCGGCGGCGGGCGCCAGACGTTCAACGTCTCGACGACCGCGGCGATCATCGCGGCGGGCGCGGGGTGCGCGGTGGCGAAGCACGGCAACCGCAGCGCGACCGGCCGCTCGGGCAGCGCCGACGTACTCGAGGCCCTCGGTGTGCGGATCGACCTCGACGCCGAACACGTGGGCCGGTGCATCGACGAGATCGGCTTCGGCTTCATGTTCGCTCCGGCGCATCATGCGGCGATGCGACACGTCGTCCCGGTGCGCAAGGAGCTCGCCGTCCGCACGATCTTCAACTTCCTGGGGCTGCTCACGAACCCCGCGGGGGCGCGGCGCCAGCTCGTCGGCGTGAGTGACCCGGCCTTCGTCGAGCGCATCGCACGTGCGTTGGCACGCCTGGGTGTCGATCGGGCGCTCGTCGTATCCTCGGCCGACGAGCTGGACGAGATGAGCGTCGCCGCACCCACCACCGTCGTCGAGGTTGACGGCACCGACCTGCATCGCAGCACCGTGGTCCCTGAGGACTTCGGCCTCCTGCGCCATCCCGACCACGCGGCCACCGCGGGCGGCGGGCCGGAGGAGAACGCCGCGATCGCGCGGGCGATCTTCGCCGGTGACCCCGCGCACGGGCCGGGAACGCCGACCCACGATCTCGCCGTCCTGAACGCGGGCGCGGCGATCTACGCGGCAGGCGCCGCGCGCACGCTGCGCGAGGGCGTGGAGCTCGCGGTCGAGACCGTCGCCGACGGCCGGGCCGCCGCCACGCTCGAGCAGCTCGTCGCCACCACCCAGGAGCTGGCGCCTGCATGAGCAGCGTCCTGGAACGCATCGTCGAGACGACCCGCGAGGACGTCAGGCGACGGAGCAAACAGACCCCGGCCTCCCAGCTCGAGGCCCTGCTGGGCGAGCGTGACGACCGCCCGTTCAGCGAGGCGCTCTCCCGCCCCGGCGTGTCGCTCATCGCCGAGCACAAGCGCCGCTCGCCGAGCGCGGGCGCCATCCGCGAAGGCGGCGAGATCACCGACATCTCGCGCGCGTACGAGGCCGGCGGTGCCGCCGCGCTGTCGATCCTCACCGAGGAGCGCCACTTCGGCGGCTCGCTGGACGACCTGCGCGCCGCCCGCGCCGCCTGCGGCCTGCCGATCCTGCGCAAGGACTTCGTCGTCGACCCGTACCAGGTGCTCGAGTCCGCCGCCGCGGGCGCGGACGCCATCCTGCTCATCGTCGCGGCGCTCGACCCCAAGTGGCTGAAGCGGCTGTACGACGAGGCGCGCGGTGTCGACCTCGACGTGCTCGTCGAGGTGCATGACGAGGAGGAGCTCGAGTGCGCGCTCGAGGTCGTCGACGCCGACGTCATCGGCATCAACAACCGCGATCTCGGCGACTTCACCGTCGACATCCACCGGACGTTCGAGCTGCTGAGCGACGTGCCGGCCGGCAAGACGGTGGTCGCGGAGTCGGGCTTCCACACGCGCGAGCAGATCGAGGAACTCGAACGGGTGGGGATCGACGCCGTGCTCATCGGTGAGGCGCTCATGCGCAGCGAGGACCTGGAAGCGGCCACGCGGGTCCTCACCGGCACCGAACTCGACGAGCCGGAGCTCTAGGCCAGGGGAGGTCGGACGGATGCGCGACTTCCTGCGGTCCCCGTTCGTCGCCGCGCTGCTCGGTGGGCTCGTCGTCGCGGCCGCGCTCATCGGCTACGACCAGATCCGCGGGGAGGAGACCAGCACGGTCGTCGAGCAGGCGCCGCTGCGCTCAGGGGCGCACGCCAGCACGTCCACGGTGGGGGATGGCGCGCAGCAGCGCGGCCTGACACCCCGCGAGATCTACGAGCGCGACGCGCCGGGCGTCGTTCTCATCCGGGCGCAGGTCGTGCAGCGCAGCCAGTCGCCGTTCGACCTGTTCGGACCCGAGCAGCAGGACGAGTCGACCGGCACGGGGTTCGTCATCGACGGTGACGGCACGATCCTCACGAACGCGCACGTCGTCGAGGGCGCCGTCCAGGTGTCCGTGCAGTTCGAGGACGAGCGGCTCGTCGACGGCAGGGTGATCGGCAAGGACCTGTCGACCGACCTGGCACTCGTGCGGGTCGACCCCGACGAGGCGAAGCTGGTGCCGCTCCGGCTGGGCGTCAGCAAGGACGTCAAGGTGGGCGACCCGACCGTCGCGATCGGCAACCCGTTCGGCCTGGAACGCACGCTCACCACCGGCGTCGTGAGCGCGCTGCAGCGCGAGATCAAGGGCCTCGACGACTTCACCATCGAGAACGTGATCCAGACCGACGCCCCGATCAACCCGGGCAACTCCGGCGGGCCGCTCATCGACGCGGCGGGCAGGGTCATCGGCGTGAACTCGCAGATCCAGACCGCGGAGGGCGGGACGGGCAGCGTCGGCATCGGGTTCGCGGTGCCGATCGACACCGCGAAGGAGGTCATCCCGCAGCTGAAGGCCAAAGGCCGGGTCGACCGTGCGTGGATCGGCCTGACGACCGTCACGGTGTCGCCGTCGATCGCCAAGCTCGGCCTGGATGTCGAGCGGGGTGCACTGGTCCAGACCGTCGAGCCGGGAAGCCCGGCCGAGCGGGCGAAGATGCGCGGCGGCGACGTGCAGGCGCAGGTCGGCCAGGACCCGGTGCTGCTCGGCGGCGACGTGATCGTCGACATCGGCGGGACGAAGGTCACGTCCACCGAGGACGTGGCACGTGCTGTGAGCACCCGCAAGCCGGGGCAGACCGCCACCGTGACGGTCGTGCGTGACGGGCTGCGGGTGAAGATGAAGGTCAAGCTGAGCCAGCGGCCGAGCGTCGTCACGCAGGGGTAGCCAGGGCGCCCGGGGCGCCGAACGGCAGATCGACGTCGCTCTAGCAACGTGGATCTGCCGCTCAGCGGGGGTGGGGGGCGAGTTTCCGCCGTCTGCGCGCTAGCAGAGGTATGGACTTCGATGCGTTGCGGACTCGGCAGGACGGTGTGTTCTCGGTGTGGCAGCTGCGCCATGCGGGGTGGAGCGAAGCCAAGGCGCGTCATGCCGTGCGCGGCCTGCGCGAGATCCACCACGGCGTGCGGGTCACCGGCGACGCGCCACTCACCGAGCGCCAGCGGTGCTGGGCCGCGGTGCTCACCGAGCCCGGAACGCTTCTCAGCCACAGCAGCCTCGCGCGACTCCTCCAGTTCGACGACTGGCGCGTGGACCATCGGACGGTCACGCGGCAGGGCAGCGGCGGCCCGCAGCGGCATCCCGGGCTGCTCGTGTACCGCTCCGCACGCCTGTCACCGACGGAAGTCGGCGCCGTCGACGGTCTGCCGTGCGTCAGCCCGGCCCGCGCCCTGCTGGATCTCATGCCGCAGCGGCCCCAGGCCAACGCGGCCCGGCTCGTTCGCAGCGCGCTGCGCGAACGCGCGGTGAACGCGACCGACCTCGCCGTGATCCTGGCGCTTCACCCCGGCCGGCGCGGGATCGCGCGGCTGCGGCAGTACACGCGGGAGTACGCCCACCTGCCGATGCACCGCACGAAGAGCGATGCCGAGGCGCTGGGCTTGGCGGTGCTTGACGGCGTCGGGATTCAGATCCCGTCGGTGAACGTCAAGGTCGCCGGCGAGGAAGCGGACTACGTCTGGCATGACGCCCGGTGGATCGTCGAGATTGACAGCCGACGGTGGCATCACCCCGTCGAGGACGCGCGCAAGACGGCCGTGTGGGAGCACGCGGGGTGGACGGTGCGGCGCGTCCCCAGCGACGACGTGTACGACCGCCCGCACCGCCTCCTCGCCGCCGTCCCGCCCCACCTGCGCCACTGACCGTCAGATCCACGTCGCTATAGCAACGTCGATCTGACGT
>JBPPNC010000103.1:0-7227 GCA_051306365.1 Solirubrobacteraceae bacterium
CCCCCAAGCACGCGGTGACCCCGGAGCGCTCCCTCACTCAGCGGATGGACGCCTTGCAGAAGGCGAACGAGATCCGCACGCGTCGTGCGCAGCTCAAGCGCGACCTGAAGGGCGGCCGGGTGTCCATTCACGCACTGCTCCTCGACCCCCCGGAGTACGTCGAGACCGCCAAGGTCTTCGACATGCTCCTGGCCGTACCCAAGTACGGCCGGGTCAAGGTGAACAAGATCCTCGCCCAGTGCCGGATCTCGCCGAGCAAGACCATCGGCGGGCTCTCCGAGCGCCAGCGAAGCGAGCTCGTCTCCCTCCTTCGGCGATAGTCGCGGGCCCATGGGCCGCGTCGTCGTGATCACCGGTCCCTCAGGGGTCGGCAAGGGCACGCTCATCCGCCAGCTCCGGGATCGCATCCCGGAGATCGAGCTGTCCGTGTCCGCAACCACGCGCAAGCCCCGGCCCGGTGAGACGCAGGGCGTCGACTACTGGTTCCTGTCACCCGAGGAGTTCGAGAAGCGGGTCGCCGACGGCGGCTTCGTCGAGCACGCCGAGTACGCCGGTAACCGCTACGGCACACTGCGCAGCGACCTCGAGACCCGCACCGCCGGCGGTCGGCCGGTGCTGCTGGAGATCGAGGTCCAGGGCGCCCGGCAGGTCCGTCAGGCGATGCCCGAGGCGCTGACCGTGTTCATCGCGCCGCCGTCCGAGGAGGCGCTGCACACCCGGCTCGTCGGCCGCGGCACGGACTCGTCCGAGCAGATCGACCGCCGCCTGCAGACCGCCCGCGAGGAGCTCGCCGCCCAGGGCGAGTTCGAGCGCGTGGTGACCAACGACCGGCTCGAGGACGCCATCGAGCAGCTCGTCGAGATCGTGCGCTCGGCAACCACGGCGTAAGACGAGGTACCGCGGGCGGTACCATCCTTTCCATGATCTCTCCCCGCATCGACAAGCTGCTGACGAATGTCGACTCGAATTACGCGTCCGTCGTCGTCGCCGCCAAGCGCGCGCGGCAGATCAACAGCTACTACCACAACCTCGGTGAAGGGACGTTCGACGAGTTCCCGCCCCCGATGGTGGACACGATCTCAAAGAACTACCTGACCATCGCCCTGGAAGAGGTCGCGGCCGGCAAGATCAAGTACGAGTACCGGTAGGGCACGGGAGTCGACGCAGGGAGGCACGAGTCGATGGCGCGGATCCTCCTCGGGGTCTGCGGCGGGATCGCCGCCTACAAGGCGCTGGAGTTCGTCCGTCTTGCCACGGGTGCAGGCCATGTTGTCCGCGTGGTCCAGACCGAAGCCAGCCAGCGGTTCGTCGGCGCGGCGTCGTTCGCCGGCCTGACGGGCGCCCCCGTCCTCGTCGGTGAGTTCGAGCGCGATCCTGCCCGGGGCGCGTTCCCCGACCAGGCGCCGCCCGAGCACGAGCCGCTCAGCCACCTCGAGCTCGTCGCCAACGCCGACGTCTACCTCGTCGCGCCCGCGTCGGCGAACACGCTGGCGAAGCTCGCCGGCGGGCATGCCGACAACCTGCTCACGAGCGCGGCCCTCGCCGCGACGTGTCCGCTGGTCGTCGCGCCGGCGATGAACAACCACATGTGGGAGCACCCGGCGACGCAGGCGAACGTCGCGCTGCTGCGCGATCGCGGCGCCACCGTGCTCGAGCCCGCCGTCGGGCGTCTCGGGTCGAAGGGGGAGTGGGGAGCCGGGCGCCTGCCGGAGCCCGCTGACCTGCTGGACGCCGTCGAGCGGGAGATCGCCGGCAGCGCGCCCGCCGAGCCGCACCTCGTGGGGCTCCGCGTCCTCGTCACCGCCGGCGGGACCCGCGAGCCGCTCGACTCGGTCCGCTACCTCGGCAACCGCTCGTCTGGCCGGATGGGCTTTGCGCTCGCCGAGCAGGCGGCGGCGCTCGGCGCGGACGTCACCGTCGTCGCGGCCAACGTGTCGCTGCCGCGCGACCCGCGGGTGACGTACGTCGACGTCGAAACGGCCGCGGAGCTCCAAGCCGCCTGCGAGTCGGCGTTCGCCGACGCCGACCTGCTCCTCATGGCGGCGGCGGTGGTGGACTTCCGTCCCGCGCGCGCAGCCGAGGGCAAGATGAAGAAGGGCGGGGAGGAGACGCTCGCGCTCGCACTGGAGCGCACGCCCGACGTCCTCGCCGGACTCGCCGCGCGGCGTCGCGACGGGCAGACGCTCGTGGGCTTCGCCGCCGAGCACGGCGACGGCGCGTTGGCCTACGGACGCGACAAGCTCGTACGCAAGGGTGTGGACGCCATCGTCGTCAACGACATCGGGCGCTCGGACATCGGGTTCGACGTGGACGCCAACGAGGTGACGATCGTCACCGCCGTCGGCGAGCGGCACATCCCGCGCGCGCCGAAGGCCGACGTGGCCCGCGCCATCCTGGCGGAGGCCATCGCCCTGCGATCCGCGGCACCGATCGTGCCGGAGGGCGCGTAGGTGGAGGGCGCTGACACCGCCCGGCGCGTCGCCGGCGCGGAGCTCGCCTCCGCCGTCGCGCTGGGGCGGGCCGTCGCGGAGAACCTGCGAAGGGCCGTCGAGGTCCGCGATGACGTGATCGACGACCTCGTCGTCGCGCTCTTCGCCGATGGCCACGTGCTGATCGAGGACCTTCCCGGCGTCGGCAAGACGACCCTGGCCCGTGCCCTCGCGCAGTCGCTCGACCTCGAGTTCGCCCGGGTCCAGTGCACGGCTGACCTGCTGCCGGCGGACGTGGTCGGCACGAACGTCTACAACCAGCGCGAGGCCCGCTTCGAGTTTCGGCCGGGCCCCGTGTTCGCCAACGTCGTGCTCGTCGACGAGGTCAACCGTGCGTCGCCGAAGACCCAGTCGGGCCTGCTGGAGTGCATGCAGGAGCGCCGGGTGACGGTCGACGTGCACACCCACGAGCTCGCGCGGCCGTTCACGGTGATCGCCACGCAGAACCCCGTCGAGTACGAGGGGACGTACCCGCTGCCCGAGGCCCAGGTCGACCGCTTCATGGTCCGGCTGTCGCTCGGCTACCCGAGCGCCGAGGGTGAGGCCGCGATGCTGCACCGCCACGAGATGGGTGACCGCGTCGACGACCTGCAGCCCGTCGCCGACGCCGCCGCGCTGCTCGCCGCGCAGGAGGCGGCGAGCCGGGTGCGCGCGAGCGCGGCGCTGCGTGACTACGTCGTCGCCCTGCTTCGGCGCACACGCGAGGACCGCCGGGTCGAACTCGGGGCGTCGCCGCGTTCGGGTCTCATGCTGCTGCGCGCGGCGAAGGCCCGCGGGCTGCTCGCGGGCCGCGACCACGCGCTCCCCGACGACGTGCAGGCGCTCGCGCCCGCCGTGCTCTCCCACCGGCTCGTGCTCGCGCCCGAAGCGGTCGACCAGGACGCGTCGGCGATCGTCGCCGACGCGATTGCGGCGACCCCGGCACGCTGATGGCCGCGAGCCCCCCGACCGGTCCGCGCGGCGCACTGTCTGCCGGCGGCCTGGGCGTGGCGCTCGGGCTCGCGGCCTGGGGGTTCGACGCCGAGCCGCTGTGGGTCGCGGCCGGTGCCCTCATCGCGCTGCCGCTGCTCGCGGCAGTGTCGGTCGTGCTCTCTGCGCGCCGGGCGACCGTCACGCGCACGCTCGGCGTCCCGCGCGTGCAGGAGGGCGAGGAGGTCCCGGTCCGCATCGAGGTGCGCGCCGCGGGCCTGCCGTTCCCGGGTGGTGAGGTCCGCGATGACCTCATCCGGCGGCCCGTCGAGCTGCGCGCGGGCGGCCGCGGCGTGCGGATCGACGCGCGGGCGCGGTTCGATCGGCGCGGGGTCCACCGGCTGTCGGCGTCGCGCGTGGTCGTATCTGATCCGCTCGGTCTGTACCGGCGCGAGGTGCCCGGTGTGCACGACGAAGCGGACCTGCTCGTCCTGCCGCGGATCGAGCCGGTGCTCGCCGACGGCGCGGGCAGCGAGACCGGACGCAGGGCACGCGGGCGGGTCACCGGGCTGGCCGCCACCGAGCTCGACGGCGTCGGCGCGCTGCGCGACGGCACCCCGGCATCGCGCGTCTACTGGCACGCGGTCGCCCGCGGTGGGGACCCGCTCGAGCGCCGCTTCCGCCCGGACGGGGACGGGCGCCCGCTCATCGCGCTGGACGCGAGGTCCCCGGCGAGCACCGAGGACCTCGACGCCGCCGTGCGCGCCGCGGCCTCGCTGGCCGTCCATCTGGCAGGTGAGGGCGGCTGCTGGCTGCTGCTGCCCGACAGCCGGCGCCCCGTCGCCATCGAGCCGTCGCTCGGCGGCTGGCCGGCGCTGCACGCCCGGCTCGCGCTCGTGACCGACCGGGCCGCCCCCGCGCTTGCCGAGCTCGCGGGTCGCCGCGGCGCGATCGTCCTCGTCAGCGCGCGCCGCCGGGACGGGCCCCCCGCCGCCCTGCGCCACGGCGGCGCGTCGCCCGTCCTTGTGGTGCCCGGTGTGCTGCCCGGCCGCCGCGCGTCGTTCACGGTCGCGGGCTGCACGGGCTACGCGCAGGGTCGTCCCGCGCGCCGGATCTCCGTCGGAGCGGTGACGCGATGAGCGCCACGGCGCCGCCACCGGTCCGCCGCCGAGCACCGTCCGGCGGCCCGCTGCTGCCGCGCACCGTCGCGCGGCTGCTCGCGTTCATCGTGCTCGGCGCCGTCGGCGCGATCTCGTGGGGCGGCATGGTCCTCCCGGCGCGCGGCTGGGCGCTGTTCGGCTTCGCGCTCGTCGCCGCGGCTGCGGGCGGCGTGCTCGCCCAGACCGGAAGGGTCCGGACGTCCGCACGCGTGGCGATTGCCGCCGGGCTCGCCCTCGGCCTGCTGATCCTCGGGGCGCTCGCCGCCGGCGTCCCGGCGCGGCTGCTCCCGCCCGGCGGCTGGGGCGATCTGGCCGACGGGATCGCCCAGGGCGCGGAGGCGTCGCCCGGCGTCACCGTGCCGTACGCCGGTGCCGACGACTGGGTGCGTGTCGTCCTCATGCTCGGCGCGCCGGTGCTGCTCGGCTTGGCCGCGCTGCTCACCTTCTGGCCGCGTACACGGGACCGGCTGGGGCTGCCCGTCGCGGCGGCCGTCGCGCTCGCGGCGGTGTCCGCTGTCCCCGCCGTGCAGGTCCCGGGTGACACGCCGCTGGTGCAGGGCGCCGTGCTCGCGATCCTCCTCATCGCGTTCCTGGGACTGGAGCGCGTCCCCCGGCGCGCCGCCCCGCTGGCCGCCGGGCTCATCGCCGCCGCGACCGTGGCGGGGATCATCGCCGCGCCGGTCTTCGACGCCGAGGAGCCGCTGATCGACTACGAGGAGATCGCCCAGTCCCTGACCCCCGAGGTCGGCCAGAGGTTCGCCTGGGACCACGAGTACGGCCCGATGGACTGGCCGCGCGACGGCAGCGAGGTCCTGCGCGTCAAGGCGCCGCGGGGGACGTACTGGAAGGCGACGGCGCTCACGGTGTTCGACGGGATCCGGTGGGAGCGCGAGGCGGGCGCCGAGCGCCGCGGGCTGCAGACGGAGATCAACCGCGACCGCCCTGATTGGATCGCGAAGCTGCGCTTCACAGTGCGCGGGATGACGACGGAGGAGTTCCTGGGCGCGGGCACTGTCCTGGGCATCTCCAAGAGTCCGCGTCAGCCCGTGGTCTCCGGGCCCGGCGAGTTCCGCGTGGAGGACCGCCCGTTACGCAGCGGGCACACCTACGAGGCTGAGGCGTACGTCCCGCGGCCGAGTACCCGGGCACTCGCTGCTGCGGGCACGCTGTATCCGGCGTTCGTCGCCGACGAGCTGGCGGTTCAGCTCCCACCCGAGGAGCGCGGCCGCCAGCGCCCCGAGGTCCGCTTCCCGCCGTTCGGGTCGGAACAGCCGACGCTCGCGACCGTCGACGGGCAGGTCGTCGCGGGCCAACAGGTCGAGGCGGTGATCGGGCGGTCGGCCTACGCGCGGACGTACACGCTCGCCCAGCGGCTGCGCGCTGGTGCCGACACGCCGTACGAGTACCTGCGGGCGGTCGAGCGCCACCTCGCGCGCGGGTTCACGTACGACGAGTCGCCGCCTGCCCGCGCGGTGCCGCTCGACGCGTTCCTCTTCGTCGATCGCAGCGGGTACTGCCAGCAGTTCAGCGGCGCGATGGCGCTGCTGCTGCGGATGGGCGGGGTCCCCACCCGGGTCGCCACGGGCTTCTCACCCGGGGCCTACGACCGGGAGCGGCGCGAGTACGTGGTGCGCGACACCGATGCGCATTCGTGGGTCGAGGTCTACAGCCCCGGGTCCGGTTGGGTCGCGTTCGACCCGACGCCCGGGGAGTCACCCGCCCGCTCACGCGACCTCGCCGCGCCGCCCGCGCTGCCGCGCGACACGCCGGCCGACCCTGGCCCGGCCCAGGAGCGCGACCGCGAGCCCGAACCCGTCGGGCCCACGCCCGATGCGGCCACGCCCGAGGGCCGCTCCGTCCCGCCCGGCGTGCTCGTCGCCGGCGGTGTCGTGCTGCTCGGGGCGATTGCGGCGGGCGCGCTCATGGCCCGCCGCCGCCGTCTGCGCGACCGGGCGCCCGTGGAGACCGCGCTCGGAGATCTCGAACGCGCCATGCGGCGCGTCGGTCGTCCGCTTCCGCCGAAGACGACGCTCGGGGCGCTCGCTCAGCGCTTCGCCGGGACCGCGGGCGAGCCGTACGTCCGCGCCCTCGAGCGCGCGCGGTACGGCCCGCCGGGCGCGACCGAGGCCGGGCCCGACGCGAGGGAGCGCGCGGGCCTGCGCCGCGCACTGGGCGCACGCGGGGGACCGCTCGGCCGGCTCCGGGCGTGGTGGGCGCTGCCGCCGGGCTGAACCGTCCGGGCCGTTGGACACCCTTCGTACACTGGAGCCATGGAGCCGGACAACGTGTACGAGCTCTTTCAGGCCGGTTCGCGCCTGCTCGCCGACGGCGACTTTCACGCCGCCATCATCCCGCTTGCCCGCGCGCGGGACCTCGAGCCCGACAAGGACTCGATCCGCGAGGCCCTCGGACGCGCGTACTTCCAGGCGCAGCGCTACGAGGCCGCCGCGGCGGAGTTCGAAGCCATCGTGGAGCATCGCCCAACCGACGACTTCGCGCTGTTCTGCCTCGGGCGGTCGCTCCAGCAGCTCGGGCGTCACCAGGAGGCGCGCCACCCGCTCGCACTCGCGTGCCAGCTGCGCCCGGACCGGCGCGACTACGCGAAGTACCGCGATCGCGCCCGCCGCCGCGCCGCGTAGCCGCGCGCTCAGCGCGGCGTGAAGATCGCG
>JBPPNC010000114.1:0-21944 GCA_051306365.1 Solirubrobacteraceae bacterium
ATGCTCACGCGCACGAGCGCGCAGGAGATGCTGGAGACCGACGGCATCCTCATGACCGCCGTCGACACCGGCTGGATCACCGACGAGCGCCCGCACCCGCAGAAGATGCGCCTCGCCGAGTCCGGGTTCCACGCGCCGCTGGACCTCGTCGACGGCGCCGCGCGGGTGTACGACCCGATCGTGCGCGGCGAGGCCGGCGAGGACCTGTTCGGGTGCTTCCTCAAGGACTACGAGCCGTCGGCATGGTGACGGCCGGGCGGGCTACCTTCCGATCGTGCGATGCATCGCCGCCCCGTGTGCCCTGCGCGCCCGCGCCCGGCACCTGACCCGCCGCGCGTGCACCGTCCGGAACACGGGCCCGCGCGAGCGTCGATCACCAGGGCACCCGCGCTCATCGGGTCCATCAGACCAGGGTGGTCCTCAGCCCGCGAGCTGCACGCCGTAGTCGCCAAACGCAACGTCACGCGTGAGCACCGTCAGGTCCTCCCGCAGCGCATGGGCAATGAGGACACGGTCGAACGGATCGCCGTGATGTCGCGGCAGCTCGGCGGCCGCCTCAAGCAATCCCGCGGAGAGCTCGAGCATTCGGAACTCGGCCGCGAGCACGGCGGCCAGGTTGCGTGGCGCCCGCAGCCGCCCGGCCTCCCGCTTGATCGCGGCCTCCCAGACGGAGACGGGGCTCAACCTGCGGTCGACGGCTGGGTCGGTCAAGAGGGATCGCTCGGCGTCGCGCAACCGGCCCGGGTCGCCGAGCGCCCAGAGCGCGATGTGGGTGTCGACCAGGACGGCGGTCACGACGTGTAGGGCGCGAACTCCTCGAGGGGCTCGTCGAAGTCGTCACCAAGCTCCATCTCGCCCGCCAGCAGGCCGAGACGCACCGGCGGATGCTCCTCGCGGATCGCCACGAGCCGCACCGCGGGCACGCCGTTACGCGCGAGGACGACGTCCTCGCCTGCTTCGGCAGCCGCGACGAGTTCGCTGAGGCGGGTCTTTGCGTCGTGCATGTTGACCTGCATAGCTAGGAACTTAGCTACCTGCTGCCTCGATGTCGATGCCCAGCGCCCCCGCCAGCGCCGCCGCCGACGCCACCACGTCCGCCGCGGGCATCGTCACACCCTTCAGCGACGCGATCCCCAGCACCCCGTCGAGTGATGACCCGCGGATCTCACACGCGCTGAGCCGCGCGTCCCGAAAGTCCGCCCCCGCCAGCACACAACCGTCGAACACGACCTGCGTGAGGTCCGCGCCGACGAACGACGTCTCGCCGAGATTCACCCCTTCAAAGACCACACGATGCAGCCGGCTGTGCCCGAACGAGCCGAGCATCAGCGTGCCGTCGGCGAAACGCACGCTCTCCAGCTCCGCCTCGAGCAGCCCGAGCCCCACGAGCCGGCAGCGCCGCAGCTCAACGCGGTGCAGATGCGCCTCGCGCGTCTGCACGTTGGAGAGGTCGCAGTCCGTGAGGATCGCGTCGCGAAGATGCAGGTCGACATCGCCGCCCTCCAGCCCCAGCCCGCGGACGTCCGCCGTCACGAACCTCACCGCGTGCGCGGCGAGCGGGTCGTGCGCGGCACGGCGCACCCGGCGCTCCTCGATCAGCAGCCTGCCACCGCCCTCATCCGGCTCGCCGTCGGCCAGATCCTCCGGCACCTCGGGCGCGCGCACGATCACCTCGGCACGGCTCCCCGCAGCATCGCCTCCAGCGCGGTCGCGGCCGTCTCGATGTCCTGCTCGCCCGTGCCGTGGCGGCGCACCGCCATCCCTGTGAGCAGAGCGACGACCGGGCGGGCGTAGCGCGCGGGGTCGGGCACGTCGAGCGCCTCGAGCGCGGCGGTCGCGAAGTCGTCGTAGGCGGCGAAGCAGCGCTGCGAGGCGTCACGAAGTTCGGGGTTGCGCGACGCGTGGAGGTGGAGCTCGAGCTCGGCCACGCCCGCGGTCTTGCGCTCGGCCGACGCCGCGATGGCCAGCTGGACCTCGGCGACGACGTCCTCCGTCCCCGCGTCCCGCGCGCGCAGCCGCGCAGCGATCTCGGCGAAGCGGCTGATCTCCTCCTCGGCGTAGAGGACGAGCGCCTCCTGCAGCAGCTTGGTCTGGTCGGGGAAGTGGTAGGTCAGCGAGCCGAGCGCGACCCCCGCCGAAGCCGCGACCCGCCGGTTCGACACTGCCCCGATCCCCTCGCTGCCGATGAGCTCGATCGTCGCGTGCAGGATCTGCTCTCGGGCCGCCACAGTTGCGCCATCGTACGCGGTGCGGTATTCGTTCGTTCGAACGAACGATGACCGCGTCTGAAGAAGACCTCGCCTTCGCCGGCGTCCGCGCGCAGGCCGACATGGTGGCCGAAGGCGACATCTCGTCCGCCGAAATCGTCGATCTCGCACTGCGCCGGATCGCGGCCGCGCAGCCCACGCTCGGCGCGTTCGCCTGCGTCCTGGAAGACGAAGCGCGTGCCGCCGCCGAGCAGGCCGACGCCGCCCGTGCCGCCGGGGACACCCGCCCGCTGCTCGGCGTGCCGATCGCGGTGAAGGATGACGTCGACGTCGCCGGCCACCCCACGCGCTTCGGCTGCGACGGTCGCTTCGACCCCAAGACCGAGGACAGCGAGATCGTGTGCCGGTTGCGCGGCGCCGGCGCCGTGGTCGTGGGCAAGACGACGTCGCCCGAGCTCGGGCAGTGGCCGATCACGGAGGGCCCGTGGTTCGAGCCGACCCGCAACCCGTGGCACCTCGACCACACGCCCGGCGGGTCGTCGGGCGGCGCGGCGGCGGCGGTCGCGGCGGGGCTCGTCCCGGGCGCGATCGGCTCCGACGGCGCGGGCTCGGTGCGCATCCCGGCGTCGTGGACGAACCTCGTCGGCGTCAAGCCCCAGCGCGGCCGGCTGTCGACCTGGCCCGACCCCGAGTCCTTCCACGGCCTGACGTGCTTCGGCCCGCTGACGCGCAACGTCGACGATGCGGCGCTCCTGCTCGACGCGCTCTCGGGCAACGTCGCCGGCGATCTGCACGCGCCGCCCGCGCCGGCCGTCCCGTTCAGCGAGGCGGTCAGCCGCCCCACCCGGCGCCTGAAGATCGCGCTGTCCTTCCGCGCGCCGTTCGCGCTCGTGCCGAAGCTGCTCGACGATGAGGTCGCCGACGCGGTCCGCCGCACCGCCGAGGTGCTGCGCGACCTCGGCCACGAGGTCGTCGAGCGCGAACCCGCCTACGGCCTCGTGGGCCTGAGCTTCGTGCCTCGCTCGACCGTCGCCCTGCGCCAGTGGGCCGAGAAGTGCGAGGACACCTCGCTGCTCGACAAGCGCACGCGAGAAAACCTGATCCTCGGGCGCATCCTCAACGGCCCGGCGCTGCGTGCGAGCCGCGGGCTGGAGAGCATCTACCGCCGGCGCATCGGGCGGGTCTTCGCCGACGCCGACGTCATGCTCGCGCCCACCACCGCGGCGCCCCCGCTGCCGATCGGCAGTCTCGACGGGCTCACGCCGTGGGAGACGCACCAGATCGTCGTCGGCTCCTGCCCGTACGCGTGGGCGTGGAACGTGCTCGGCTGGCCAGCGGTCAGCGTGCCCGCCGGGCGCACGCAGGCCGGCCTGCCGGTCGGCGCGCAGCTCATGGGCGTGGCGAACAGCGAACCGCTGCTGCTCGCCCTCGCCGCCGAGCTCGAGGACGCCGAGCGGTGGCACGAGCAGCGTCCGACACCCGCAGTGTCAACCGCCTGACAGACACCGCTCAGGGCCGCTCGTACGGTCGGACGATGCTCCGACCGACCCTCCTCATCCCCACCCTCGCGGCTGCGGCCGCGTGCGCTCTTGCCGCCCCAGCGGCGCAGGCGTACGACACGCAGCCCCACGCCGACATGACCCGTGACGCGCTCGCCGCCGAAGGGTTCAATAAGAACGCCGGGGACATCTCCACGATCAACAACTGGTTCAGCGACTTCTACTCCCAGGCGTCGAAGAACCCCCACTCCGGCCACAGCGACGTGCTCAGCCGGATCGTCTCGCTGACCCTGTTCACCGAGAACTGGCCGCAGCGCTGGCTCGACGCCGCCGAGAAGACGCACTTCGATTCAGTCAAGACGCAGGACGCCGGCGCCGAGCCGAAGAACCTCGCCAGCACCGCGGGCGTGGAGCGCGAGTGGGAGCGCTGGATGCGCAACACCAACAACGCGCTGCAGCAGGCCAAGCAGCGCCAGGACCCGGTCCAGCTCCTGTCCGCGATCGGCATCTCGCTGCACGGCGTGCAGGACTTCTACACCCACAGCAACTGGGTCGAGCCGGCGAACACGCCCGGCTTTGACGGCCCCGGCTGGAAGCAGCGCGGCTACGGCGACTTCCCGACCTGGTTCGACGTCCCCAGGGGCGAGCGCGACGGCAGCCGCGTCGAGGTCGCCAACGCGCCCGGCGGCCACCGCAAGCACGGCGGCTGGAAGGACGACAACAACGAGACCCTCACGACCGCGGACAACAAGGACACGCCCGGCCGGCCGATGTACCAGCAGTCGTACATCACCTCCCACTTCGCCTCGCGCCAGTGGGTGCAGGCCATGAAGCTGTGGCTCGGCGACGACGCGCTGTGGGCCCGCGCCCAGCAGATCGGCTCGACGCCGTCGCTCGGCCGTGACCGCAACGCGGCGCTGGAGATCTCGCTGTACACCGGCCGGTGGGCCGGCGGCGGCGGCCCGTGCGTCCCCACGCACGAAGGCGGCGGCGCGTTCTCGTGTGGCCCGATCGTGGGCCCGGCCGGCTCGCTCATCAACCTGCGCCAGGCAATCAACGGCTACTTCGACCAGGGACCGAGCGTCTACCGGCGCGCGTTTCAGAACGTCCTCGAGCAGTTCGGCCGGGACTTCACCCCGGGCGAGCGGATCCCGAACCTGCCGATGCCGGTGCTGAGCCGCGACATCCAGGCGCAGACCCAGTTCGCCAAGCTCGAGATCACCAAGCAGCAGGGCATCGCGCTCGGCGATCCGATCAACGACGACGCCGACCTGTTCGTCCGCGCCGGCATCGCCGGCCAGGAGTACCAGTCGACGGTCATCCACGGGCACGACAGCTTCAGCTTCTCGCGCCCGCACCACCCGCACACGTTCCTGAAGGCACTCCCCGTAAATGCCCGCTTCGCGCAGCCGGTGACGGACATCCGGGTGCGCGTGAAGACGGCGGACGTGCGCTGGGCCGGCACCGACGACAACGTCGACGTCGTCCTCGGCAACGGGCTGCGGTTCAGCCTGGAGAAGCGCGCGTACAACGACTTCGAGCGCGGTGACAACGACACGTACGCCCTCCCGCTCGATTCAAAGACCCTGCGCGGCGGCGTGACGCTCGGCGAGATCGGCCGGTTCCAGATCGTGAAGTCGCGCGACGGCGTGGCCGGCGGCTGGCGGCTCGGCGGCGCTGAGCTGATCGTCAACGGCCGGACGCTGTTCCGCAACGACCAGATCAACCGCTGGCTGGAGGACGACCACCGGACGTTCACCGCGAACGTCCCGCGCGACCACCGCACGACGGCGGCGATGCCGGTCTGGATGCGGCTCATGGAGGACGACCTCGTCTACGGCGGCGACGACTCGGGCGACATCAACCCGTTCGACCGCAACACGCTGGAGATCCTCCCGTACACGCCCGGTACCTCGGTCGCCAAGACGGTGACCGGCGGCGACCGGCTGTCCGGTCGCCTGTCGATGCAGAACGGCGAGAAGGGCCGGATCAGCTACCGCCTGGGCACGGTGCGCGGCACGCCGCCGCCGCTCCAGCCGGTGCCGACGGGCGGCGCGGGCGAGCCCACGCCGGATCCGACTCCGGACCCCACCCCGTCACCGCTGAAGCCCGACATCGTCATCACCGCGCTGGATACCGGCGAGGTGACGGTGAAGAACCAGGGCGACGCCATCGCCGGTCCGTTCAGCGTGACCGTCAGCGGGTACACGCCGGTGCGGTTCACGTCCGGCCTGGCGGTCGGCGCGTCCGAGAAGAAGCGGTTCAACTTCAGCGGGGACTGCGGCGGCATCTATCGCGCCACGGCCGACTCGCTGAACGAGGTCACCGAGTCCAACGAGACGAACAACCAACGCGAGACGGACAACATCGTCTGCTGAACATCGACCACCCTTCCCCTAGAGCGTTCTAGTCTAGAATGGCGCTCTAGGGGAAGAAGAGTCTCGCAAGCGACGGTGATCGCGCCGTCACGCTGACTCGACGAGAGGAGGCGGGTCCAGCGCCTACTTCGCGGGCCGGGCGGGACGCACCGCCTCGAACGCCGCCTGCACGGCCGACGTCTGGAGGTTCAGGGACTTCGCGAGTGCAGCGTACGTCGCGGTGTGGCGTGCCTCGTGGTCGGCCTGGTGCGTGGAGGTCGTCGGCGACGAGTCGCTCGACAACTGCGCGGCACCGACATGTGGGGCTCCTGACGTGGCGTGATTGCCGTGGGGGAGCACCATCGGCCCCGAACAACCTGGGCGGTGTTCTGGAGTCGCGGCCGAGCCTGGGGCCGATGCTCAGGCGGCGAGTGCGAGCGTGACCGGATCGGCCAGCAGGCGACCCGTGCGGCTGAGGACGACGCGCCCCGCCGCGTGGTGCTCGGGCTCGATCAGCCCGCCGTCGACGTGGCGGCGCGCAGCCTCCCGGCCGGCAAAGGTGAGGTCGTCGAGCGGGACCCCGGCAGCCAACCGCAGGCCGAGCATCACGCGCTCGAGCCGCACCGCATGGTCGTCCGGCGTCTCCCGGCCCGCCGCCGGCGAGTCTCCCGCCTGCACGTGCGCGGCCCAGGTGCGCGGGTGCAACGCGTTCCACCACCGCACCCCGCCGACGTGGCTGTGCGCGCCGGGCCCGGCGCCCCACCAGTTCCCGCCCGTCCAGTAGCCGAGGTTGTGCCGGCAGTGCGCGTGCGCATCGACGGCCCAGCTGCACGTCTCGTACCAATGCAGACCGGCGGCGGCCAGCGCGCGGCCGGCGCTCTCGAAGCGATCGACGACGACGTCCTCCCCCGGCACCTGCACCTCGCCGCGGCGGACCTGCCCGGCCAGCAGCGTGCCGGGCTCGACGACAAGCGAGTACGTGCTCACGTGTGTGGGGTTCGCCGCGACCGCCGCCGCAAGCGACGTCTCCCACTCGGCCGCGGTCTCCCCGGGCGCGCCGTAGATGAGGTCGATGCTGACCTGCTCGAACCCGGCGGCCCGCGCCTCGTGCGCCGCCTCGACCGCGCGGCCGGGCGAGTGCTGGCGGTTCAGCGTGGCCAGCACCGACGGGACCGCGCTCTGCATCCCGAGCGAGATCCGGGTGAATCCCGCCTCGCGCAGCTGCACCAGCGACGACGGGTCGACGGACTCCGGGTTCGCCTCGGTCGTGACCTCAGCGCCGGGCGCGCGCGGGATCGCGGCGAGGATCCGTGCGAGGTCGGCCGGCGGCAGCAGCGTGGGCGTGCCGCCGCCGAAGAAGACGGTCTGCGCGGGCGGCGCATCCTCGCCGAGCACACGCCGGGCGAGCGCCAGCTCGGCGATCACGGCGTCGACGTATCCGGAGACCGCGCTGCCGTCCTCGCCGGGGACGTAGGTGTTGAAGTCGCAGTACCCGCAGCGGCTGGCGCAGAACGGGACATGGACGTAGACGCCGAAGGCCCGGTCGCGCAGCCTCGCCAGCGCGGCGGCGGGAAGCGCGCCGTCTCGCGGGGCGGGATCGCCATCAGGCAGCCGGGCCATCGGGCGAGTCTAGGTGGGGCTGCCGGAACGCCAAGCCCTCCAGGCTGCGTCATCACCGCTGCTCGCCGGCGGGCGGTCCGTGCTTCGGCCGACCGAACCCAAGCCGCACGGTTGCAAACCGCCGTACATTCACCGAACAGTTCCCGGTATGGCGACCGGAACGAGGCGAATCGAGATGAGCGCTGACGAGGAGACCGAGTCGCGGATCGCCCGAGCGGCCGCGCTGCAGCGAGTGTCGGTGTCAACGTTCGTGCTCGGCGCCGCCGGGCGCGAGGCCGACCGCGTGCTCAGCGAGGTCGAGCAGTCGGTCATGCCCGCCGCCCAGTCCGACGCGACCCTGCGCGCCCAACAGGCCCGCGTGTGCGCGCCAACACGGGTCCGGCGCGAGGCGCTCCCGTCACGACGCATGGCCGGCGGCTACAGCGAGGTCCCCGGATACCTGCTCGGCCGCCTCGCTCTCGATCAGACCCTCCACGGAAAGCGTCTCGGCAGCCAACTGCTGCTCGACGCGCTGGAACGGATCGTCGACGCCGCCCGCCACGCGCTGCGGCGATAGCCCGGAACCTCCAGCGTGCCCGCCGCCTCGCCCCCGACCGAGCGCTACCTCCACGCCCGTAGCTGTGTTGCCGTGGTGTCCCGCGTCAAGAGATTCGCGCATCTTGGCGCGTTGAACGGGCAGCGTCGCGGAGGCGAACCGAGACAGCTACGCCCTGCGCCGAGCGATCATGCGGACGCCGTGTCGCGGGCGCAGCGTCAGGGTCGCCTCGGCCTCGACCGGATGGCCCGGCACCGCTTCGAACACGAACTGCTGGGACATCATCGCGGCGATGAGCGTCGCCTCCATGAGCGCGAACGTCCGGCCGATGCAGATCCGCTGGCCCGCGCCAAACGGCAGGTAGGCGAAGCGGTGATGGTTGGCGTTTTCCGGCAGGAACCGCGTGGGGTCGAACCGCTGCGGGTCCTCCCAGAACCGGGGATCGTGGTGGACGGCGTTGACCGGCACCAAGACGGTGGAGCCCTTCGGGATGCGGTACCCGTCGATCTCGTCGTCGGCGATCGCAGTGCGCGGCACGACCCAGATGGGCGAGAAGTAGCGCAGCGCCTCCTGGAAACACGCGCTGGTCCACGGCAGCAACGGCACATCGTCGGCGGTGGGACGGCGACCACCGAGCACAGTGTCGATCTCCTCGAGCATCCGATCCCGCGCCGACGTGTTGAGCGCGAGCAGGTACCACATCCATGCCATGCCGTTGGCCGTCGTCTCGTGCCCGGCGATCATGAACGTCACGGCCTCGTCACGGACGCGACGGGCGGTGAGCGTGCCGTCCTCGTCGCGCGCCCGCAGGAGCATGCCGAGCAGGTCATCGGTTTGGTCTGGGTACTGCTCCCGGTCGGTCAGCACGTCTTCGACCATGCGGTCGATCGCCCGCATCGTGAACTGGGCGCGGTCGAGCGGGGGCGGCAGCAGCGGCGCGTAGTGGACCGTGTGACCGAGCAGCTTCACGGTCCAGGCAGGCGGTGCGGCGACGAGGGTCAGGCGCGCCGCGACCTCCCCCAGCCGCAGCCCGGTGGTCACCGCCGTGCCCATCTTCTTCGCCACGCTGCCCAGTTCGTGGCCGAACAGCGCGGTGCCGACGACATCGAGCGTCAGCATCGTCATGTCGGCCACCATCTCGACCTCGAAGGAGTCGCCGCGCTCGTCAAGACCCCCGACGTAGCGGTCGATCGGCTCGATCATCAAATCGATCATGCCGTTGAGCTGCCGGCGCCCGAAGAACGGGTTGAGCATCATGCGGTGGCGCCGCCAGGTGTCGCCGTCGTCGGTGAACAGGCTGCGACCGAAGACCGTGCTGACCAGCTGGTATTCCACGGACTTCATGTAGCGGTCGGCGTGCTTGCGCAGGACGTGCTCGATGTAGTCCGGGTGCGTGATGGCGTAGACCTGCCGCGGCCCGCTGCGCCAGCGCACGATGTCCGAGCCAGAGGCCTGCTCGGCGATCCGGTTGAACGAGATCAGGCCGCTGAGCAGCATGTCCTTGGCGACACGGAGTCCGCTGGTGGATGGGGTCGGACGGGCAGGCGCGGACGTGGCAGTCATTTCGATCCCTCGATCTGCTTTCGCCGATCACGCGATCGGCCAATGCGGAGTCAGCGTACACATCGATCACGTGATCGACAAGACGACGCGTCGGCCCGACGTCCTAGTCGCCGCCGGTTCCCGGCCGGTCGAGGACCGGCTCGAAGGCCCGCAGGAGGAGCGGCTTGATCGCTGCCCAGCGCGCGTCGATCGCGGCGCGGCCCCAGATCGGAATCGCCATGACCAGGCCCCGAATGAGCGCAACGGCGGCGTGGACCATCGCATCGAGCTCGTCATCGGCGTCCGCCTGGGAGAAGACGGCGGCGACAGTCGTCAGGATGATCGCGCCGATCCGCTCCTCGAGCTCGCGCAGGGTCGCGGCGAGATCGGGCTCGGTCCAGACCGCAGACCACAGTTGCGCCGCGGCCAGTGCCTGTGCCGAGGTGAACTCTCGCCATGCTTCGTCGAGCACCGCCTCTCGGCCCTCCGGCGTCCGGAGCCCGTCAGGGTCGATCGTGTCCAGCGCACGGTCGGCCAGGCGGAGCGCTACGAGGGTGACGGCCTCCAGGATGAGCGCCTCGCGCGTCGGGAAGTGGTGCATGAGCGTGCTCTGCGCGACCTCCGCGCGCTCGGCCACGCGACGGGTCGTCAGGGCGCCGTATCCCTCGTCGACGAGGCACTGGACGGTCGCCTCGACGATCGCTGACCGCGTCGCGGCCCGTTGCTCTGCGCGGGTGACGCGGCGCCTGGGTGCCGCTGGACGGGATTCGTCGATCATACGATCGACATGCTACGGTCCCGCTCGCCGATCGGGCGATCGACGAAATCAGGCGCGAGATGAGCAGGAGCGAGATGACCGACGAACGAGTGAGCGCGTCGCGCATGCGACGCGCGATGCGCATGACCGGGGCCGCCGCCGGGGTGGCGGGACGAGAGATGACCGGACGCCTGGTCGGCAGCGCCGCACCGGACGGCAGTGACGTGCTGTCGCGGCAGCAGCTGAAGTCGGCCGAGGCGCTGGTCAAGCTCTTCAGCGGGATGCGCGGCGCGGCGATGAAGGTGGGTCAGACGCTGAGCGCCGTCGACCTCGGCCTGGTGCCCGAGGAGGTGCGCCCGGAATTCCAGGCGATCCTCGCAACGCTGCAACAGGACGCCAAGCCCGTCGCGTTCCGCGCGATCCGCAAGGTCATCGAGCAGGATCTCGATGCGCGGATCGGCGACGTGTTTACCGAGATCGACGAGCAGCCGATGGCGGCGGCATCGATCGGGCAGGTGCATCGGGGCCGCCTGCTCGACGGGCGTGAGGTCGCCATCAAGGTGCAGTACCCCGGCATCGCCGAGGCCGTGCACGCCGATCTTCGCAACCTCAAGCTCGGCCTCAAGCTCCTGGCGACGATCGCCCCCGGGATCGATACCGGCGCGATCGCCGACGAGATCCGCGAGCGCATCAGCGAAGAGCTCGACTACGAACTCGAGGCGGCCAACCATCGCGAGATGGCGCGCATCTACCGCGGCCACCCGTTCATCGTCGTGCCGGACGTGATCGCGTCGCTGTGCCGCGAGCGCGTGCTCGTCACCGAGTACGTGGACGCCATGCGCTTCGCTGATGCCTGCGACACGCTGACCCAGGAACAGCGCGACCGCGCCGGCGAGACGATCGTCCGGTTCTATCTCAACGGCCCGCTGCGTCACCGCCTGCTCAACGGCGATCCGCATCCGGGCAATTACCTGTTCTATCCGGATGGACGCGTCGGCTTCCTCGACTTCGGCTTCGCCAAGCACATCGACGACCGCTCGGTGCGCCAGCTCATCGCCTCGACGCGGGCGACCTACGACGGGGACCCGCAGGCGCTGCTGGACGTCGTGAGCGAGCTCGGCGCACTGCCACCGGACCCGGCGCTCGCCGAGCCGTTCTTCGAGAACTACGAGGCGATCTTCGGATGGCTCATGTCCGAGGAGCGGCTCGAGGCGGACCCCACGAAGACCGCGGACATGATGCGCCGCTACACCCAGATGCGCAGGGAGGGCTTCGACGACCTCGTCCTCCCCGCCGAGCACTTCGTCCTCATGCGCTCGGTACTCCTGCTGATCGGCGCCCTGGCCCAGCTGGGCTCGAGCAACGTGTGGCTCGACATCATCCGCGAGTGGCTGTTCGGAGACCCGCCCGCCACCGAGCTCGGCCGCCAGGAAGCCGCGTTCTTCGCCGAGCGATTCGAGTACGTCACGGAGGTGACGGCGTGATGTCCCGGCAGCCCGATCACGACGTCCTGATCGTCGGCGCCGGTTTCTCCGGCATCGGGATCTCGATCGCCCTGCAGCGCGCGGGCTTCGACGATCACGTGATCATCGAAGAGGGCCAGGACGTGGGCGGGACCTGGTACTGGAACCGCTACCCCGGTGTGGCGGTCGACATCCCGTCGTTCAGCTATCAGTTCTCCTTCGAGCGCCGCACCGGGTGGTCGCGGGTGTACGCGCCCGGCGAGGAGCTCGTCGACTACGCGCGGCACTGCGCCGACAAGTACGACGTCCGCCGCCACGTGCGCTTCGGCCGGAGCGTGACATCGGCGGCGTTTGACGATGACGATCACCTGTGGCGCGTGGTCACCGACGACGGCGCCGAGACGACCGCACGGTTCCTCGTCGCAGCGACGGGCGTCTTGACGCAGCCCAAGCTGCCCGACATCCCGGGCGTCGGCGACTTCGCGGGCGCGACGATGCACACCGCGCGCTGGGACGAGGACGCCGATCTCCGCGGCAAGCGGGTCGGCATCATCGGCACAGGGGCATCAGCGGTCCAGGTCATCCCCGCGATCGCCCCTGAGGTTCGCCAGCTGACGGTCTTCCAGCGCACGCCGATCTGGTGCCTGCCCAAGCCCGACGCTCCCCTGCCCCGACCCCTCCGTGCGGCCATGCGCGCGCTGCCGTTTGGTGACGTCGGCGCGCGACTCGCCAGCCAGGCGTTCGTCGAGGCGACGTTCCCGTTGCCGGCGCACTTCGGCGGGGTCGTGCCGCTCGGGCGGGCGGCCGAGCGGCTCGGCCGCTGGTTCCTGCGACGCGAGGTCCGTGACCCCGAGATCCGCGAGAAGCTCACCCCCCGATACGCCTTGGGATGCAAGCGGCCGAGCTTCCACAACTCGTATCTGTCGACGTTCAACCGCGACAACGTCGTGCTGGAAACCTCGCCGATCACCCGGGTCACGAAGCGCGGCGTGAGCGTCCAGGGCGGGCGGCACCCGCTGGATGTGCTGATCCTCGCGACGGGCTTCAAGGTCTTCGAAGAAGGCAACATGCCGCCGTTCACCGTCACCGGACGCGGCGGACGGGATCTCGAGGCGTTCTGGACGCAGAGCCGGTTCCAGGCCTACGAGGGCGCGAGCGTCCCCGGGTTCCCGAACTTCTTCGTGGTGCTCGGGCCCTACGCCTACAACGGCGCTTCGTACTTCAACCTGATCGAGACGCAGTCGCGCCACATCCTGCGCTGCCTCGCCGGCGCCCGGGATCGCAGCGCCACGCTGGTCGAGGTCACGCAGGAGGCCAACGACCGGTTCTTCCGCGACATGCTGGCACGCCGGGGCCGCCAGATCTTCTTCCAGGACAGCTGCTCACGCGCCAACAGCTACTACTTCGACGCGCACGGCGACGTGCCGTTTCGCGCCTCACCGTCGCTTGAGGTGGAGTGGCGCAGCAGGCGCTTCGATCTCGACGACTACCGCTTCGCCACAGCATGAGCGGCATCAAGGCCAAGGGCGCCCGTGTGGTGGTCACCGGCGCAGGCAGCGGCATCGGCGAAGCGAGCGCGCTGCGCTTCTCGCGGGCCGGCGCTGAGGTGATCTGCGTCGACATCAACGGCGAGGCGGCAGAGGCGACGGCCGCCGCATGCACCGGTCCCGCCGTCGCCTTCACCTGCGACGTCGCCGACAGCGGCGCGTTGCAGGCGGTAGCCGCGGCGATCGAGGACGATCACGGGCCCGTCGACGTCGCCGTCAACAACGCCGGGGTTGGCATGGGCGGCCCGTTCCTCGATGGCGACGCCGACGACTGGGAGTGGTTGATGCGCGTCAACCTCGACGGCGTCGCCAACGGCTGCCGCTCGTTCGGGGCGTCGATGGTCGAGCGCGGCCGCGGCCAGGTCGTCAACGTCGCCTCCGGAGCCGCGTACGTGATGAATCGCGACATGGCGGCCTATTGCGCATCCAAGGCCGCGGTGCTGGCGCTGTCGCGGTGCCTGCGGGCCGACTGGGCGGGCAGCGGCGTGGGAGTCAGCGTCATCTGCCCCGGTGTCATCAACACGCCGATCGTCTCCCGCACCCGGCTGCTCGGTCCCCTCGAAGGACGCCAGGAGCGCCTCCAGCAGCAGTTCCGGTTCGGGCACGCACCGGACGCGGTCGCCAAGGCGATCGTGCGGGCGACCGAGAAGAACCACGCGGTCGTCCCCGTCGGCTTGGAGTCCGAGATCGCCTACCGCGTGCTGCCGTTCGTTCCGGGCCCTGTCCAAGCGCTCCTGGAGCGCGCTCCGATCGGACGGATCGGATGAGCGGCCCGGTTCCGCAGGGCCCTCGCGACCTCCTCGGGGCGGCCATGCTGCACGGATCGGTGGCGGTGGACTACGGCTTGCGCACCGGGCTTGCGACCGCGATCTCCGCGGCGTCGATGACGACGATCACCGAGATCGTCACCCGGCGCGACGCTCGCCGGCTCGCGTGGTACGCGGACATGGCAGGGGCCGATCGGGACACGATCTTCCCGGCCCCCGCCGCGGCGAAGGTGCGAGCCCGGGAGGGCAGCGGGCCGGGCGTAGCGGACGGTCGTGTCGAGCTCCTGGCCTTCGACACGCCCTACGTCGCGCTGAACCCCCTGCTGCGCGCCGACTACGCCCGGCACGCCAACAACGCCGTCGCGCACGCCCAGCACTGGCGCCACGCGTCCGGCCCGCGCCCGACGCTCGTGGTCGTCCACGGGTTCGGCGCATCGCCGGCGTGGTTCAACGTGTCGTTCTTCGGGCTACGGGACGTCTTCCGCGACGGCTGGGACATCCTCCTGTACAAGCTGCCGTTCCACGGCTCGCGGCGGGGAGACCTCACGCCGATCAACGGCATCGAGCTCTTCGCCCACGGGATGGCGCACTTCACCGAGGCGATGCTCCACGCCGTCTACGACCTGCGCGTGTTCCTGGACCACCTGGCACGCCAAGGCGTTGCGCGCATCGGGCTCACCGGGCTGTCGCTCGGCGGCTACGTGACCGCGCTGAGCGCCGCGATCGATCCGCGCCTGGACTTCGCGGTCCCCAACTCGGCCGTCATCGACCTGCCTCGCGTGCTGACGAGCTGGTTTCCCGCCAACCACGCGCTCGGCACGCTGCGGGCGCTGGGCGGCCTGTCGGCGGACACGTTCGCCGACGCGATCGGGATCTCGAGCCCGCTGTCCTACGCGCCGTTGGTGGCGCGCGATCGGCGGATGATCGTCGCCGGGCTCGGAGACCGGCTGGCGCCGCCCGAGCAGAGCCTGCTGCTCTGGGAGCACTGGGAACGTCCCCGGATCGAGTGGTTTCCCGGCAGCCACGTCCTGCACGTCGGGCGTGAGAACTACCGGCGAGCGCTGCGAGAGCTCATGCTCGGCGCGGGCCACGACCCGGCGGGACGCGGGAGCGCCCGCCGGGTCGCGTGACAGCGGTCGGACTCAGGTCACGGGCGTAGACGAACCGGCAGAGCGCGCAGCTGACTCGGGCAGCACCCCAGGGCCGATCTTCCCCATCGACCCTCTCGTGTTCGTGGCCCATGACGGGTCCGCTCCAGCCGAGGTCGCCGATCTCCTCGGCATTCCGAGGTCCACGGTCCACCAGTTCGCCTGCCGCGCGGCCGAGAATGGGCTCGAAACAGCCCCGAGCGCTACTCCGCTGCGTCGCCCTCTCGCTGCGAACGAGCCCGAAGACGAGAAAGGGCCCCGCTGTGCCGGGCCTCTCTGGAGCGGAACGAACGGGAGCGACGGGACTCGAACCCGCGACCTCCGGCGTGACAGGCAAAGGACGAACGTCTGGCGGGCCGTCGTTTCGGGCTGGTTGAACACGGCGCCGAGCTTCCGGGTGCTCGCTCACGCCTACCTGGACTGGCTTGAGCGGGTGCGTGACGCCAAGCCCTCCACACTCCTCGATCACGGCTACCTGCTGGCCGAGCCGGGCACCCCGCACCGCCGCGGCCCCGGTAAGCACCCCGGACACATCATGAAGGCGTTCGGCGATAGGCCCGCCGACGAGATCCACACCCGCGACGTCAACACGCTGCTGGAGAAGATCGCCGCCGCCGGCGTCGCGCCGCGCACGGTCGAGCGACCTACGGACTTCCGCGGAACCCTGCGCGTGCCGCTGACCGGCGCGTCGAGCCCGAACGGGCCCGGCTGGACTACTACTCCCCAGAAGAGATCGAAGCGCTCGCCCGCTCACTGGCCGACGGGGCTGCACCGCGACCGCGACCGCCCTGCGACGCGCAGATGACTGCAGACTGGGAACAGGCGCTCGACCCCACCCACGGGGTCGTGCTGCGTGTGTCAAGCAACGCCGCGAGATCACCAACTACTCCGTGGTGCTGACGATGCAGCACGCCGGCCAGGAGGTGACGGTCCGCGTCTACGACGGCGCCCACGGCATCAACGACATACACCGCCACACGAAGACCGGCGGAAAGCAACCGGCTGAGACGTTCCACCTGGGTACTCTTGGCGAAGGCATGCGCGCTGCGATCCATGCGTGCGTGACCGGATACGAGGACATGATCCAGGCCTGGCATCGATGAGCGACTCCAAGGCCACCCCTCCCTCTCCCGCCTCCACGGCACTGCTCGCCGCGATCGACCAGGCCAGCGCCGGCGAGAGCAGCTACCCCGAACGCGCCGCATGCATCGACGCCGACCACCCGGACGCCGGCCATGAGATCGCCCGCGCCGCCGCCGCCGGCCGCGCCGTCGTGCTGTGCTCCGCAGACGGTACACAGCAGGTGCTGCACCCCGACGCCCCCGCCGCCGCCTGAACGTCCCCAGGCTGCGCACCTAGACGGTATGGGAGGCGCCCCCGTTGGTGTAGGTGAAAACGAATTGCGGTTGACCCGTCCTGCACTTCGCGCGTGTTAGCTCCCGCGCCAGCCGTCAGACCGGGAGTCAGTTCAACATGCCGCCGCTCTGAGGCTGCGGATGCAGAGCGAGATGCGCCTTCGCGACTTTGGCATCAAAGCTCGCCAGGTGGACATCGTCGTGGCCGCGGTGCTCGGCGTGCACGACTGTCGCCAGGGCGAACGCGTCCGGGAGCTTCAGGTTCGTCTCGGCCCGCACGGCTGCGGCTCGGCGCGCGAGATCCATGTCGACCTGCTTGGTCTCGATGTTGAACCGGACGAACATCGCGTCGACCAGGTCGCGCTTGCCCGTGCGCACCGGACCGATGAGCACTTCGGCGTAGTTGACGGCGCACACCCACCGCTGCGTTCCGGGTGCGAGGGCGTGGCGCACGATGGACACCGCGGCCTCGTGGTGGCCGTCGTCGGCGTCCAGAAAGCCGATGAGGACGTCGCTGTCGAAGACGACTATCCCCATTCGCGCACCTCATCGAGGTAGCCCGGCGGGAATGTGGACTTGTCCAGAGAGCCGGCGAACTCCTCGATCAAGTCGTCGGTCTTGACCATCTCGACGCGCCCCGGGCCCACGGCGCGGATGCTGACGTCGTCACCGGCCTGTAGGCCCGCAGTGCGCATGACCTCCGACGGAATGGTGACCTGGTGCTTTCGGGAGACCGCGCTCATCGCTTTACCATATCAGTCGACGGTAAAGCAACTGCTGTCTCATTCGTTCGCCGGAGGCTCCCGGCAAGCAGCGCGGCGCCAAGATCGCCCAGGTCGACCTCGCCCGCAAGCTCGCCGAGGCGATCTGGCACCTGCTCACCCGCAACCAGCCCTTCGCTCCGGCAGGTCCCACGCCCGCTCTGGCCGCCTGACGGCCCTTACTGAGATGGACCACCGGGGCGGGCCCCCATACCACCTGGTCCTCCCGGCACGATCACCGAGGAGGCGATAGAGAGTCGAGCCCGTTCGCTCCCACTACCACGGAGGCCACCCAACTACGACCCTGACACCCCTGACACCTCACCCTCCTTCATAGAGAGCGTGTCGCGGTCCTTCATCGACGGTAGTCGGGGTAGAGCGTCGCGCCGCCACTCATGCGTCGCGGATCGTCTGGATCGACTATCGGGTCGCGTCGCTCTCCTGGGTGCGCCCGTCCTTCGGGTCGTACACGAATACCGTCGCGCCATCCCGTCGGGAATAGGTCAGGCCGCAAGCTCTGACGTGGGATCGGTGTCGCCACGAGAACTTCAAGAGCCCTCGGTAACCGGGATTGCCGCGCGGCCAATTGACGAAGAAGATGTTGCCCTTCTCGTCATGGACCCTGCGGTACTGGGGCGGCGCGAGACTCAGGCCCATCTCGTGATCGCGGGTGTGGCATCGCGTCGCCATGTCCTTGAAGCGCCTTTATCAGCGCCTCGCTGGAGTCCCTGCCGACGACGACAATCTCCGCGTAACCCTCGATCAATTCGACGTTGTCGATGATCCCCGCGTTCACGAGCGCCCAGAGGTCATCGCCGTTCGCCCTGTCGACCGTACCGCCGCCTCGTGCGGACCACCGCACCGCGCAGGCCGCATCGCGACGCCGACGACGCGTCACGCCACGGTTCTACAGATCACCGCGACAAGCGGGTCCGTAGGCCAAGGTCACAACCCGTCCGGGGGACTGCGCGCGGCGGCGTCGGCGGGACTCCCCCCGCAAGCACTGCGACGGACGGCACGAGACGGGCTCACGACGCGCCGGCGCAACGTCACCCGGTTCGTCACCTTTTTTGTGCGGAGCCGGTGCGGACTACTGCGGCTCGCTGCGGAGGCGCGAGACCCGCAGGACTCGCAGAGTCCCAGTCTTTGCGGACTCCTGCGGCCTCCCGCGGAACGAACGGGAGCGACGGGACTCGAACCCGCGACCTCCGGCGTGACAGGCCGGCGCTCTAACCAACTGAGCTACGCCCCCAGCGAGGCTGGGAAGTATGCCCCACCGCAACCCAGCGCGACGGCCGGTGTTCAGGAGGCGGACTCACGGTAGCACCGGCGAACCTCCCGTACATGCGGAGCACACGAATCCCGACCGGCCTCGCGGCCGCCCTCACCACCCTCGCGGTCACCGCCGGCTTGGCGTTCGCGGCCACGGTGACGGGCACCGACAAGCCCGACAAGCTCACGGGCACGCCCGCCGCGGACACCATCACGGCGCTCGCCGGCAACGACCGCGTGCGCGCGCTCGCGGGAGACGATGTCGTCGACGCGGGGGGCGGCAACGACCGGATCGCCGTCCACGACGGCAGCGACACCGTCACCGGCGGCCCCGGCTACGACCACGCGGTCGGCGGACGCGGTGACGACAAGCTCGGCGGCGACGACGGCAACGACCGGCTGTTCGGCGGCCCAGGCGGTGACGCGTTGCAGGGCGGCACCGGCCGCGACCGGCTGCACGGCAACGCGGGCGACGATGTGCTCGCCGGCGACAGCGCCGACAGCGCCGCGCCCGGCGGTCCCGACCGCGTGTTCGGCGGCAGCGGGAACGACAAGATCAGCGGCGGCGAGGCCAAGGACCGGCTGCACGGCGGCGACGGCGACGACGAGGTCCGCGGCGACAACGGCAACGACCGGCTGTCCGGAGGCCGGGGCAACGACACCCAGTTCGGCGGCGCGGGCGACGACGTGATCTTCGGCAACCTCGGCGTCGACACGATCTACGGCG
Organism: Solirubrobacteraceae bacterium; assembly: GCA_051306365.1. Taxonomy (GTDB): domain Bacteria; phylum Actinomycetota; class Thermoleophilia; order Solirubrobacterales; family Solirubrobacteraceae; genus Svornostia. The sequence goes on from JBPPNC010000114.1 coordinate 19,558, forward strand.
GCGAGGGAGACGACGTCCTCTGGGCGCTCGCGGGCGACGACGTCACCGGCGACGACGACGCGGTCGGCGACACCGTCATGGGCGAAGGGGGCGACGACGTCATCCGCACCCGCGACGGCGAGGTCGACAAGGTCGACTGCGGCCCCGGCGACGACCGCGCGGTGATGGACGACTCCGACATCGTCCTGTTCGCCACGGCCGAGAACCCCAACGGGTCGTGCGAGACCGTGGAGCGCAAGGCGCCGAAGAAGAACGAGGCGTCCGCCGAGGACGCCGAGGAGTCACCTGCGGAGGACCGTCTGCAGAGCTGACACACGAACTTGGGTCCCGTGCTGTCCGCCGCACCTGGGGGTGCGCGACGCATGGTCCCAGGCGGGGGGCCGGGTCAAGATCCCCTGACAATCTCGACCCGGTTGGCGCCCGGCGCTCCGATCCCTGCGGAGCGCCGGGCGCAACGCTGACGCTGGTCAGCCGACCCGCGTGCGCGACGACCTGCGCCGACGCTCGACCCGCGCGGCGGGATGCCCGTCCGCGTTCAGGCCGCCGGCTGAACGGCCGCGTCCTCGGCGCGCCAGTGCACCACCCGGCGGCGCAGACTGATGAACCCCGCGAGGCCCGGCAGCACCGGCAGCCACACGGAGATCGCCTGGTACGTGAGGGTCACGACGACCGCGAGGCTCAGCGGCACCCCGCACGCCGCGAACACGCCGATCATCCCGCCCTCGGTGCCGCCGACACCGCCGGGGATCGGCAGCGCGTTCCCGACGTGGCCGAGGAAGTACGCGAAGACGATGACGCCGAGCGCGGGGACGTCACCGAACGCCGCGAAGGTCACGACGAGCACCGCGACATCGCCGGTCCACCACAGCAGGCTCCAGCCGAACAGCGCGGGCCGCTCCTTCGTGCGGGCGATCGCCAGGCCCACGGCCTCGCCGACGACCGCCGGGACCGTCGTCAGGCGGCTGCTCAGGCGGGAGATGCGGCCCGGCCGGCGGTCGGCTATCGCGCGGGCGCGGCGCTCCAGGTCGCCCGGGACCAGCAGCGCGGCGAGCGCCAGCGCGATGGGCACCGCGCCGACGAGCAGCCCGAACGCCGCGAGCGCCGGATGCGCGCCGTGAAGGATCCCGACGAGCAGCAGTGCGGACACGACCGCGAGTGTTCCGAAGTACGACGCGTACAGCAGCGCGAGGAACGCGGAGACCGCCCGCGCGGTCTCCCTCACCCCCATGCCCGCCGCCCGCAGCGCCCAGCTCGTGAGCGCGATGCCGCCGGCGCCCGCCGTGGCGAACAGCCGGGTCGCGACGACACCCGCCAGCGTGATGTCCGCGCTTGCGCCCCAGCCGAGGCGCTCGACGTCGCGCACGAACAATCCGCGGAACAGCGCGATGTACCCCACGAACGACAGCAGCTCGAACCCCACACCCGCGAGCAGCCACCAGCCGTCCGCCCGCTCGATGCGCCGCCACAGTTCCTCCGGGCGCGCCACCCGGATGAGGACGACGAGCGCGACCGCGACGAGCAGCAGCGCGACCGCCTCGCGCGCAAGGGCGCGCCGGTCGCGGCCGACGGAGAAGCCGTTGTCCTCCACGAGCCGCACGGTACCGGCCGGTTCGTCGGTAGCCTGCGCGGCGGGTCACCTTCCAAGACCACCACGGAGGAACGACGCGATGCAGCTGGGAATGATCGGCCTGGGCCGGATGGGCGCCAACATGGTGCGGCGGCTCATGCGCGCGGGCCACGAATGCGTGGTCTACGACGTCAGCGAGGACGCGGTCGCCGCGCTGGAGGCCGAGGGCGCGACGGGCGCTCGGACGCTCGACGATTTCGCCGCGAAGCTCACCATGCCGCGCGCGACGATCATCATGGTCCCGGCCGCGGTGGTGGACGTCACGCTCGCAGGCCTGACCCCGCACTTCGCGCCCGGCGACGTGATCATCGACGGCGGCAACTCGTACTACCGCGACGACATCCGCCGCTCCGAGGAGCTCGCGGCCGGCGGCCTGGAGTACATGGACATGGGCACGTCGGGCGGCACGCACGGCCTGGAGCGCGGCTACTGCCTGATGATCGGCGGCCCCGACGACGCGTTCGCCCGGCTGGAGCCGGTGTTCGAGACGCTCGCCCCGGGGGTGGGCGAGGCGCCGCCCACACCGGGCCGCGTCAACAAGCCCGGCCAGACCGCCGACAAGGGGTACCTGCACTGCGGCAAGGTCGGCGCGGGCCACTTCGTGAAGATGGTCCACAACGGCATCGAGTACGGCACGATGGCCGCGTACGCGGAGGGGCTATCGATCCTCAAGCACGCGAACATCGGCCGCACCGCCCGCGAAGCGGACGCCGAGACCGCGCCGCTCGGCGACCCGCACTTCTACGACTACGACCTCGAT
>JBPPNC010000144.1:0-6945 GCA_051306365.1 Solirubrobacteraceae bacterium
CGGGCGCCGGCACCACCTTCGTGACGACCAGCCGCTGCTCGATCCGGCGCACGATCACCTCGGGCGGGCGCGCCGCTGCGACCTGCGCCGCCGGTGGCTTGGCCGCGCCGAGCGCCGGGTCGTCGCCGGCGCGCACCTGCACGGCGAGCGCGGCGAGGGCGACGCAGAACGTGCCGGTGGCCGCCGTCCAGACCGGCAGGGCGCCGATCGGGCGGACCGGGCGGCGTTTGGGGGCGGGGTCAGTCATCCTCGCCGCCCTCGTCGTCGTCGCCGTGGTCGTCGTCGGCCTCGAACCGGTCGTCGTCTCCGCCGTGGTCGTCGTAGGCGTCGTCGTCATCGTCGGACCGGACCTGCTGGGCGACCGGGACGACGGCGGGTGCCGGGGTGGCCGGCACGGCGGCGCGCTGGGCGCTCGGCGGGGCGGCCGGTACGGCAGGCGCAGCGGGGCGCGCGCTCGTCGTCTTCGGCCGCTCGCGCTTGGTCACGTGCACCGTGGTCTTCACGACCTCGGTGCGGACCTGCGGCGACGCGGCGACGGGGGTGATGGTCTGCGTCTCGGCTGCGGGGTCGCCGCCTGCGGCCATCGCGATCGCGGCAAGCGCGCCCAGTCCGGCGACGGTGCCGCCGGCGGCGAGCATCCGGGTGGTCAGCTGCATGGTGCGGTCCTCTGGGTCGGGGGCATGCTGCGACGTACCGTGACGAGCGGCCTGGCAAGCCCCCGGCAAGCGGGGGTAAAGCCTTGGCAAAGCCTGCGCGGACCGGCCTCCGGCGGGGGTACGCTCGCCTTCGTGACCGGATCGGGGCCCCGCATCCTGCTCGTCGAGGACGAGGTCTCGATCGCCGAGCCGTTCGCGCGGGTCCTCGCCCGCGAGGGCTTCGTCCCGACGGTGGTGGGGACCGCCACGGAGGCGCTCGACGCGTTCGAGCGGGTGGCGCCCGATCTCGTCCTCCTCGATCTCACGCTGCCCGATGGCGACGGGCGCGACATCTGCCGCGAGCTGCGCAGCCGCTCGGACGTGCCGGTGATCATGGTCACCGCGCGCGGCACGGAGGTCGACCGCATCGTGGGCCTCGAGCTGGGCGCCGACGACTACGTCGTCAAACCCTTCTCGGGTGCGGAGGTCGTCGCCCGGATCCGCGCCGTGCTGCGCCGCACGGGCCGGGGAGGCGGGACGTCCGAGGGGGAGGCCGCGCTGGTGATCGGGCCGGTCGCGCTCGATCCCGCGGCCCGCCGCGCGCACCTCGGTGACACGGAGCTCGACCTCACCCGCAAGGAGTTCGACCTGCTCACCGAGCTCATGCGCCACGCCGGCACGGTCGTCACGCGTGAGGACCTCATGGCGCGCGTGTGGGACGAGAACTGGTTCGGCTCCACGAAGACGCTCGATGTCCACGTCGGCTGGCTGCGGCGCAAGCTCGGGGACGATCCCGCGGCGCCGCGGCTCATCCACACGGTTCGCGGCGTCGGCTTCCGGTTCACCGCGCCCGAGGAGCTGGACCCGTCGGCCTGAGAACCCGCCTGCTGCTGGCGCTGGCGTACGTGCTGGTGCTCGCGATCGTCGCGCTCATGGTGCCGCTGGCGGTCAGCACCGCCGACCGCGTGGACGCGGAGATCCGGTCGCAGGCCCGCGGGCAGGCCGATGTCGTGGCGTCGTCGGCATCGGAGTTCGTCGACCCGCCGGACCGCACGGGCCTCGATGCGCTCGTGACGAGCGCCGCGCGGTCGGTGCGCGGCCGGGTCATCGTGGTGAACGCCCGTGGCCGGCTGCTCGCGGACTCCGGCGGCGCGGCGCCCGGCACGAGCTACGCCGACCGGCCGGAGATCGCGCGTGCGCTGCGGGGGGAGGCCGATCAGCGCGAGCGGCGTTCCGTCACCCTGGATCAGACGCTGCTGGCCACGGCCGTGCCGGTCGTCGAGGACGGCGCGACGGTCGGAGCGGTGCGGATCACCCAGAGCATGGCTGCGGTCGACCGGGCGGTGCGCCGCGCGTGGATCGGGCTGGCGGGGGTCGGCGCGCTCGTGCTCCTCCTCGGGCTGGGGGCGGGCGCCCTCATCGCGGGGCAGATCGCGCGCCCGGTCGTGCGGCTGGAGGAGACGGCCCGGCGGGTGGGCGAGGGCGATCTCGGCGCGCGCGCGCCGGTCGAGGGCTCGGCCGAGCAGCGGACGCTCGCGCGCACGTTCAATGACATGACCGGCCGGGTCCAGCGGCTCGTGGCCTCTCAGCGCGAGTTCGTCGCCGACGCGTCACATCAGCTGCGCACGCCGCTCACCGGGCTGCGGCTGCGGCTGGAGGAGGCGCGCGCCGAGAGCGGGGACCCGCAGGTGCGCGACGACCTCGGCGCCGCGCTCGGGGAAGTCGACAGGCTGGCGGTGATGGTCGCCGAGCTGCTCGAGCTCAGCCGGGCGGGGGAACGCGACGTCCCGGGCGAGCCCATCGCGCTCGGGGACGCCGTGCACCGTGCCGCGGCGCGCTGGGAGAGCGAGGCGGGGCTGCGCGACCAGCGCGTGATCGCGGCGGGCGGCGCCGGGCCGGTGCGCGCCTCTCGTGCCGACCTCGATCGCGTGCTCGACGCGCTCGTGGAGAACGCGCTGCACTACTCGCCGCCCGGGACGACGGTGACGCTCACCGCCGCGCCCGGGGAGATCACGGTGCACGACGAGGGGCCGGGCCTGGCGGCCGGTGAGACCGATGTGGTGTTCGACCGGTTCCACCGCGGGAGCGCCGGACGCCGGGGGCCGGGCGGCACCGGGCTGGGCCTCGCGATCGCCCGGGAGCTCGCGCGCCGGTGGGACGGCGACGTGACGCTCGCCAACGCGCCGGGCGGCGGCGCGGTGGCCCGGTTGACCCTGCTTCCCGACGAGGAACGAGGCTGAAGGTATGCGAGCGCGGAACATCATCGGCTGGGTGGTCCTGGGGATCGCGGGGGTGGCGCTCGCCGTCGGCATCACGATGGCGGCGACGAGCGTGACGTCCCAGCGGATCGGCCTGGACTCCGAGCCGCTGAGCGCCGGCAGCGAGCTCGTCCCGACGACCGCGCGGACGACACCGACCACGGCGACGCGGCCGCGCACGACCACCACGACGACTGCACCGCCGCGCACCACGACCTCCACCGCGGCGCCGTCGGCGCCCGCGCCTCCCGTTGTGACCCCTCCCGCCGCGACGCCTCCCCCGTCGTCTGAGAGCGAGGACAGCGGCCGGGGGCGCGGTGGCGACGACGGCGAGCCCGAGTCCGAGGACGAGGACGACGATTAGTTCCGTCGCGGGCTTTTACGGCTCCGCATTCCACGGGTCTCCGCGGATGACGTCGAGCGCTCAGCCTGATCGGATCAGGGCTCCGCCAGTCCACCCGCCGGAGGAGCCGTCATGGGAGAGTTCGATGGAAAGGTCGCGATCGTCACGGGCGCAAGCTCGGGAATCGGCCGTGCGTCCGCGCTGGCGTTCGCGGCGGCCGGAGCGAACGTGGTCGCCGCAGACGTGGACGTCGCCGGTGGTGAGCAGACGGTGCGGCTGATCGACGCGGCCGGCGGGACGGCGCTCTTCCAGGGTGCCGACGTCTCGCGCGTCGAGGAGGTCGACGCGCTCGTGCAGCGCGCCGTGACCGAGTACGGCGGCCTGGACGTCGCGTTCAACAACGCGGGCATCGAGGGACCGAGCGCCCCGGTCACCGAGTGCACGCTCGAGACCTGGGACCGCACGATCGCCGTGAACCTCTCGGGGGTCTTCTACGCCATGCGCGCGGAGATCCCGGCGATGCTGGACCGCGGCGCGGGCGCGATCGTCAACTGCGCGTCGATCGCGGGGCTCGTGGGCTTCCCGAACCTGCCGGCGTACGTGGCGAGCAAGCACGGCGTCGTCGGGATGACGAAGTCCGCGGCGCTGGAGTGCGCGACACAGGGCATCCGCGTCAACGCGCTGTGCCCCGGGGTGATCGACACCCCGATGGTCCAGCGGGTCACGACCGACGCGGAGGTCAAGCACGCGTTCGAGAACGCCGAGCCGGTGCACCGCTTCGGCAGGCCGGAGGAGATCGCGGACGTCGCGCTGTGGCTGTGCTCGGAGCGGTCGTCGTTCGTGACGGGTCAGGCGATCGCGGCGGACGGAGGGTGGACGGCGCAGTAGGGGGTTCTGGGAACAGCGTTCCGATCTGGATCGTTCTGACCGAAACCCCTACGGGCAGGCGAACGCCGTCGCGGTCCAGAACGCCGTGGTGGTCACCTCGCCGCCGCGGGGCGGGGTCGGCAGCGCCCGGTCGCGGTCGCGTGCGTCGAGGATGAAATCGTCGGCGATCGGGCGGGTGCGGGGGAGGAAGACGGTCTCCTGCGTTGCCGTGACAACGGCTGTGGCCGGGTCTGTGCTCTCGGGCGGCGGCCGGTCGTCGGGGAGCTGCACATCCTCCGGCTGCCCGCCCGTCCACAGCGCCACGTACGGCACGGGCCTCCGGTTCGGCACGACGTACGCCGGGCACACCTCTCCCGGAGGGTCCGCGGCGAAGAACGTCTCCAGATCCCCCACGATCGCCTCCTGGGTCGACAGCGCCCGCTGCAGCGAATCCAGGCGGTCGGCCTGCTTCGGAGCGAACATGACGAGCGCGAGCACGACCACCGCCGCGAAGCCCATCCACCACCGCCGCACCGGGTCGTCGCGGTCGAGCAGCAGCCACCCGAACACCCCGGCGCCCGCGAAGAGCGCGCCGATCGTCGCCACCGGCAGGAGGTAGCGCACGAGGATCGACAGCCCCGCGGTGGCGAGGACCGTGAACGCCGCCAGACCCAACAGGCCGGCGACGACGCCCAGCCGCGCCCGGTCGCGCAGCTTCCAGATCCCGAAGCCCAGCCCGCCCGCGGCCGCGAGCAGCACGGGCTCGCGCAGGATCTCCCCGAGGCGCCGCGGCAGGGTCGTCGGCACGTTCAGCAGCCCGGTCTTCCGGCCCAACTCTGCCGCGTTGTCGCGCGTGCCCGTGAGTGACCACAGCGGGTTGCCGGTCAGCAGCAGGTCGTGCAGCGCCCAGAGCAGGGGCGCGCTTGCGGCGATCGCGCACAGCTGCACCAGCGCGCGGCCCCGGAGCCCGTCCGGACCCCACGCCAGCCACACCACGTACGCGCCGCTGAACAGCCACGCCTCGGGGCGCAGGAGTCCGGCCAGCGCCAGCAGCGCGAGCACCGGCCAACCCGCGCGCGGGCGCTTGGTCTCCACCAGCAGCGCGCCGAGCAGCAGGCACAGATAGGGGAGGTCGACGTACGCCCGCAGCCCGTAGGAGAGCACCGGTTCGCGGGTCACGATGATGAGCGCCGCCAGTGCGCCCGCGGCCCACCCGAACCACGCCCGGCCCAGCGCGAACACCAGCACGCCGAGCGCGCCGAGCAGCAGGTAGGCGCCGCCGGAGACCACCCACGCCGCGGCGCTCCCGAACTCCGGCGCCGAGCCGAACAGCAGCACCAGCGGCATCGAGGCCAGCTCCTGCAGCGGGTGGGGGGTGGGGGCGAGGGCGACCTCCAGATCCGGCAGGTCGCCGCGCGCCAGATCGCGGCCCCAGATGACCGTGTACAGCGTGTCGTAGTTGATGAGCTGCACCGCGTCGAAGACGGCGAGCAGCAGGAGCGCCAGTGCCGCGGAGGCTCCGGCGCCGAGGAGAAACCGGCGCATGGGGCTGCTGACGGTAACGCCCGTGTCGGGCTGCTGTCTTAGACTCGGACTCCCGTGCCCGAGGCCCCTTCGCTCTACCGCCGCCACCGCCCGCGGACCTTCTCCCAGGTGGTCGGCCAGGAGCACGTCGTGCGCACGCTGCGCAACGCCGTGCAGCAGAACAAGGTCCACCACGCGTACCTGTTCGTCGGCTCGCGGGGCACCGGCAAGACGTCGATGGCGAAGATCCTCGCGGCCTGCCTGAACTGCGAGAACGGGCCCACGGTCGACCCGTGCGGGGTCTGCCAGAGCTGCATCGCGATCCAGAACGCGACGTCGATGGACGTCATCGAGATGGACGCGGCCTCGAACAACTCGGTCGACGACATCCGCGATCTGCGCGACCGCGTCTCCCTGGCGCCGGTGTCGGGCAAGAGCAAGGTCTACATCCTCGACGAGGCGCACATGCTCTCGTCCCAGGCGTGGAACGCGTTCCTCAAGACGCTCGAGGAGCCGCCGCCGAACACGATCTTCGTGCTCGCCACGACCGAGGCGAGCAAGGTGCTGCCCACGGTCGTCGACCGCTGCCACCGCTTCGACTTCACCCGTCCCACCGTGGGCCAGCTCGCGCAGGTCGTCGGCCGGGTCGCGCAGGAGGAGCACATCACGATCGGTGAGGACGCCGTCGCGCTGCTCGCCCGTCACGCCACCGGGTCGTTCCGCGACGCGCTCGGCACACTCGAGCAGATGGTCACCTACTCGGGGACCACGATCACCACCGAGGACGTCCTCGCCGTCCTCGGCATCGCCGACGCGGACCTCCTGTTCGGGATGATGGACGCCGTCGCGTCGGGCGACGCCGCAAAGACGCTGCGCGGCTGCGCGCGGCTGGTGAACACCGGGCGCGACCCGATGTCGTTCATCCGCGACCTCGAGGCCCACGCGCGTGACCTCCTCGTCATCCAGACGCTCGGCGAGGTCCCGGCCGAGATGCGGATCACCACCGACCGCGACCAGCGGATCGCCGCGCAGGCGGGCCGCATCGGCCGCGCCCAGGTGATCCGGCTGCTCGATCTGCTGGCCGAGGCGATGGGCGCGGTGCGCGACGGTGCGGACGCGCGGACGTTCCTGGAGCTTGCGCTGGTGAAGGCCGCGGCGCCCGAGGTCGACCCGTCGACGAAGGCGATCGCCGCCCGGCTCGAGCGCCTGGAGCGCGCGGTGAACGCCGGGGCCGGTGTATCGGTCGCGCCGCCGGCCATCACGGCGCCGGAACCGGCCGCTCCCGCCCCGGCCCCCGCCGCGCCGGAGGAGCCCGCCG
>JBPPNC010000166.1:0-5829 GCA_051306365.1 Solirubrobacteraceae bacterium
GCGCAGCTCGCCGCCTCGATTCGCGTAGACGAACGTGTCGGCGTCGGCGTGGGCCAGCACGACGCCGTGGCCGCTCCCGCCGGGGCCGCCGCTCTCGGCCTGCGCCGGCGCGACCGCAACGGTCAGCGCGACCAACGCGGCGCACATGGTGTGGATGGTGGTTCTCATGCTCATGCCTGTGATGACCCTCCCCGGCGTGCCGCGTCACAACACTGGCGCGTTGGCGCTCGGCGAGAATCACCCCGGGCGCCCCTGATTCACCCCACCCAGCCTATTGCCACCTCCTGGCAGCTGGACTAGCGTCGTACGGCGGGCGCTGCCACCTCACGCCGGTCTACCGCAACCATGCACGACCACCACAGGACCCCGAGCACCTCACCATGCACATCCCTGACGGTTTCCTCAGCAGCGAAGTCTGCGCCGTGACGAGCGTCGCGGCCGCCGGCGCGGTCGGCTACGCGGCGTCCCGCGCGCGCGCAGAACTCGACGAGCGGCGCGTGCCGCTCCTCGGTGCGACCGCCGCGCTCGTCTTCGCGGCGCAGATGGTGAACTTCCCCGTCACCGGCGGAACGAGTGGCCACCTGCTCGGCGCCGCGCTGGCCACCGTCCTGCTGGGGCCGTGGCTCGGGATGCTCGTCGTCTCCCTCGTCCTCGGCGTGCAGGCCGCGGCGTTCGCCGACGGCGGGATCGCGGTGCTGGGCGCCAACGTCCTGAACCTGGCCGTCCTCGGTGCGCTCGTCACCCAGACGATGCTCACCGGCGCTGCCGCGCTGCGCGAGCGCACCGTCGGCCTGCTGGGCATCGTCGCCGTCGCCTCGTGGGCCTCCGTCATGGCCGCCGCCACCGCGACCTCGGTCGAGCTCGCCGCGTCGGGGACCATCGGCCTGACGACCGTGCTGCCGTCCATGCTCGGCATCCACGCGCTCATCGGGGTGGGCGAGGCTGCGATCACGGTGGCCGTCGTCGCGACGGTCCTCGCCGTGCGGCCCGACCTCCTCGGTGGCCGCCGCGTCGCGGGGGCGCCGGCATGAGGCTCGGGGTCTTCGTCGGGTTGGCGCTCGCGGTGGCGATCGGTCTCGGCGTCGCGGTGTCGCCGTTCGCCTCCCCGCAGCCTGACGGGCTCGAGCGAGTGGCGGAGGACCACAGGTTCGCCGGCGCCGGCACGTCCCATGCGGCGCCCGCGTCCGACTACGCGTTCCCCGGCGTGACCGACGAGAAGGCCGCAACCGCCGCCGCCGGCCTCGCGGGCACCCTGCTCGTCTTTGCCCTCGGTGCCGGTGTGGCACGCGTGCTGCGCCGTCGCCCCCAACGCCCACGCGTCTCCGCGCGACTCCGGCCGGGCTTCCCGCTGAACTGAGCCCATCGACCGGGCGCAGGCGCGAGACTGCGCGTCATGCTCCTGCGCCCGACCGATGACGGCCTGCTCGCGATCGGCCAGGCCTCCCATGCCTGGATCAGCGGCCAGCTCGCGCGTGTCTGGGGAAACGACGCGTTCGGCGCCGTCGTCCCGCGCGAGGATGTCTGCCTCGCCGCTGAGCAGCACGACGTCGGCATGGCCGAATGGGACCTCCACCCGACGCTGGACGACGAGACCGGCCGGCCGCGCGACTTCCTGCACCTCCCCGTCGCGACGCACCTCGCCCTCTGGCGGGCCGCACCGGGGAAGCTGCTCAGCCAGAGCACGTACGCGGCGCTGCTGTGTTCGATGCACGGCACTGCGCTGCAGCGCTTCCGTGACCTTGACGCACTCCCCGCCGACGACGCTGATGACGTCCGTGCGTTCCTCACCGAGCAGCGCGAGCTCCAGGACCGCCTGGCGCTCGCCCTCGGCCGTGACGCGCACGAGATCGAACGCAACCAGCGCCTCGTGTGGACGTGGGACGCGCTCTCGCTCGGCCTGTGTCTCGACTGGGCGCCCTACACCCAGCGCGAGGTCCCGACCGCGAGCGGCGGCGTGACCGACCTGCGGCTCGTCGCCGACGATCTGGGCGGCGGGCACTCGGTCGAACCGTGGCCGTTCGTCACCGACCACGTGACCGTGCACGCCGAAGGGCGGCTGCTGCCCGGCGGGCGGTTCGCCGACGCCGCCGAACTGCACACGGCGCTGGAGGCGGCGCCGGTCCACCGCCTCACGTACGCGCTGCGCCCGCGCCGCTGACTACGGCGCGCGATACGAGCGCGTCGGTGGCCCGGTGAACGTCGGGCCGGCCGGCGCAGTCCAGCGCACGCGGTACTGGCGGGAGGCCGACGCGCTCGTCGTGGTGCTCCACACACCGCGCGTGCTGGTGCGGTCGGTCTTCAGCCGTCGCCACGGCCCGCTGCTGCCGCTGCGGTAGTCGACCGTCACCGTGGTCGCGTCGGCGCTGGGCCGGACGATGCCCCACAGCGTCGTCGCGCGCCGGCCGCGCGTGGCGACGAGCGGCAACCGGAAGCCCTCGTACGACGGCTTGACGTCGCCGCCGTGCCCGCGCAGACCTGATTCGAATCCGCTGTGGCGCTGGGTTGCGCTGCCCGGCCGGGGCGTGTCGTCGCGCATGAGGTACTGGCTGAACATCCGCACGCGGCCATTGCGGTAGGCGAGATGCTCGGAGAGCGAGCGGTACTCGGCCTGCTGCTGCGGGCTCACGCCGAGCCGCGTGTCGGGCCACGACTGGATGCCGAACTCCGTGAGCCAGACGTCGGTGCCTCTCGGCAGCGCCTTCGCCTTCTCCGCCTTCGCCAGCGCCCGGTTCAGCCGCGAGAGGGCCCCGATCGTGACGTCGTCCCTCCCGGGCGGGATGAAGAACGGGCCGCCGCGCGTGGTGTACGCGTGGTGGGCGTAGCCGTCGGCCTTCAGGCGGCCGCAGCTGCTGCGCTTGCGGTACTTCGCGTCCAGGCACAGCGCGGTGCGCAGGAACGCGAGGGGCGCGACCGCGGTGGCCGTGCCGCGCGGCGCGGTCTCCCCCAGCAGGATCGGCGCGCGCACCCCGCCGCGGGTCAGCCCCGCCTCCCCCTGCTGGAAGAGCTGGCGGTACAGCTTTGCTGCCGTGTACACGCGGGTCGTGCCCTGCTTCGTGAACTGGGGCAGCAGGAACTGCGGGTGGTTGGGCTCGTTCCAGACCGACCACGCGTCGACCTGCGCGCCGTAGTGGCGGCCGAGCATCTGGGTGAAGCGGCCGAAGCGCGTGGCGCTCGGCCGGGTGCGCTGGTCACGCTTTGCCGCGGTGGCCCAGCGGGGAACCGGACCGCTCACGGTGACGAGGACCCGCAACCCGGCGGCGCGGGCCGCCGCGATCGCCGCGTCATACCGGGCGAGCCCCGGGTAGCCCGCGGCGGCACGCTCGTCGAACGCCGGGACCGACGACCCGTTCGGGTCCGGCGCGACCGCGTTCCAGTACAGGATGATCCGCACCCAGTCTGCCCCCAGGCCCTTGACCTCCTGCGCGGTGGAAGCGCGCAGCGCCGGATCGTCACCCAGCAGCTCACGGGGCGCCTCGAAGAGCGTGGACTGCGTCGAGCGGGCTGATGCGGCGGCGGGCAGGACGAACGTCGCCGCGAGCACGGCGAGCAGGGACAGGCAGAGGTGGGCGCGGCGCACGGAGGAGGCCTCCCGGCGTCGGCGGCAGGGACAGCGAGGCCGGCGAGCGGTGCCGGCCTCCCCTCTTCCAACGCGGGTCCGGCCCATTGGTTGCGGTCACCTGTCCGAACGGTGTCTCGGCTTTCGTATTCTCGGGACATGCCTGAAGCCGCCGACGTCGCCTGGGATCTCGAACCGCTGGTCTACGGAGAGGGCGAAGCCGGCGCGCTGCGGCTCCTCAGCGAGGCCGCCGAGCTCGCCGACACGTTCGCCGCGACCTACGCCGGCGAGGTCGCCGAGCTGGACGGCCCGGGGCTCGCGGCCGCCGTCGCGGCGATGGAGGAGCTCAGCGACAGGATCGGGCGCGCGGGCAACTACGCGATGCTGCGGTTCAGCACCGACACGAGCGACCCGGCGAACGGCGCGCTGCTGCAGAAGGTCCAGGAGCAGGGCGCGCAGATCGAGACGAAGCTCCTGTTCTTCGACCTCGAGTGGGCCGCGCTCGACGACGCGCTCGCCGACGAGCTGCTCACCGCCCCCGGAGTCGAGAAGGCCCGGCACCACCTCAAGGCCGCGCGGCGCTACCGCCCGCACCTCCTCACCGAGCCCGAGGAGAAGATCCTCACCGAGAAGGGCGTCACCGGGTCGAGCGCGTGGGCGCGGCTCTTCGGAGAACAGGTCTCCGCGCTGACCGTGCCCCTGCCGGGCGAGACCGAGCCCGTGGCGCTCGACGTCGCGCTCTCCCGCCTCATGTCCCCCGACGGCGAGGTCCGCCGCACGACCGCCGAAGCCGTGACGGAGACGCTCGCCCCCGGCCTGCGGACCCGCGCGTTCATCTACAACACGCTCATGGCCGACAAGGCCACGGACGACCGGCTGCGCGCCTACCCGTCGTGGATCGCCAGCCGCAACCTCGCCAACGAGGCGAGCGACGAGTCGGTGCAGGCGCTGCTGGAGGCCGTCCGCAACCGCTACGAGATCGCGCGGCGCTGGTACTCGCTGAAGGCCAGGCTGCTGGGCGTTGAGCGCATCAAGGACTACGACCGCATGGCAGCGGTCGTCGCCGCGGACGACGAGAACATCCCGTGGGATGAGGCGAAGGACATCGTCCTCGACGCGTACCGCTCGTTCGCCCCGTCGCTCGGTGAGACGGCGGAGTCGTTCTTCACCGGCGGGTACATCGACGCGCCCGTGCGGCCCGGCAAGCGCGGCGGCGCGTTCTGCGCGTACACCGTGCCGAGCGCGCACCCGTACGTGATGCTGAACTACACCTCGCGGCGCCGCGACGTCCTGACCCTCGCGCACGAGCTCGGCCATGGCGTGCACGCGGCGCTCGCCCGCCCGCGCGGCGTCTTCGAGCAGCACACCCCGCTCACCCTCGCCGAGACCGCGTCGGTGTTCGGCGAGACGCTCGTCTTCGGCCGCCTGCTCGACCGCACGCCCGACCCCGAGGCGCGCCTGTCGCTGCTCGCGGAGTCCATCGAGGGGTCCATCGCCACGGTGTTCCGCCAGTGCGCGATGAACCACTACGAGCACCTCGCGCACACCGCGCGGCGCGAGCGGGGCGAGCTCAGCGTCGACGACCTCAGCGGCCTGTGGGCGCAGTCGCAGGCCGAGATGCTCGGCGACAGCGTGGAGATCACCGACGGCTACAAGACGTGGTGGTCGTACGTCCCGCACTTCATCAACACACCCGGCTACGTCTACGCGTACGCGTACGGCCAGCTGCTGGCGATGTCGATCTACCAGCGCTACACCGAGGGCGGCGAGGCCTTCGTCCCCGCGTACCTCGAGCTGCTCGCCTCGGGCGGGTCGAAGTCGCCGGAGGAGCTCGGCGAGATCGTCGGCATCGACCTGGCGGACCCGGGCTTCTGGGACTCCGGGCTGGACCTCGTCGAGGCGCAGCTCGAGCAGGCCGAGGCGGCGGCGCGCGAGGCGCGGCCGGAGGCGGTCGGCGCGTAGCGGCTGGGCCCCGACGGCGAAGGGATCGGCCTCACGCGCTGCGAGCGCGCTCGCGAACTGGATCGCGTCGAGCGCGCGCAGCACATGGCGCGAGAGGAGCGCTGCGGCCCGCTCGACAATTGCCGGCGGGCGCAACTCGCTCATCCGCACCTTGGTCCAGAAGGCGGATGCGACCTCCACACGCGCGAGGTCGACACCGCGAGATCCGCGACCTCACCGACCTGGTCGCGCCCGGGCTCCCCGGCGTACAGCGCCACGACCGCCGAGCTGTCAGCGAAGGCGCTCACCCGCCGTCGCGCCCGGCAGCGACG
>JBPPNC010000181.1:0-63820 GCA_051306365.1 Solirubrobacteraceae bacterium
TTCGAGGGCGCGTACAAGGTCTCCGCCGGCCTCCTGGACCAGTTCGGCGAGGAGCGCGTCCGCGACACGCCGATCAGCGAAGAGGGCTTCGTCGGCGCCGGCGTCGGGGCGGCGATGCTCGGAGAGCGGCCGGTCGTGGAGATCATGACCCTGAACTTCCTGCTCGTCGCGATGGACCAGGTGATCAACCACGCGGCGAAGATCGGCGCGATGTTCGGCGGCGAGGTGCGCTGCCCGATGGTCATCCGCACGCCGAACGGCGCGGGCAACCAGCTCACGGCGCAGCACTCGCAGTCGTTTGACGGCTGGTTCGCCGGGACGCCCGGTCTGAAGGTCGTCACGCCCGCGAACCCCGCGGATGCGAAGGGCCTGCTGAAGGCCGCGATCCGCGACGAGGACCCGGTGCTCGTCATCGAGAACCTCCCGATCTACAAGGAGAAGGGCGAGGTCCCGCTCGACCCCGAGTCCGTCACGCCCATCGGGCTCGCCGCGGTCCCGCGCGAGGGCAGCGACATCACGATCGTCTCCCACTCGTTCGCCACCGTCCGCGCGCTGCACGTCGCCGCGCGCCTGGCCGAGGAGCACGACGTGTCCGCCGAGGTCGTCGACCTGCGCTCGCTGCGCCCGCTCGACGTCGAGACGATCGCTCGGTCCGTCGCGAAGACGAATCGTGTCGTCTGCGTGGAGGAGGGCTGGGCGAGCTACGGCGTGACCGCCGAGATCGCCGCCCGGATCGGCAAGGCGTGCTTCGACGATCTCGACGCGCCGGTCGAGCGCGTCGGCATGGCCGAGGTGCCGCTGCCGTACGCGAAGGGCCTGGAGCTCGCGGCGATGCCGAACGAGGACCGGCTCGCCGCCGCCGTGCTCGCGACGCTCGGGATGGGGCCCGGCGCGGCATGATCGAGATCACGATGCCGCGCCTCTCCGACTCCATGGAGGAGGGGACGATCCTGCAGTGGCTGGTCGCCGACGGCGACCCGGTCTCCC
The DNA here is from genome assembly GCA_051306365.1 of Solirubrobacteraceae bacterium. GTDB lineage: Bacteria > Actinomycetota > Thermoleophilia > Solirubrobacterales > Solirubrobacteraceae > Svornostia. Next base: position 988 of record JBPPNC010000181.1, read on the forward strand.
GCGGCGACGAGCTCGCCGAGATCGAGACCGACAAGGCCACCATGACCTACGAGGCCGACGCCGGCGGCCTCGTGCACCATGTCGCCCGCGAGGGCGACACGCTGGCGGTGGGCACGCCGATCGCGGTACTTCTCGCCGATGGGGAGGAGATGCCTGTGCGGCACCTGCCATCCACCGACCAGCAGGACGACGGGCAGCCCGCCGTCGTCCCGACGCCCGCCACCGCCGTGGTTTCTCCCCCCGCCACGGCGGGCGGCGGGCGTCTGAGGTCCTCGCCGCTCGCGCGCCGGATCGCGACCGCGCACGGGGTCGAGCTCGCGGCGCTCGCGGGTACCGGGCCCGGCGGGCGCATCGTGCGCGCCGACGTCGAGGCCTACGTGCGCGAGCACCGGAACGGGAACGGCAAGGTCGAGCCCAGGCCAGCGGCGGCCGAGAGCAACCGCGGCGCGGCCACGCGCATCGACGCCACCCGCACGCAGACGCTCATCGCGCGGCGTATGGCCGAGTCCCGCGCCACGATCCCCGCGTTCGACGTCAGCATGGACGTCGACCTCACCGACCTGCTCGCGCTGCGCGCCGACCTGAAGGCGGCGGGCCGCATGGCGTCGGTCAACGACTTCGTCGTGAAGGCCGTGGCGCTGACGCTGCGCGAGCACCCGCGCGTGAACGGCGCCTGGCGCGACGGCGGCTTCGAGACCTACGAGCGCGTGAACGTCGGCATCGCGGTGGCGGCCGAGGGCACGCTCGTCGTGCCGACCGTCTTCGACGCCGACCGCAAGCCCGTCACCGAGATCGCCGCTGACACCCGGGCGCTGGCCGAGCGCGTGCGCGAGCAGACCATCACCCCGCCGGAGCTGTCGGGCGGTACGTTCACGGTGTCGAACCTCGGGATGTTCGGGGTCACCGCGTTCAACGCCGTCGTGAACCCGGGACAGGCCGCGATCCTCGCCGTCGGGGCGGCGGTCCCGCGCCTGGTCCTGGGCCATGACGGCACCCAGGTGCAGCGCAGCGTGATGACGCTCACGCTGTCCAGCGACCACCGCATCCTCTACGGCGCCGACGCGGCGGCGTTCCTCGCAGCACTGCGCGAGCGCCTGCAGCAGCCGCTGCTCCTCCTCGTCGACTGAGCGGCAGCTCGCGGGGCCGAGGCTAGATCCCGCCGCCCTCGGCGAAGAACATGAACCAGATGCCGAACAGTGTCACGGCGGTGCCCACGGAGAGCACCATCACGACGTCGAGGACGGTGCGCGGACGGTGCAGGTCGCGCTCATCGCGCATGGACCGCATCCACGGCGCGCGGATCTGCACTTCGTTCGTGCTCCCAGTCAGATCGGCGTACTTGTCGTTGAGCCGGCCCAGCATCTTCCCGATGAAGAACATCGTCGACGGGATGCCGATCAGGATGATCACGATGGCACCCATGCTCACCTGGGACGACTCGGAGAGCTGCGCGGCGACGTAGATCCAGCCCACGGGCGCGCCGATCCACATGAGCACGCTTCCGATCGCCATCAGGGCGATGAGGCCCACCTTGGTTGCGGAGGACGCCATGGTCATCGCGCAAGCATGCCGGAAAACCCGGCGGCGCGCTACGACTTACGTAGTAGGTGCGACTACCAGGCCTGTTCGCTGCCGCAGTTGGGGCACGACACGGTCGTGCTCACCGGGGCTTCGAACAGGTACCCGCACTGACATGCGTACGTGGCGCGGTCGTCAGGGCCGCCCGCGTCGCGCAGCCGGCGCTCGGCGGGATGGATGGGCTCGGGCGGCGGCACGGGGTCGGGGAGGACGTGCAGCCGGCGCGCCTTGTGGCGGCGGACGGTGGGTCGGGACGTGGGGAGGACTCGGGCGGATCGCATGGGGTCTCTGGAGAAGAACGTCGGCGGACGCCAAAGGTTTCTGCGCCTTGAGGTGAATTCCCTCACACATCTGTTGACGGCGTGTTTCAGAACGGTTGAGGCCGCGCGTCTGCACCCTGGCGCCGGGACAGCGGCGACGTTTGGGATACTGGGTGGGCGATGGACCCCTCACGCAAGCGTCATGTTCGCCTCGTCGTGGCTCTCACCGCCGCCATCTGCCTGGCCGGCGCACTGATGATCACGACGTTCAGCGCCGCGAGCCCCGAGCGCATTCCCAGCCAGCTGATCGCCGGGGCCGAGCCCGGCAAGACCTACAAGCTCGGTGGCAAGGTCGTTGACGGCTCTGTGCAGCGCAGCGGCGACACGCTGAAGTTCGAGATGAAGGACCCGAAGGGCGGCGCTACGGTGCCGGTCACGTATTCGGGCGCGGTCCCCGACCCCTTCCGTGAGGGGCGCGAGGTCGTCGTCACGGTCTCCAAACAGGGCAGCGTCTACGTCGCGGAGCGGGATTCGCTCGTGACGAAGTGCCCCTCGAAGTTCACCGCCGAGCCGAAGAAGTCGTAGGTCCCGCGTGGCCACGTTCGGCAGCGCCTGCCTGATCCTCACGTTCGTCGTCGCGCTGTACGGGATCGGCGCGTCGTTGATCGGGGCGTCGCGCGGGCGCGCGGACCTCATCGCGTCGGGTCGCCGCGCCGTCTTCGCAGTCGCCGGGCTGGTGGCCGCCGCGTTCCTCATCCTCGAGATCGCCTTCCTGCGCGACGACTTCGCCAACGAGGTCGTCGCCACCCACTCGTCGACGACGACGCCGCTCTTCTACAAGCTCTCGGCCGCTTGGTCCTCGCAGGAGGGCTCGCTGCTGCTGTGGCTGTTCCTGCTCTCGATCTGGTCGAGCCTCGTCCTCGTGCTCGTCCGCAAGCGGCTGCGCGACGTCACCCCGTACGCCACGGCGGTGCTGCTCGGGCTCGCCGCGTTCTTCGCCGGGCTGCTCGTGTTCCTCGAGCCGCCGTTCGAGATGCTCCCGGTAGCGCCGACGGAGGGCACGGGCCTGAACCCGCTCCTGCGCCACCCGAGCATGATGATCCACCCCCCGATGCTGTACTCGGGGTACACGCTGTTCGCGATCCCGTTCGCGTTTGCGATCGGGGCCCTGTGGGTCCGCCGCGTCGACGCCGAATGGATCCGCTCGACCCGCCGGTTCGCGCTCGCCGCGTGGTTGTTCCTCAGCATCGGGATCCTGCTCGGCGCGCGCTGGTCCTACGCCGAGCTGGGCTGGGGCGGCTACTGGGCCTGGGACCCGGTGGAGAACGCGTCGCTCATGCCGTGGCTCATCGGCACGGCGTTCATCCACTCGGTGATGATCCAGGAGAAGCGCGGGATGCTGAAGGTCTGGAACGTCTCGCTGATCCTCGCGACCGGGATCCTCTGCCTGCTCGGCACCTTCCTCGTGCGCAGCGGGATCCTGCAGTCGATCCACGCGTTCGGGGCGTCCACGCTGGGCGTCCCGTTCATCGTGATGATCACGCTGCTCATCTTCGGCTCGATCGCCCTGGTCACGAGCCGGCGAGAGATGCTGCGCTCCGAGCACAAGCTGGATTCGCTGTGGTCGCGGGAGTCGATCTTCCTCGCGAACAACATCATGTTCGTCGGCCTGTGCCTCGTGGTGTGGTGGGGCACGTTCTTCCCGCTGATCAGCGAGGCGATCACGGGCGATCCCGCCTCGGTCGGGCCGCCGTGGTTTGACCGCTACGTCGTGCCGATGACCATCATCCTGGTCCTCCTCAGCGGCATCGCGCCGCTCATCGCCTGGCGCCGCGGCACGCTGCCCAACGCGCGGCGCAACCTGCTGCGGCCGGTCGCAGTCGCGGCCGCGGCGCTGGTCGTGCTGCTCATCGCCGGGATCGGCGAGCGGCCATGGGCGCTGGCGATGTTCGTCGTCGCAGCGTTCGTCCTCGCCGCGGTGGTGCAGGAGTTCTGGCGCGGCACCGTGGCGCGCAGGGCGATGGCGCAGGAGTCCGTCCCGCGGGCACTGCAGCAGCTGGTCCGCCGCAACCGCCGCCGCTACGGCGGGTACCTCGTGCACGCGGGCGTGGCGATCCTGTTCGTGGGGGTCGCGGCATCGTCGGCGTTCCAGGACGAGGTCGACACGCGGCTGCAGGTCGGACAATCGGTGCAGGTCGGCGCCTACGATGTCACGTACGTCCGCCCGGTGGCCCAGCTCGTGGTCGCCAACGATGACCTCGAGCGGATCGAGTTCGGCGCCGTCATGCGCGTCGAGCGCGACGGCGAGCTGGTCACCACGATGACGCCGTCGCGGGGCTTCTACCCGTCGCGGGCCATCGTGGCGTTCGGGCCCGTCGGCCGGTTCTTCGAGGGTGAGGCCACGAGCGAGGTGGGTCTGCAGGCCGGCCGCCTGCGCGACGTGTGGATCGCCATGACGCCCGACATTCAGGAGCTCGAGGCCGTCATCGAGCGGGGCGACCGGGTGTTCAGTGCGGCGGCCGGCAAGCTCGCCCCCGAGCTCGAGGCGACCGCTCTCGCGCAGGCGCTGCGCGGCATCACCCGCCAGTACCTCGACGACCCGCCGCCCGCGACGTTCCGCATGCACGTCTCACCGCTCGTGTCGTGGATGTGGATCGGCGCCATCCTCGCGCTGCTCGGCGGCCTCACCGCGGTCTGGCCGGGCGGTCCCGATGCCGCCACGCGGCGCGTGAAAGCCGGCTACGCCGCGCGGGTCGCCCAGGATCTCGGCCGCGCGTAGCGCGGACGACTAGGCTGCCCCGCCTCATGGAGGTCCTTGCCGCGCTCCTGGTGATCGCCGCCCTGGCGGTCGTCGTCTGGTTCGTCGGTGGCCCCCTGCGCGGGGGCGCCGCGGCCGTTGACGAGGACGCGCGGGAAGAGGAGTCCGAGCGCCAGGCGCTGGAGGCGGCGAAGGAGGCGAAGTACCGCGAGATTCGTGAGACCGAGCTGGACCACCGCACCGGCAAGCTCACCGACGAGGACTGGCGCGCGTTGGACCGCCAGCTCCGTGCCGAGGCCGTGGAGATCCTCCGGGCGCTCGACGAGCTCGACGGCTAGACTCCTCGCGCGATGGAGGACATCCTCATGATCGTGCAGGTGGCGCTCAGCGTCACCGTCATCTTTCTCGTGCTGATGCACTCGGGCAAGGACGCCGGGCTCTCCGGCGCGTTTGGTGTGGGTTCGGGCTCCGGTCCGCTGGGGGGCGGCTCGCTCGTTGAGCGCAACCTCAACCGCTGGACCGTCGTGTTCGCCGTGCTGTTCGTGGTGAACACGATCGTGCTGCTGCGCATCTGAGCGCCGCGGCTCGGCGATCTACGCCCCGCCCGTCACCCGCACGTCCCCGACCCTGATCGCGGGGCACAGCACGCCGTGGGCGAATCGCCGGCCGTAGAACTCGCCGTGGCCCACGAGCCGCTGTCGTGAGCCCAACGCCTCGACCGCGCCGAGCATCCGCAGCAGGCCGTCGGTGATCCGGACGTCGCGGATCGGCCGTGAGATCCGGCCGTCCTCGATGAGGAACGTGCCGTCGCGCGTCATCGACGTGACGAGCGCCTCGCGCTCGCGCACGGTGTTCGTGTACCAGAGGCGGGTCACGTAGATCCCCCGCTCGACGGGGGCGCAGAGCTCGGCGACGTCGGCCGCTTCGCCCGGAGCGAGGACGAGGTTCGTCGCGTGTGGGCCCTCGGGTGATCCTCCGGGGGCGATCGCATGTCCCGTGGAGACCGCGCCACCGCCCGCCAGTGCGGCGGAGCGGACGTCGTGGACGACGCCCTTCGCGACGCCGCGACCGAGCAGCGTGACCTGCCGCTTCGCGACGCCGTCGGCGTCGAAGGTCCGCAGCAGCGTGCCCGGTCCGCGCGGGTCGTCGAGCAGGGTGACCGCTGGTGCGGCGACGCGTTCACCGATCCGCCCCGTGAGCGCTCCGCGCCCCTCGGCGTGGCCGAGCCCGTCGAACGCGAGGGCCGCGGTGAAGGACAGGAGCTCGCCGACCGCCTCGGTGTCGAAGACCGCCGTGTAGGTGCCGGGCGGGAGATCCACCGGCTCTTCGGGCCCGACCTTCGCCGCGGCGGTCCGCGCCAGCGCCGCGCCGTCGATGGCGCCCACCGTCATGTCCGTCGCGGCGGCGAACCCCGAGCGCTCGCGCGCGTCGCGGGTGATGACCTTCATGTAGCTGTCGGTCACCCGGTCGACGAGCCGGGCGCCGGCGCTCGACGCGATCGCATGCGTGACCTCACCGGAGGACCAGATGCCGAACGCCTCCTGGGCGTGGCTCGCCGCTTCGCGGATCGCGGCCTCGATCGCCGCCGCGCCCTCGCCGGGATCGAGCGCGGCCGTCGGGTGGTCCCAACCTGCGAGACCCTCCGAGATCGCGCCCGGCGGGGGGCTCGGGTAGGGGCCGGGCGCTGCGGCGTGCGAGGCCGACACGGCAGCGGCGGCCGCGGCGCGCCGGGCCGCGTCGCGCAGCCCCTCGTCGTCCACGCGATTCGTGGCCGCCACGCCGGCGTGGCCGTCGTGCAACACCATGATCTCGACGTCGAGATCATCGATGGCCGTGGACTGTGTCGCGGCCGACCGTGCGAATCGCAGGCTCAGTGACCGCTCGGCGACCACTCGGGCGAGCGCCGGCCCCCCCGCGTGCGCGAGCGCACGCTCGGCAAGTTCCAGCGCGACGGTCACGCCACGCCGACCTCGACGTCGGTGAACCGGGCGGGCGCCGTACCGTGTCCCACCGGCAGCATCTGGCCCGGTTCGCCCTTGCCGCAGTTCATGACGCCCCAGACCCGCCACGCGGAGGCGGAGCAGACGGCGTCGAGCCCAGCCCAGAACATCGGCGTGATGCCGGCGTAGCTCGGGTCGCGGAACAGCCGACCGAGCTGGCCACCGCGGATCTCGCGCGCGGTCTCGCAGCCGAACTGGAAGTGCAGGCGCCGATCGTCGATCGACCACGACTGGTTGGTCTCCAGCAGCAGCCCGTCGTCGGTCGCGGCGACGAGCTCGTCGAGCGTGCCCGCCTCACCCGGTTCGATCGAGACGTTCGTCATCCGCACGATCGGCTGGCGCGCGAATCCCTCGGCGCGCGAGCAGCCGGTGGACGCGGGAAGCCCGAGCTGTCCGGCCGACGTGCGGTCCGACAGGGTGGCCCGGAGCACCCCGTCCTCGATCAGGGTCGTGCGGCCCCCGGGGACACCTTCGTCGTCCCACGCCGCCGAGCCGAGGGCACCGGGAAGCGTCGCGTCGGCCGTCACGTGCAGCTGCCGTGATCCGTACCGCAGCACGCCGATGTCGTGCGGGGCCACCCAGCTGGCGCCCGCGTAGGCGGCCTCGCCGAGGAGGATGCGGTCGAGCTCCAGCGCATGCCCGATCGACTCGTGGATCTGGAGGGCCATCTGCTCGCCCCCGAGGATCACGGTGCGATGGCCCGACGGGCATGGCGGAGCGGTCAGGAGCTCCAGGGCCTCGTCGCGGACGCGAGCTGCGGCACCGGGCAGGTCCAGTCCCAGCACGTGCTCCCAGCCCGCGAGCGCCACGTCTCCGCCGTGAGCGGCCGGGTAGGACCGGGTCTGGATCAGCTCCCCGTCGGTCGCAAGCGCCTGGAGGCCGCCCCCGCATTCCGTGCGGACCTGCGTGCAGGCCACGCCGTCGGTGGTCGCCAGCGCCCAGGTCTCCCGCATCGCGTGGCTCTCAGCCGAACCGCGGCTGATCCGCCGGTCGGTTCGGAGCGTCTCCTCGGCGCCGAGGAGCAGGGCGAGCTTGTCGTCGACGGACACGGTGAACGGGTCGAGCTCACAGGCCGACGTCCAGTGCCCGCGGGCGGGCTCAGCGGACGGCGGCGCCAGGAGGGCAGCGGCGCGCGGCGAGGCCGGCCCGGCGCGGGCGATCTGCAGCGCGTGGTCGAGCGCCTCCTCGATGGCCGCCGCGGTGACCTCGCGGGTGGCGGCAAAGCCCCACCGGCCCTCCGCGCGCACGCGGACGCCGACGCCGACGGAGTCCCCCGTGTCGACCGCGTCGGCCTCGCCGTTGCGGACGCGCACCTGTTCGAACCGCCGGCCGACGAATCGCGCCTCCGCGTAGGTGCAGGCGCGCGGGGTCGCATCGATACGGTCGCGCAGGAGCGCGAGGATCCCAGGGTCGGGGGCGCTGGTACTCACCACGCCGCCTTGTAGATCGCCCGGAGCTCGTCGGCGGTCGGGACGGGCGGAGTGCGAGCGAGCTCGTCCCGCTTCAGGGCGACGGCGACTGACGCTTCGAGGACATCCGGGTGCACCCCGAGGGCGCGCAGCGACCGCGCGTCGGCGCGTGCCCGGAGCTCCTCGGCGAACTCGCGGTACGTGGTCGCGTCGACCAGTCCGCGGCGGTCCAAGGCGATGAGGGTCTGCGGGAGCAGCGCGGCGTTCACTGTGCCGTGCGGCAGGCCGGTTGCGCGCACGAGCGTCTGCGCGAGGACGTGATGCAATCCGATCCCCGCCGCGTCCAGTGCGTACCCGGAGAGCAGCGCGCCGAGCGCGAGCTCGTCGCGGTCGAGCTCGCTCGCGCCGAAGCCGTGGGCGAGACGGCGGGCCGCGTCGCGCGCGGCGAGCGTGGGAACGGGCGAGGCGCCGACCGTGGCCGTCGCCTCGATCGCGTGGGCGAGCGCGTTCGCCGCGCTGCCGGCCAGGTCGCGCACCGGCTGGGAGGCCGAGAGGGCCGGATCGTTGATGACGATGGCCGGGCGCACGCGCGGCGTGGCCGGGTCGACGCCGGTTGCGTGACGGTGCGACAGCGTCATCTCTGCCGCCGACAGCGTGGTCGGGACGGCGGCGACCCGCAGGCCGCCGCGGGCGGCCGCGACGGCCTTGGCCACGTCCACCACGCGACCGCCGCCGAGCGCAACGAGCGGGCGGTCCTCGGGCACGGTGAGGTCCTCGAGGTCGGCGAGCACGAGCGCGGCCACCTCGTCCACGCGCCCCGCGGGGACGTCGCGCGTCACCGCGGCGGCCACCGCCACCGCGGGAGCGGCGGCGTGGGCGCGGGGCGTCGTCAGCAGCGCGTAGCCCGACCCCAGAAGGTCGGGCGCGTCAGTGACCACGCCGCGGCCGAACCGCACCGTGCGGTCGCCGTCGCGCCATGTGAAAGGCTGGACCATTCCCGGAAGTCTGCCCGGTCGGGAGGATGGCCGCCGCGCCCACGCGGCGCGATGAGCGGCGACGCGTCAGACCCGCGCAGCAACCGCGCCGCGTGGCCGGCGGCAGAGCGCGCGGTGCCCGCGCCGTGCCGGCTGGTGCGCGAGGCGCTGCCCACGGAGCGTGAACAGCTCGACGACGCTCTTCGTGCGGATGAACGGGTCCGCCGCGACCATCCCGTCGGCGAGCGACATCACGGCGACGGGGCGGCCGTCCTGCTCGGCGATGAGCGCGGGCAGGAAGATCGTCGCCGTCTCGTCGAGCGCGGCCAGCCGGTGCATCGCGGCCGTGTCGGCCGTGGTCGCGGAGCGGATCGTGATGTTGTGTGTCATGCACCTTGCCACCGTGGTCCCATCAGATCCAATGACAGTCGGCTACGCCAGCGATAAGCTGACCTAATGCTCGATGTGCGTCGTCTGCGTGTCCTCAAAGAGGTCGCCTCCCAGGGGTCGTTCTCCGCGGCGGCGGAGTCCCTCACCTACACCCAGTCCGCGGTGTCTCAGCAGATCGCCGCGCTCGAGCGCGAGGCCGGGACACGGCTGCTGGAGCGCAACCCGCGCGGGGTCCGGCTCACCGATGCCGGCCGAGCGCTGGTGGCACACGCCGAGGTCATCCTGTCCCGGCTCGCGGACGCACAGGCTGAACTCGATGCGATCGCGGGCCTGCGGGCCGGGCGTCTGCGCCTGGTGTCGTTCCCCACGGCGGGCGCCTCGATTCTCCCGGCGGCCATCGCCCGGTTTCGCGAGCAGGCACCGGGCGTGGAGCTCAGCCTCGAGCCGCGCGAGCCCGAGGAGGGCCTCGCCTGCCTGCACGCTGGAGACTGCGACATCGCCGTGACCATCCGCGCGCCGCACATGGATGCCGCCGCGGACGGCACGGTCCGCCGGCACCTGCTGGACGACCCGATGTGCGTCTGTCTGCCCGCCGGACACGAACTCGCCACCGTGGCGTCGCTCCGGCTCGCCGACCTCGCGGCTGAGCCGTGGCTCGTCGGACCGTCCGGGCGATGCCCGGATACCGCGGTGCTCCTGCGCGCGTGCCAGACCGCAGGCTTCGACCCGCGCATCGGCTTCCACTCCGACGACTACCTCGCGATGCAGGGATTCGTCGCGGCGGGCGTCGGTGTCGCGCTCATCCCCGATCTCGCGCTCGTGACCGTGCGCGACGACGTCGTGATCCGCGAACTCAGCGGTGAAGACCACCACCGTGTCATCGAGGCCGCGACGCTCGACGGCGCCTACTGTTCCCCCGCCGCACAGCTGATGCTGGACCTCCTCGCGGAGGTCAGCGCCGGCTTCGCTCAGGACCGCCGCGCGCTCGCGCTGGCCTCCTGATGCGGCCCGCTTCCCCCTGACGTGGACATCTTGCACAGGTTCCGGCCCCGAGACGCTCGTTCGCCCGTGCAGTGGCGCGCGGACGGAAGGCAGTCGCCAGACTCCCCAGAAGAGGGGATGCGACATTGACCCTGACCCGCCGCCTGTATGTGCTCTCCGCCGTGGTCGCCGCCCTCGCGGCGATCATCGTCGGGCTGCTCGTCGTCGCCGTCAACCAGTACCGCGACGCGCAGCAGCAGGCGGGCGCGGTGCGTGAAGCGATCGCTGTGGGCGCCGAGGCCGAGCGCCTGACCATCGAACTGCGCGCGGCGGCGGCGGCGCTCGCGGTCGGGGGCTCCGAGGAGTTCCGCGAGCGCTACATCCTCCAGGCGCAGCGCCTCGAGCGGGTGCTGCGCCGATTCGATGAGGTCACCGCCGAACCGGGCGAGGTGCGCGAGGCGGCGACGGCCACCCGGCAGGCCGTCGACGCGTTCCAGCGCGAGTACGCCGAGTCGCTGCTCCGGCAGGGTCAACGCGACCCGGAGGCCGCGCGCCGCCGCGCCCTCTCCGGGATTGAGGGGCGTGAGCGGACGGAAGAGCTGCGGCGCAGCTTCAACAGACTGCGCGTCGTCGAGACACGCGCGGCGCAGACGCGCGAGGATGACGCCGCGGTCGCTGCGACCCGGGCGATCATCGCCGTGATCGCCTCTGGGATCGCCCTGATCATCCTGCTGTACGCCGCAGTGGCCTATCAGCGCCGGACCGTCATCCAGCCGCTGCGCCGGCTTGCCGCCGCCGCGTCGAGGATGGCGGGTGGCGATCTCGGCGTGCGGCTCGAGGTTCAGGGCGATGACGAACTCGGCGACGTCAGCCGGGCGTTCAACGCCATGGCGGCCTCCATGGATGCCACCCAGTCGGAGATGGAGGCGCAGAACACCGAGCTCGAACAGGTCAACGAGCAGCTCCGCCAGCGCGGCGACGAGCTGTCGGCCACCGCCCAGAGTCTCAGCGCGGAAACGGGCCGCCTCGAGGCGCTCGGCGGGTTCGGGCAGCGATTGATCGCGACGAGCGGGCTGCAGGAGGTCGCCGAGCTGACGCTGCGGGCCGCCCTGGAGGTCAGCGGCGCGCGGTTCGGCACGGTGCACGCCGGACGGGGGCTCGGTCTCCTCGCCGCGCGCGGCATCGCGCCCGACCAGGTGCCCCAGCGCCTGCGCGAGGACGAGGGTCTCGCGGGGCGGGCCATCCGCGAGCACCTCACGGTCGACGTCGCCGGGGATCCCTCAGCGCCGGAGGTCGACGGGATCGGTGGTGCCACGCCCGCCGGCCGCCAGCTCTTCGTGCCGCTCATCCGCAACAGCAGTGTGGTCGGCGTCCTCGGGCTCGGCTGGCTGAGCACCTCGTCTCTGGATCCGGACACCTCCGCGCTGCTCGAGCAGTTCGCCCGCCAGGCGGCGGTCGCGATCGCGTCGGCGCAGGCGACCGACCAGGTGCGCGAGCTCGCCGACGTCAACCGCGCGGTGATCGAAGCCAGTCGTGACGCGATCTCGCTGCACGCCCGCGACGGCTCGCTCATCCTCGCCAACCAGGCGATGCGGGCCCACTCGCTCGACGTGTGGGGGCGCGCGGTCGAGGAGCTGCCCGACCTCGCGATCGACCTCGCCGGAGCCCTCACCGACCCGCGCAGCTACCTGGAGGCGATGGACACCATCACGCAGGATCGGGCCGAGGAGACGTTTGACGAGTTCGAGGTCGCCGACACGGGCCGGGTCTTCACGCGTTACACCCGCCGGGTCCGGGTGGCCGGGCACGACGAGCCCGGCCGCCTCGTCGTGATCCGCGAGGTGACGGCCGAGCGGCAGTCCGAGCGGGCGAAGGAGGCCTTCGTGGCGAACGTGTCGCACGAGGTGCGCACGCCGCTGGCCGGGATCATCGGGTTCAGCGAGCTGCTGCTCGGCCGTGAGTTCAGCCCCGAGGAGCGCACCCGTCACCTCGAGACGATCCACCGGGAGGCGCAGCGCCTCTCCAGCCTCGTCGACGACTTCCTCGACCTGCAGGGGATGGATCAGGCGCGGTTCAGGATCGTGCCCACGAAGCTGGATGTTCGCGATGTCGTCCGTCAGCAGGTCTCGGTGTACACGGGACGCGACGACGCGCACCCCATTCGCGTCCACGTGCCGGAATCCCCAGCGGTGGCGATGGCGGACGAGCTGCGCGTCGGGCAGGTTCTGGGGAACCTGCTGTCCAATGCGATCAAGTACTCGCCGGACGGTGGCGAGGTCGCCGTGGATGTGACGAACGACGGCTGCGTCGTCCGCGTCGAGGTCGCCGATCGGGGGCTCGGCATCCCCTCGTCGCACATCGCGCATGTGTTCGACCGCTTCTTCCGCGTCGAGCACGAGGGGCACGAGCGCATCGGCGGCACCGGCCTGGGCCTCGCGCTCGCGCGCGAGCTCGTGGAGATGCACGGCGGGCGGATCGGGGTGGAAAGCACCGAGGGCGAGGGCTCGCGCTTCTGGTTCACCCTGCCCGCGATGGCGTAGGGGTGGGCAGACCGCTTTGCGGCGCTCGGACCGCAGCGATGGTCGCGGGCACTCGGTGAACGCACAGTCGAAGATCCGGACCGGTGGCTCGTCCTCGGGCCAGATCGGGCCGCCAACCTGCTTGAGGTCGTCGTGCTTGTAACCGCCGAAGGCGCTCAGATCGCGATCGATGCGATGCCGATGCGAGCGATCTATCAGGACCTGCTGCCATGACTGACTCACGCGTTCACGGCCACACGGAAACCGGTCGGCCGATCACCGGCGAAGCGATCGACCGCCTGGCGGCAGAAGCTGAGGCTGGGTACGACGTCGACACGCTCCGTCAGCGCCGCGGCAAGCGTGGGCGACGGTCGCTGGGATCGGCCCCTGCGACTGTCGAGTCCGTCCGCTTGGACCCGGAGCTTCGAGTCGAACTCGCCGCTCGGGACCTGTGGCACGGCAACCAGATCGCCGGCCCCGACCCCGAGGTCATCGCGTGCCGCTGAAAACGCCGCCGCGTACTCGTCAGCAGGTGGTGGCGCGAGCTCAAAGCCGGCGGACCGGGGGGTTCGAATCCCTCCCGCTCCGCTCAGCGTCGGCCCGGGCTCGCCTTGGGAAGCTTCAGGCGCGCCAGCGTCGCCGACGCCGCGGACAGGGGCGCGCCCGGAGTGGTGACGGTGGCCTGCACGGCCACGGTGTAGCGCTGGCGGCGGGAGTTGGCCCGACGGATCGCCGCGAGCGTCCGGCGCGAGAGCTTCAGCCGGGCGGTGGTCTTCCGCCCCGCCGCCACGGGCGCGCTGATCGTCCCGAGCCGGAGTGCCTTGCGGTTGCGGGCGCGGAATCGCAGCGTGGCCGTCTGGCGGACGGTCGCCGCGCGATCGCAGGTGATCGTGATCGTCAGGTAGCGCGCGGTGCTGACCGCGTTCCGGGGCTTCAGCGTGCATCGCGCCGCGACGGCCTTGCCCGGTCCAGGCGGGCCGGCGCCGGCGGATGCCGGCGGTGACCCGCCATCTGCGGGCGCTGCGGGCGCTGCGGGCGCTGCGGGCGCCAGGTCGAGCGTGAGCGACAGATTGTCGAGATAGCCGTCCCCGTAGCCGTCCACATCACGACGGGTCGACGCGACCACCTGGATCGTGCGCGTGCCCGCGGGGACCCGCGCGCTGGCCGCACGCCCGAGGAAGCCCGTCTGGTTCAAGCGCTCGACCGGTGTCACGGTTGCCGTCGACATCGAGCTGATGGCACCCAGGCCGGCATCGAGGAAGCGCGCCACGAGCACCGCCTGATCGCTCTGCGCCCCCTTGCCGCCCACCTGCGCCGTGATGTTGGCGGTCGCCTGCCCGGCGTCGATGGCCACGGCGTGACGGGCGACGTCGACGTTCTGCACGGCCTGCGAGGCGGGTGCGTTCGGGCCGCCGGCGAAGAAGGCCGTGCCGCCCCCGAAGCGGGCCGCTTCGGCGGTCGCCGGGAACCCCCCGGCCGCGCCGTAGGCGACCGGCGTCATGTTCGGGGTCGTGACCCAGCCCGGCAGCGGCGCGGTGCGGGTCGTCGCGGCGGCCGGCGTGCTCGCGTCCGCCCCGGGATTGCGCAGCAGGTTGCCGCTCGCCGGTGCCCCGTCCGTCGTGATCCGGGCGAAGCCGCGCTGGACGGTGAACCAGATCGTCCCGTCGGGGGCGGCGGCGAGGCCGCCCGGCTGGCCGTTCGGGGTGAGCCCGGCGGTGAACTCCGTGATGGCCCCGGCCGCGGTGACGCGGCCGATCCGCCCGGGATTCGCCGATTCCGCGAACCAGAGGTTGGCGTCGGGCCCGGTGATGATGCTGCCGGGGGAGCTGTTGGGGGTCGGCGCCGCCGCCAGCGGGGTCTTCACGCCGGTGCCCGTTGCCACCGTGCCGAGCGTGCCGGGGTTGGCGAACGACGCGTACCAGAGGCGCCCATCGGGCCCGCTGGCGAGCGAGATCCGGCCGGATGCGAACTGCGTGATGGCCCCGGCCGGCGTGACCCGGACCAAGCCGTTGGCGCTGTCCCCGGAGGTCCAGAGGTTGCCGTCGGGAGCGGCCATGATCCCGCCGGGCTGCTGGGCCGTCAGGCCGGTGAAGAACTCGGTGACCGTGACCGCCCCCGCCGGGGTGATGCGGCCGATCTTCGGTTGCTCGCCCGCGTCCCGGGCCGCCTCGTTGAACCAGAGGTTGCCGTCCGGGCCGGTCGTGATGGACCCAGGGTCGTTGTTCACCGTGGGCACCGCGAACTCCGTGACCGCGCCCGCGGTGGTGATGCGCCCGATGCGCCCCGGGTTCGCGGACTCGGTGAACCAGAGGTTCCCGTCGGGGCCGGCGGTGATGATCGTCGGAGGCTTGCTGAGCCCGGTCGAGAACTCCGTGATGGCCCCGGCCGGCGTGATGCGCAGGATCCGCGGGCTCGCCGAGTCCACCGTGGCCCAGAGGTTCCCGTCCGGCCCGGCCGCGATCGAGATCGGGCGCACCGGATAGGGGAACTCGGTGACCGTCGGGTCGGCCGCCGCGCCGGTCGGGGCAGCCAGCGGGATCAGGGCGACCGCCAGCAAGGGCACGCGTCTCACCGGTCGAAGGTACCAGCATCCGGCCACGTGACGCGCGGTGGACCATACCCGGGCGACGAACTTTCCTGTTCAATCGAGGATCGGACGTGGGTCCACCCAAAGCTGGCGCATTTCCGCTCACTCCAGCGAACGGCGCCAGGACTACTTCGGGGAATCCTGGGACCACGACTTCCGAGGTTCTTCGCCGAGCGCTGCTGGATTATCTCGACGCTGCCTGATGGAGCCGACTGGGCCGGAGGCTCGTCGCGCGGCGCGTGCAGCCGTGAGTTCGCGTACGCGATGACTCGCCGAAGCCGATGGCTGCGCGGCGGGGTTCGAGGCGTGAGCGCGCCATGGGCCGCACCCTCGGCGGGCCATGTGTGGGAGAGACGCCGTGGGACATCCGGGGAGTAGCTGCGCGTTCGGCCCCGACGATCCATGATCCACCAACAAGAAAGCCCCCGAGATCTCGGGGGCTTTCGATCCAGTCCAGTGCGCCGAAGAGGACTCGAACCTCCACGGGGTTATCCCCCACAAGGCCCTCAACCTTGCGCGTCTACCAATTCCGCCACCGGCGCAGGTGGACCGCGGAGTATAGGACGACCGCGTTCGTGACGGGCTCGCCGGGTGCCGACCGGCGGCAGGACGGGGCCCGACGCTTGAGTCCGTCCTGACCGGACTCTATGTTCCTCGAACACATGTTCGTACCCCTGATCGAAACCCCCGCGCGAATGGAGCCCCGCGCATGGATCTGACGAAGCGCCAGCAGGAGATCTTCGACTTCATCAAGCGGTACTCGGCCGACAACGGGTACCCGCCGACGGTCCGCGACATCGGCAAGGCCGTGGGCCTCGCGTCGTCGTCCACGGTCCACGCGCACCTGGCGAATCTCGAGAAGCTCGGGTTGCTGCGGCGCGACCCGTCCAAGCCCCGGGCGATCGAGATGCTCGATCGCGCCGTTGAGCAGGTGTCGCGGTTGAACCCGCTGCGCGAGGGCGGCGGGCTGCCCGTCGTCGGCATGGTCGCGGCAGGCGCCCCGGTGCTCGCCGAGGAGAACATCGAGGAGTACGTCGCGGTGCCGCCCGCGGCGGGCGGCGAGACCGGCGAGTACGTCCTGCGCGTCCGGGGCGACTCGATGGTCGACGCCGGCATCCTCGAGGGCGACTACGTCGTCGTCCGGCCGCAGAGCACGGCGAGCGACGGCGAGATCGTCGTGGCGCTCGTCGGCGACGAGTCGGCCACCGTGAAGCGGTTCTTCCACGAGGGTGACCACATCCGCCTGCAGCCGGAGAACTCGCGGCTCGACCCGATCCTGTCGTCGGACGTCCAGGTGCTCGGCAAGGTCGTCGGCCTCTTCCGGAGCGTGACGTGAGCGCCGTGGCGGTCGTGCGCGACATCGAGCGGCCCTCGATCCTGTTCGGGCCCTTGGCCGAGCCTCAGCCCGCGGCCGGGCCCACGCTCGAGCAGATGATGGCGGGTACGTGGTCCGAACTCGCTCGACGCGCGAGCGCCGCCTGCCCCATGTGCGGTGGGCGGCTGCACGCCCGCTGGGGTGCCGGCCCGTCGCCGGTCGCGGGGCGTTGCGACGACTGTGGCACGGAGCTGACCTGACGCGAGTACCCTCGAAGGTGCACTCCAGGCAGTCGCGGAGGTGCAAGACCCTTCGAGGAAAGTCCGGACATCACAGGGCAGGGTGGTCGGGATACCCGACCCGGGGAAACCCGCGGGAAAGTGCCACAGAAACACACCGCCGATGGCGCTCGTTCACGTGGCGAGCGCACAGGTAAGGGTGAAATGGTGCGGTAAGAGCGCACCGGCGTCGTGGTGACACGGCGGCCGGGTAAACCCCACCCGATGCAAGGCCAAGCAGGACCGTTTGCAGGCTGCCCGCCAAGGTCCAGGTCGGCCGCAGAGATGGATGGCTGCTCAACGACAGAATCCGGCTTACCGGAGTGCTAAGGATCGGGCCCCTCACGGGGCCCGATCTATTTCCCCGCGGGACAACATGGTGCGGGCGGCACGGCGGTAGGCTCGCGAGCATGCGCTTCGGTCTGCTGTACGAGCACCAGTTACCCAAGCCGTGGGCGCCCGACGACGAGCATCAGCTGTTCAAGGACGCGCTCGCGCAGGTGGAGCTCGCCGACCGCCTCGGGTTCGACTACGTGTGGGCCGTCGAGCACCACTTCCTCGAGGAGTACTCGCACTCCTCGGCGTCCGACGTGTTCCTCGCCGCGTGCTCACAGCGCACCAGGAACATCCGCCTCGGCTTCGGGATCCTGCCGCTCCCGCCCGGCTACCAGCACCCCGCGCGGGTGGCGGAGACCGTCGCGACACTCGACCTCGTCAGCGACGGCCGCGCCGAGTTCGGCACGGGGGAGACGTCATCCGGCGCAGAGCTCGAGGGCTTCGGCGTCGACCGCGCGACGAAGCGCGCCCAGTGGGCGGAGGCGCTCGACGTCGTCACGCGGATGTTCGTCGAGGAGCCGTTTGCCGGCGTCGACGGCCGCTACCTCACGATGCCGCCGCGCAACGTCGTCCCCAAGCCGCTGCAGAAGCCGCATCCACCGCTGTGGGTCGCGTGCTCGCGACGCGACACGATCCTGCTCGCAGCCGAGACCGGGATCGGTGCGCTGAGCCTCTCCTTCGCCGAGCCGGAGGAGGCCGCCGAGTGGGTGCGCGAGTACGAGGACATCATCACCGGCGAGCGCTGTCTGCCGATCGGCTTCGACGTCAACGCGCAGATCGCCACGGCGCTTCCGATGATGGTCGCGCGCGACGAGGCCGACGCGATCGAGCGCGGGGTCGACGGCGCGCACTTCTTCGGCTACGCCCTGGCGCACTACTACTACTTCGCCGACCACCGGCCCGGTGTCACGTCCATCGCCGAGGACTTCGAGAAGACCCGCCACGAGGTGGGCTTCGCCCGTGACGTCGTCGTGCCCGAGGGTGAGCCGCTCGGCGTGAAGGTGATGTCGGACGGGCCTGAGTCGATCCGTGGTGCGATCGGCACCCCTGAGCAGGTGGCAGAGCTGTGCCGCCGCTACGAGGAGGCCGGCGTCGACCAGATCATCTTCCTGGTGCAGACCGGCCGCACGAAGCACGAGCACGTGTGCGAGGCGCTCGAGCTGTTCGCGGCCGAGGTCATGCCGGAGTTCCATGAGCGGGCCCCGGCATACGAGGCCGCGAAGCGCGAGCGGCTGGCGGGCGCCGTCGCGGCCGCGCTCGAGCGCCGCGAGCCGGCGCGAGCCGCGCCCGCCGACGCCGTGATCTCGCCGATGGCCAGTGGCCCGCCGCCCGCGGTGGTCGGAGCCGGTGCGCCGCCCGAGCCCGATCCGGTGGCGCCCGCAGCGAACGGTGCGCCGCCGACGGCCAGGGCTGAGACGTTCTTCGGCACCGCGATGGTCCGTGCACAGCAGCGCGGCGAGGCGGCGTTCGGCACGTTCGTCCGTCGCTCCGACGACCGGCGCCTGGAGCGCACCGTCGGCGCCGACCCCGTCCTCGCGGTCATCTTCAACGCGATGGCCCGCCGTTTCGACGCCGGCGCCGCGAACGGGTTCACGGGGCAGATCCAGTGGACGATGCGCGCCGAGCGCGGCACGAAGGCGTGGACGCTGGACATCGACGGCCGCCGGGCCCGCGCGCGTCCGGGCACGGCGGAAGAGCCCAAGCTCGTGCTCACGCTGTCGATGGCGGACTTCGCCCGGGTCATCGGCGAGGACCTGCACCCGGCGAAGGCGCTCATCACCGGGCGGCTGCAGGTCCGCGGGGACCTCGCCCTGGCGGCGAAGCTCGGGCCGATGTTCGGGCAGGCCAGTGCGCTCTGAGGTCCTGGCCTTCGCCGGGGTCGCAGCGGTGCTCGCGACATCGGCGACGGCGTACACCACGCTGAAGGTTGCGGGCGGGATCTACCTCGTGTCTCGGCCTGCTGGCGTTTCGGGACGCTGCGCGCGGGGCAGATGCCGGTCACGTCCGGTGCCGTCTCCGAGCGGTCGTCCCTCGCTGCTTTCCGCGAGGGCTCGTGACGAACCTGCTGAACCCGAAGATCGCCGTCTTCTACACGGCGGTGCTGCCGCAGTTCGTGGGGCTGGGCGGGCGCGTGGCGCTGACCCGCTGACCTGCAGGGCGGCTTGCACGGCGACCCGCCCGGATGCGAACATGTGTTCGTGTCGCCGGTCGCCCACATCATCCACGCGGACCTTGACGCGTTCTTCGCCTCCGTCGAGCAGCGCGACGACCCGTCACTGCGCGGCAAGCCGGTCATCGTCGGGCCTGGCGTCGTCATGGCCGCGAGCTACGAGGCGCGCGCGTATGGCGTGCGCTCGGCGATGAGCGGGGCGAAGGCGCGGCGGCTGTGCCCGGACGCGATCGTCGTCCCGCCGCGCTTCGAGGCCTATGTCGCCGCCAGCCGGGCGGTGTTCGCCATCTTCGAGGACACATCGCCGGTGGTGGAGAAGCTGTCAATCGACGAGGCGTTCCTCGACGTTCGCGGCCTTGAGCGCATCACGGGCACGCCGGTCGACACCGCGCAGCGACTGCGGCGCGAGGTCCGCGAGCAGGTCGGCCTGCCCCTGAGCGCGGGGGTCGCGACGACGAAGCACCTCGCGAAGGTGCTCAGCGCGGCGGCCAAGCCGGATGGGCTGCTCGTCGTCGCGCCCGGTGACGAGCGCGAGTACCTGCGCCCGCTGCCGGTGGAGAAGCTGTGGGGCGTCGGCCCCGCGACCGCCGAGCGGCTGCATCGCCACGACCTGCGAACGGTGGGCGAGATCGCGCTGCTGTCCGAGGACGACCTCGTGGCGATCGTGGGCCGTGCGGCGGGGCGGCGGCTGCACGCGCTCGCGCACAACCGCGACCCGCGGCGGGTGCGCGCCGGCTCGCGCCGGCGTTCATTCGGTTCGCAGAGCGCCATGGGGCGCGGCCCCCACCGGCCCGAGAAGCTCGACGCGATCGCGGTCTCGCTCGCCGACCGGGTCACGCGCCGGATGCGCGCGAGGGGCGCCACCGGCCGGACGGTCGTCCTGCGGCTGCGTTTCGCGGACTACACCCGCGCGACGCGCTCGCGCACGCTGTCGCGCGCCACGGCGTCGAGCGGCGAGGTGCTCGCGGCGCTGCGCGCGCTCATGGACGCCGAGCACGAGACCATCGACGAGCGTGGCATCACGTTGCTCGGCATCACCGTGACGAACCTCGCGCGCGACGACGGGCAGCTCGAGTTCCCGCTGGACGAACCCTCACGCGCGGCGATCGACTCCGCCGTGGACCGGGTGCGCGACCGGTTCGGGACGAAGGCGATGCAGCGCGGCGTGCTCGTGCGCGCGGGCGACCGCATGGCGCCATGGCTGATGCCCGGCATGGACGGAGTGGAGCCCGAATGATCGTCTGCGCCGCCCTGGCCCGGTTCGAACTCGTCGTCGCCGCGGGCACCCGCCGCGACCTGCTCACCGGGCCGGTCGCGCTCGCCCCGGAGCTGGGCCGCGCGCAGCTCATCGGCGAGGTCTCCCCGGCGGCCGAGGCGGCCGGGGTGCAGCCGGGGCTGCGGCTGGGCGAGGCGCTCGCGCGCTGCCCGCGGCTCGTCCTGCTGCCGCCCGACCCGGCGGGCGTGGCCGACGCCTGGGAGCTCGTGCTCGCGCGGCTCGAGGGCATGGGCGCGCAGGTCGAGTCGCTGCGCCCCGGGCTGGCGTGCTTCGACGCGCGTGGGCTGCGCCGCCTGCACGGCGGCCACGTCGAGGGCGTCGTGGCGGCGGTGCGCGAGGCGCTGCGCCGGCCGGTGCGGATCGGGCTCGGGCCGGTGCGCTTCTGCGCGGTGGCGGCGGCATCGCAGGCGCGGGTGCGGCGAGCTGCCGAGGTGCAGGGTGTCGAGGATCTCGCGGCGCTGCCGGTGGAGCTGCTGCGCACGCAGGCCGAGCTTGTCGCGCTGCCGGACCCGTTGCGGCGGCTGGGGATCGACACGCTCGGGCAGCTCGCCGCGATGCCGCGCGCGGCGGTCGGCGAGCGCTTTGGCCGGCCGGGGCTGCGCGCGCACGACCTCGCACACGGGCGGGACACCCCGCTGCGCCCGCGCCGCCCAGGGGCCACGCTCGCCGAGACGCTCGAGCTCGACGAGTCCTCCTCCGGCGAGCAGCTCCAGCGCGCGATGGCGCTGCTCGTCGACCGCGTGCTGGCGCGCCGCGAGCGCGACGGCCGCACGCTGCGCGCCGCCGTCCTCTCCGCTCGGCTGGTGGAGGGGGGCACCTGGCACGAGCGTGTGGTCTTCCGAGAGGCAACGGCCGACGCACTGCGCATCCGCCTGGCGCTCGGCGGCCGGCTCGAGTTGCTGCCCGCGCCTGCGGAGAAGCTGCGCTTGGCGGTCGAACGCTTCGGCCCGCCCGCGTCGGCGGGGCCGGCGCTGCTGCGCGACGGCGCCACGCAGCGCCGGGACCGGCTGCGCGAGGCGGTCGGCCAGGTGCGGGCGGTGGCCGGCCCGGAGGGTGCTCTGCGGGTGCTGGAGATCGACCCGGGGTCGCGCGTGGCAGAGCGGCGCGCCGTGCTGACCCCGTTCGAGCTATGACCGGCACACGGCGTCTGGGCCAGCCGCGCGCGGCACGGGTGCGGGCGGGCCCGGGCGGACGGCCGCTCGTCGTCGACGGGCACGCCGTCGAGGCGGTGCGCGAGACCTGGCTGTTGGAGGACCGCTGGTGGACCGACAGGCCGCTGCGGCGTCGCTACTGGGAGGTCGTGACGGATCGCGGCGAGCTCGTCGTCGTCTTCCGCGACCTCGTGGCCGGCGCCTGGCGCCGGCAGCGGTGAAGGGACCTCAGTCGCGGAACAGCAGGCGATTGAGCTGACGGTGCAGCCGGAGGTTGTCGAGCGTCAGCGAGAGTTGCTGCGCCATGGCCTGCAGCATCGCGCGGTCGGCCTCGGTGATGCCGGTGCGCGGCGCCCGTGTCACGAGTGCCCCGATGGGCCCGCGCGACCCGGCGAGCGGCAACGCGAGCAGCGCGTTGTCGTCCTCCTTGCGATCGACGAGTTCGCCTCGGTCGAGGGACACCGCGGCCACCAGCGTCGCCAGCTCGATCGGCATGCGCCCGCGGACCAGTCGTCCCGGGATCTGGACGCCGGTCTCGTCGACCAGCGCGATGGCGATCGCGTGGCCGGGGAGGATCCCGGCGACCGTGGTCAGTGCGGAGGCGAGCAGGTCGTGCTCGCTGCTGGCCGCTTCTCCGTCTCGGCTGAGTTGCACGAGCGTGGTGAGCCGGCGCAGCTCGTCGTCGGAGCGCGCGAAGCGGCGATGGCCGTTCCCACTCGCGGACATGCCCGCGAACGTAGCGGTCCCAGGAAGGGGAAAAGGAGGGCCTGCGCGGCGGAACCGGTTGGACCGCAGGGCCAAGGCGCCTGGCGCCTGGCGCCTGGCGCCGGCAGCGGTGGTGGCACCGCCGCCGGCGCCGGACACGATCCGGCCGGGTGATTGGCATGAGGGGGACCCGGCCGGCGGGTCGGACACCCGATGTCATGGCGTGACCGCGCGATGAACGATGTTCAACGCGCGGGCGTTCCTGCGCGAAGTCGGCACACCCTTGCGGCCACGCCGCACACGCTCCTCGGCAGGCTCGATCCATGTCCCGCCTCACCGACGAACGCGGCCAGTCCACCCTCGAGTACGTGGCGCTCATGGCGCTCCTCGCGGTCCTGGTCACCGCCGCAGGCGCGGCGACAATGGCGCCGACATACGTCAACGCCGCGATGGGCGGGTTTCAGCGGGCGCTGTGCATCGCCACCGGCCGCGAGTGCCGATCGCTGGACGAGCAGGCCTGCGTGGTGCGGTCGAACTCCGAGCGCAACACACTGACGGCCACCATCGCATTCGTCCGACTGGAGGACGGGCGGCTGCTGCTGCAGGAGCGGCTGTCCGACGGGCGGATCCGGATCACGGTCACCGACGAGAGCGGGATCGGCGGGGAGATCGGTATCGGCGCCAGCGCGGGGGTGAACGTCGGCGGGATCAAACTCGACGCCTCGGCGGTCGCGAACGCGTCGCTGCTCGGGCTGTACGGGCGGGGCAGGACGTACGTCGCGCGCAATGCGGGCGAGGCTCAGCGGCTCGTGCGGCAGATCCAGAGCGGAGACGCCCGCGATGCGGATGTGACCTTTCACGAGGGCGGGCTGCGCGGCGACGCATCGGCGTCCGCCGGTGCGGGCGCGAGCATCGGCGCGGAGTCCAAGCGCGAGCAGCCCGAGGATGGCGAGGACGACAAGGACAAGGACGGCAAGGACGAGGACGACGCGGGGTTCAACTCCGAACCGCTGGTGGAGGCGAGTGCCGAGGTGCAAGCCTCCCTGCGGCGAGCGGTCGGGCATCGCAAGGACCGTCGCACCGGCGAGACGACGTGGTACCTGCGCGCCGACAACGAGGTGTCGGCGTCGGCCGGCGTCTCGGTCGTCGGTGCGGGCGACGCCGGCGCGGACGCCCCTGCGCACGCCAACGGGATGCTGTCGGTCACGACGAACCGCCGTGGCCGGGTGGTCGCCATCGGCGCGCTGGCGACGTACGGGACGGGCGCGGGCTACGAGGTGAGCGGCGGACCGAGCGACTCGGTCGGTGGCCGCCGCCACGAGATCGAGGTCACCGCCGACCCGGACGACCCGACGATCCTCGCGGCGCTGCGCGCGTTCGGCGACGGGCCCAGCCCGTCAGCGCTGAAGACATTGACGCAGGCGGTCTACGGCCACGGCCGGGTCGACCGCCGCGCGTACGAGGTGGACGAGGACTCCGAAGGCGCCGGTGGCTCGCTCGCGCTCGGTGCGAAGGTCGGCGCGGGCTACGAGCAGGCCACCGAGAACGCCCGGCTGGTGGAGGCGAGCACCCGGCCGCCGGGCGGGGTGTGGGAACGGCGGTTCGACTGCCTGGAGCGGGCGTGATGGTGGTAGTACCGGGGTATACTCGGGGCATGAAGACCGCGATCTCGGTGCCGGATGCGACGTTCGAGCGCGTCGATGCGGCGGCGAAGAAGCTCGGGATGTCGCGCAGCGAGTTCTACGCTCGCGCGGCGGAGCGGTGGTTACGCGAGCTCGAGGGCGCAGACGTCACCCTGGCGATTGACGAGGCGCTTGCCGGCGTCGACGTGGATTCCCGCTTTGTCAGCGAGGCCGCTCGCGCGCTCTGGCGAGCGTCGGACGAGTGGTGATCCGCCGCGGAGAGCTCTGGTGGGCCGACCTCGGTGTGCCGGTGGGTTCTGATCCGGGGCTGCGCCGGCCGGTGGTGGTGATCAGCGGTGACCGCTACAACGCGTCGGGTCTCGGAACGGTGACCGTCGCGTCGATGACCACCACGCCGCGGCTCGCGGCGTTGCCGGGAAATGTCGCCGTCCCACGGGAGGTGTCCCAGTTGCCGAGAGACGGCGCCGTGAACGTCACGCAGCTGGTGACGATCGATCGGTCGAGCCTTGAGGAACTCGTGACGAAGCTCCCGCTGTGGGTGATGGCGCAGATCGACGACGGGGTTCGCGCGGCACTCGACCTGTGAGGTTCAGCGCGGGACGTCGCCGCCGAGGTGTGGAGCGGATACCTGGACGGCGCCATCTCGTGTGAGCGCGCCCGCGGGACGTCCTGGCGGCCGGCGTCGAGGCCATGCCGTTCGCGGGCCCGTCACCGTGGCGGATCCGGCAGGCTGAGCCGCGTCCTCAGGCCGCGGCGGCCGCGGCGTCTGCACGGGTGCTGCGCCGGTACTCGCCGGGCGTCGTGCCGCGTGCCCGGGCGAACGCGCGGGTGAACGCCGCCTGCGACCCGTAGCCCGCGTCCGCCGCGATCTCGGCGATCGGCGCGGCGGTCGTGCGGAGTCGGTGCGCTGCGAGCTCCATCCGCCACCGGGTGAGGTAGGTCGACGGCGACGCTCCGACGAGCTCGGCGAACCGGCGGTTGAGGGTCGCGCGGGACAGTCCGGCCGCATGGGCGAGGGCGCCGATCGTCCACGGGGTGCGCGGCTGGCTGTGGACGAGCGCGAGTACGCGCGCGATGTCCGGGTCGCGCAGTGCCGCAAGCCACGACACCTCGCTGGTCGTATCGCGCAGGATCCATGCGCGGAGGACGTGGACGAGCAGCACGTCGACGAGCCGGTCGACGGCGAGGGCCGAGCCGAGGCCTTCGCGGTCGAGCTCGGCGGAGAGGAGGCTCAGAAGGTTGCGGATCTGCTCGTGATCCGGCGCGTCGGCCGAGACGATGAGCACCGGGGGCAGGAGCTCGACGAGCGGATGACCGCTGTCGCGGTCGTGGTCGAAGGCGCCGCAGAAGAAGCGCGTGCATCCGCCCGGCCCGTCGACTACGACCTCATCGTCGGAGTCGGGGGGCAGGGGGGCGGACCGGACCGATGGGTCGCTTGCGAGGGAGTGGTCGCGATGACGGGGCAGGACGACGACGTCGCCGGCTCCGAGCTGTCGCGGCGGATCGTCGTCGACCAGGAGCCAGCAAGTGCCGGCGAGGATGGCGTGGAACGACGTTCCGGCGGTCCGGGGCGCACCGAGGCCCCACGGAGCATGCGCCCGTACACGGGCCAGGACGGTGCCTCCGGCGCGGGTCGTGGAGAGGACGTCGGCGAGGGCATCCATCGCCACATGATGATCGATGCGGGCATCAATCCGAGAATGTGAAGCACAGCATCAAGGAAATAGGCCAAGTAGTGATTGTGTGTGGTGCTCCTCGCGGCATACCGTGCCGTCCATGCCAACACATCTCATCGCGCAGCTGCAGGTCACCGATCCGGACGGGATGAACGACTACGTCCGGCGGGTGGGCCCGACGGTCGAGCGGTTCGGCGGTCGCTACGCGCTCAGCGGACCGGTGGCCGACGTGCTCGAGGGCGCCGGCCGGTCCGACGTCGCCGCCGTGATCACCTTCGACGATGCCGCCCAGCTCCGGCGGTGGTACCACTCCGCGGAGTACGCGCCGCTGAAGGCCCTACGCCACCGCAGCGCGACGTCGAGCTTGACCGTGGTCGACGCCTGAGCGGGCGCCGAGTCGCAGGCTCGGGTGGGCGTGTCGTCACCTCCATGTGCGAACATATGTTCGTACATGGAGTACGTCGAACTGCACGCCCATTCCGCCTTCTCGTTCCTCGATGGCGCCTCCCTGCCCGACGAGCTCGCGCGGCGGGCGGCGGAACTCGGCTACGACACCTTCGCCCTGACCGACCACGACGGTCTCTACGGCTCGATGGAGTTCGCTCAGGCCGCGGCGGTGGCCGGCGTCCGGGCGATCCACGGGGCCGAGGTCATGGTGCGCGATCGCGACGACGATCCGCATCCGGCACGCCATCTCACGCTGCTGGTCCGCAATGAACGGGGCTGGAGCAACCTCTGCAGACTGCTCACTCGCGCGCACGCGCGCACGCGCGCCAGCGCCCGCCGGGTGCGCTCCGAGCCCGAGTTGCTGCTCGCCGACGTCGAGGAGTTCGCCGAGGGGCTCGTCTGCCTGTCAGGGTGCGCCACCCACGGCGTGCGGGATGAGCCCACGATGCGGCGGCTGCATCATGTGTTCGGGCCGGAGTCCTTCCGCGTCGAGCTGCAGCGGCCCATGCTCGCGCACGATCGCGCGCGCAACCGCGGGCTGGCCTCGCTCGCGAAACGGCTCGGCATCCCCGCCGTCGCGACGGGCAACGTCCACGCGCACGCCCGCGTCCGGGCGTACCTGCAGGACGCGTTCGTCGCGGTGCGCAGCGGGCAGACACTCGACGCTTCCGAGCCGCTGCGCCGCGGCAACCACAGCCACGTGCTCACGACCCAGAAGGCGATGGCTGCACGGTTCGCCGACCACCCCGAGGCGGTCGCCGAGACCGTCCGGCTCGCCGAGACGCTGACCTTCGATCTGCGCAGCGATCTCGGCTACCGCTATCCCGGCGCGGAGGACGACGGCGCACCGCGCGAACTCGCCGGGGTCTGCCGTCATCGTCTGGAGGAGCGCTACCCGCCCGGCCACGGCCGGCGCGACCAGGCACTCGCCCGGCTCGACGAGGAGCTGGCGATCATCGAGCGGCTCGGCCTCGCCGGGTTCTTCCTCCTGCATCGCGACCTGCTCGAGCTCGCGCGGGAGGTCGCCGTCGAGGTCCGCGGGCCGGACTCCGTGCGCGCGGTGCTGCCCCCGGGGCGCGGACGCGGCTCGTCGGTGTCGTCCATCGTCTGTTATCTGACGGGCCTCTCGCACGTCGACCCGCTCGTAGCCGAGCTCGGCCTCGGCCGGTTCCTCAACGACGACCTGCAGTCGCTGCCGGACATCGACCTCGACTTCCCGCGCGACATCCGCGCCGAGCTCATCCCCCGTGTGCATGAGCGCTACGGCCGCGAGCACTCCGCGCTCGTGGCGGCGTTCCCCACCTACCGCGCGCGCGGGGCGATCCGCGACCTCGGCAAGGCGCTCGGCCTGCCGCCCGGAGAGATCGAGCGCGTCGCGCGCGGGTCGGAGGGGTGGTCGTCGCGCAACGTCGATCAGGACATCGCCACCGCGCTCGGCCGGACGGTGTCCAAGGAGGAGGCGCAGGCCGGTGGAACGCCGCGCAGCCGCTGGGACTGGCTGGCGCGCCTGGCCGACGAGGCGTACGGCCTGCCGCGCCACCTCTCCCAGCACTCCGGCGGCATGATCGTCGCGACGCGGCCGCTCATCGACTGCGTGCCGCTCGTGCCCGCCGCGATGGAGGGGCGCCAGATGGCCCACTGGGACAAGGACTCGTGCGCCGATGCGGGCTTCCTGAAGATCGACCTGCTCGGGCTCGGGATGCTGTCGTGCGTCGAACGCTGCGTCGAACTCATCCACGACCGGCGCGGCGAGCGCATCGATCTCTCCCGCGTGCCGCTCGACGACACCGACACGTACGACGCGATCACAACCGCCGACACCACCGGGGTCTTCCAGATCGAGTCCCGCGCGCAGATGGCGTCGCTGCTGCGCACCCGGCCGCGCTCGCTGGAGGAGCTCACCGTGCAGGTCGCGATCGTGCGGCCCGGGCCGATCGTCGGCGGCGCGGTGAACCCGTACATCGACCGGCTCCAGCGGTTGCGCGTCGATCCGTCCTTCGAGGTGCCGTATCTCCACCACTCGCTGCGCGGCCCGCTGGCGGAGACCCTGGGCACGATCATCTTTCAGGACCAGGTCATCGAGGTCTCCCAGGCGTTCGCCGGGTTCACGGCCGGGCAGGCCGAGAGTCTGCGCCGGGCGATGAGCCGCAAGCGCTCGGAGGCGGCGATCGAGGCGCATCACCGCGCGTTCGTCGAGGGGGCGCAGCGCACGCACCCGGACGTGACCGCGGCGCAGGCCGAGGCGGTCTTCGCGATGGTCGCCGGGTTCTCCGGCTTCGGCTTTCCCAAGGCGCACGCTGCCGCGTTCGGGCTCCTGGCCTACCAGTCGACGTGGCTGCGCGTGCACTATGGGCCGGAGTTCCTGTGCTCGCTGCTCGACGAGCAGCCGATGGGCTTCTATCCGCCGGACGCGCTCGTGCACGAGGCGCAACGGCGCGGGATCGAGGTGCTCGCGCCCGACGTCAACCACAGCGCCGTCGGCTGTACGGTGACCGACGACGGCAGGGTGCGGGTCGGGCTGGGCTACATCCTCGGCGTGCGGGCCGACCAGGTGCAGGCGCTCGTGGCCGAGCGCCAGGCCTCCGGGCCGTTTCGGTCACTCGAGGATCTCGCCTCCCGGGCCGGGGCCGGACGCGCCGCGCTTGAGCAGCTGGCATGGTCGGGCGCGTGCGATGTGCTGGCCGACGGCGACCGGCGCGCGGCGCTGTGGCGGCTGGGGGTCGCCGCCCCCGGCGTAGACCTCGCGCGTGGAGGCGGAGAAGGCACGCAGCTCTCCTTGCCGCTGGACGTCGGCGCCGCGCCGGCGCTGCCGAAGCTCGACCGCTGGGGCGCGATGCTCGCTGACTACGCGACGACGGGTCTCACCGCGGCGGCCCACCCACTCGCGCTGCTGCGTGACGGGCTGCTCGCGCGGGGGGCGGTCACGGCCGCACAGCTGCGGGCCGTCGAGCACGGCGAGCGCGTGGTGGTCGGCGGGCTCACGGTCGCGCGCCAGCGGCCCGGCACCGCGAGCGGCATCGTCTTCCTCCTGCTCGAGGACGAGACGGGGACGATCAACCTGGTCGTCAAACCGGAGGTCTACGAGCGCGACCGCCTGGCGATCCGCACCGAACCGCTGCTCGTCGCAGAGGGGATCCTCGAGCGCCATCCTGCGGCCGCGGGCGGGATCAACGTGCTTGTTCGCCGCGTCCGTGCACTCGAGGCGCCGGTCGAGCGACCGCGGGCGGAAGTCACGGACTTCCACCCGCTCGACGACGCCGAGCGCGAGCGGCGCGCGGGGGAAGCGGGCGACTTCCGCGCCGTCGCGCCGCCGGTCACGAGCTTCGCGCAGGGGAGGCGCCGATAGAGAACCTCTGCCCGACGGCCGGGACCTGGGGTATGGTCGGCCGGCCATGACGATCCTCCTCATCGCCGCCGCCTTCATCTTCATCACGGTGCTCATCGTGCTCGCCGCGATGCGGGCGGGCCCGCGCAGCGGTCCCGAGCCGTCCGGCGGGAACGCCGGCTTCACGATCGCCATGGTGGCGATCGTGCTGTTCGGCCTCGGTGTGCCGGCCTACGCGATCGTCAACAACGCCGAGGAGCAGTCCGACGAGGCGAAGGGCGGCGTCCAGCTCACCGCCGCCGAGGAGAAGGGCCGCGAGATGTTCCGCCAGAACTGCGCCACCTGCCACACGCTGGCAGACGCCGCGGCGGCCGGTGCGGTCGGTCCGAATCTCGACGAGCTGCGCCCCGCGCCGAAGCTCACGGTCAACGCCATCGAGCTCGGCCTCGCGCGCGGCCGGGGTCAGATGCCGGCCGGCCTGCTCAGCGGTGAGGACGCCGAGAGCGTCGCGAACTACGTCGCCGCGGTGGCCGGACGCTGAGCGTGTGTGACGGACCACACATGGTTCCGACCGAGGTGGTCTCCATAATCCCCACGCATATGCAGGGAAAACGCACCCTGGTACGATGGCCACTGTCAAACGCCGAGTTCTCGCCGTGATACGGGGAGAATCGGGGGACCCACGAGTTGGGGCGAATCGACCCGGCGAGGTCGTAGCGCAGCTCTTTCAGCGCGAGCCCGTCAGCTAACCCCGAAGGCACGGAAAGAGGACACGCACCGCACATGGCTGAAACGCAGATCCGCTCCTGGTGGACTGACGTGGAACACCTCCGCGAGGGCTATGAGCGTCGCCGCGAGAGCGGTGGCGACTCCGTGCGCCGCTTCGAGCGCATCCGCGAGCGGTCCGATGGACGTTTCGCCCGCGGGCAGGAACTGGCCCCCGCCCCCGCCCCGGCGGTCGCCGCGCGCGAGCCCGTGGCCGACCTGGCACCGGTCGACGACCTGCTTGCCGGCTGGGACGCCGATCGTCCCGCCGGGCCCATCGTGCGTGAGATCGTGATTGAGCGTGACGACGCGCCGCGTCGTCCGCGCCGCGGGGTCGCCGCGTCCTTCTCGACGGATCGTGACCCCAACGCGCCGCGCGACGTCGAAGTCGCCGAGATGCGCGGCGGGCGCCGCACCGTGGAGATCCGGGGGCGCACCATCGCCTCACCCGCACCGATGCCCGACCGTGACGCTGCCGTGGCCCCGGCCGTCCGGCGCCGTGAGTCCGGAGGCGCGGTCGAGGTCTTCGGCCAGCGGCCCGACCGCATCGCGCTGTGGGCGCTGCTGCTGGGGATCGTCCTGATCCTCGTGGCCATGGGCAGCGGCGACGCCTCCGCCGCCACGTTCTAGGCGCCGCACCACGATCCTGAGCGCGGCTTAGGCTTCCGCTGAACCTCCCTTTAGGCAGCTTCCGTAGAAAGAGCAGGCAGCCTCGAACGAACGCGTGCGAGGCAGTCCCACTCCCCGGAAGGTCCCCCATGAAGACAGCAGCCAGCAGGTTCCCGATCCACGACGATCTCACCGCGCCCGAGGGCTCGATCCCCGTGCTGCGCGGAGCCATGGCCACCGGCGGTCAGCTCCCGAACTTCCTGGGAGTGCTGGCTGGTTCTCCGGCGGCGCTGCGCGGCTACGCACGACTTCGGTCGGAGCTGCGGCGCGGCAGTCTCCCCGCGGCCACGCTGGAGCGGATCGCGCTGGCCGTCGCCGAGCACCACAGCTCGCATCCGCAGATCGCCATGCACAGCCGGACCGCCCGCCTTGCGGGGCTCGGCCTCGATGAGGTCGCTGCGGCGCGCCGGTGGAATTCCGCAGACGAGAAGGAGGCCGCGATGCTGCGGTTCCTCCAGCCGCTCACGGAGGCCAAGGGCAAGGCGCCGGCTTACCTGAAGGAGGAGGCGCTCGAGCTCGGCTGGACCGAGGAGGAGCTTCTCGAGGCGATCGCCACCGTGGCGCTGGAGTCCTTCACGGCGATGCTCAACGTCGCCGGCGACGTGCCGGTCGACGGCTCCGTCGAGGAGACACGCACGCTGCGAGTCGCCTGATCGACCAACCGCACCGCTCTCGGCTTCGACCGCATGGCGGTGCGGCGCGCCCCCGCTCCTCGCTAGGGTCCGGGCATGGCCGATTCTCCGAAGACCACCGAGGACGTCAAGGCGCTCGTCCAGGAGCACAACATCCGGTTCATCCGGCTCTGGTTCACGGACATCCTCGGCCAGCTGAAGTCCTTCTCGATCAACGCCGAGGAGCTCGACGACGCCTTTGAGGGCGGCATGGGCTTCGACGGCTCCTCGATCACCGGCTTCAACGCCATCGAGGAGTCCGACATGATCGCCATGCCGGACCCGGCCACGTTCTCGCTCCTGCCCTGGCGGCCCGAGGCGCAGGGCGTCGCCCGCATGTTCGCCGACGTCCAGACGCCCGAGCGTACGCCCTACGAGGGCGACCCGCGCCACGTGCTGCGCCGCGCCCTCGAGCGTGCGAAGTCCATGGGCTTCGACACATTCAACGTCGGGCCCGAGCTCGAGTACTTCCTCTTCAAGGACAAGAACGGCACCGAGGTGCTCGACGAGGGCGGCTACTTCGACCTCACGACGCTCGACGCCGGCTCGGATGTCCGTCGCGAGACCGTCCTGGCGCTCGAGCAGCTCGGCATCCACGTGGAGTACAGCCACCACGAGGTCGGCCCGTCGCAGCACGAGGTCGACATGCGGTACTCCGACGCGATGAAGATGGCCGACGACTGCATGACGTACCGCATCACGGTCAAGGAATACGCGATGAAGTACGGCTGGCACGCGACGTTCATGCCCAAGCCGCTGTTCGGCGAGAACGGCTCGGGCATGCACACGCACATGAGCCTCTTCAACGGCGGCAAGAACGCGTTCTTCGACGCCGACGACCCGTACTTCCTGAGCGACATCGGCAAGGCGTTCATCGCCGGCCAGCTGCGCCATGCGCGCGAGATGAGCTCGATCTTCGCCCAGTGGGTGAATTCGTACAAGCGGCTCGTGCCCGGCTACGAGGCGCCGGTCTACGTCGCATGGTCGCGCCGCAACCGCAGTGCCCTGGTGCGCGTGCCGCTGTATCACCCCGGCAAGGAGCAGGCCACGCGGATGGAGCTGCGCTGCCCCGACCCGGCGTGCAACCCGTACCTGACGTTCGCGGTGCTGCTGCAGGCCGGCCTCGAGGGCATCGAGAAGGGCTACGAGCTGCCCGAGCCGATGGAGAAGAACCTCTACCACCTGGCGCCGGACGATCGGAAGCGGCTCGGCATCGAGCAGCTGCCCGAGACGCTTGGCGAGGCCATCGAGCTGACCGCCGAGAGCGAGCTCGTGCTGCGCACGCTGGGCGAGCACATGTTCAACCGCTACATCGAGATCAAGCGCCAGGAGTGGGAGGACTACCGCGTGCAGGTCACGCAGTGGG
This sequence comes from Solirubrobacteraceae bacterium, assembly GCA_051306365.1. Lineage (GTDB taxonomy): Bacteria > Actinomycetota > Thermoleophilia > Solirubrobacterales > Solirubrobacteraceae > Svornostia. Next base: position 34,237 of record JBPPNC010000181.1, read on the forward strand.
AGCTCGACCGGTACCTGCCGGTGCTGTGACGTAACCCGTTCGACCGCCCTTCATACCTGCCGGTGGGTTCACGGTCGCAGGTGATGCTGTATGACGACGGCCCTGATCCGGCGGGCACCCGTCGTGGTTCGGCGCTTCCCGGCGATGGCGTCGGTCCGTGGGCGCGGTCGGGGCTCATCCGCAAGCTGCAGGATCAGCGCGACGTGCACAAGGGCGCGCCCGCGATCATCCGGGCCCTCCACGCCGCCGATCGGCCTCTTCACCCTGGCGCTGACGTTCAGCTGGGCCGAGTCCGCGCTCCAACACTCGCTCGAGCGGGCCGAGGCGGTGAAGCGCAAAGCCGCCGAGACCACGAGGACGCAGCGCATCCTCAACGACTGGCGTGACTCAGGCGGACCCAGGCGCCGGCTGCCCGGGCAGCGCGGCCGAGGACGGCTCGTCGATCCGCTCCTCCTCGTGGCCCTCCTCACGGGCGAGCGCCGACGGCCACCAGATCTTCGGGCCGATGATCTCGACGAGCGCGGGGACGAGCACGGACCGCACGAGGAACGTGTCCAGCAGGACGCCGAAGGCGACCACGAAGCCGATCTGGGTGAGGAACACCAGGGGCAGTACGGCAAGCACGCTGAAGGTGCCCGCGAGCACGATGCCGGCCGCGGTGATGACGCCGCCCGTCACCGCGACCGCGCGGACCATCCCGCGCCGCGTCCCGTAGGTGATCGCCTCCTCCCGGGCCCGCGTCATGAGGAAGATGTTGTAGTCGACCCCCAGGGCCACCAGGAAGATGAAGCAGTACAGCGGCAGGCCCGGATCGCTGCCTGGGAAGCCGAACACGACGTCGAACACGACGGCGCTCACGCCGAGCGCGGCGAAGAACGACAGGACGACCGTGGCGATGAGCACGACGGGGGCGACCACCGACCGCAGCAGGATCAGCAGGATGACGAAGACGATCACCAGCGCCAGCGGCATGAGCAGCGCGTTGTCGTCCGACGACGCGGTGCGCAGGTCGGCTTCGACGGCTGTCGAGCCGCCCACAACCCCCTCGGGCGCGACGTTCTGGACCGCCTCACGCAGCTGCGGGATCACGGCGAACGCCTGGGTGGAATAGGGGTCGAGCTGCAGGAACGCGGCGAGCTGCACGTATCCGCCGCCCTGCGCCACGGGCTCCGGCGGCACCGCGGCGACACCGTCGATCGCGGCCGCCGTCTTGACCACCTGGGCGATATCGGTGCCCTCCGGCACCACGATGTCCGTCGGCGCGGACTGGCCCGAGGGGAATGCCTGGGCGATGACCTCCTGGCCGGCGATCGACTCGACCTCGCCACGGAACGAGTTGCCCTGGGTCAGGCCGTCGTCGAAGTTCAGCAGGCCGACGCAGAAGACCAGCAGCACGGCGGTCGACGCCACCACGACGCGCACAGGGCGCTTCGACACCCGCTCGGCGATACGCCGCCAGCCGCCGTGCGTCTCGTCGGCACCCTCGCGATCGGACGAGTACCGGTGCTCGATCGGCAGGAAGACCTTGCGGTCCAGAGTCGGGCCGACGAAGCGGAAGAGCAGCGCGAGCACGATGACGGCCACGATCCCGGCGACCGCCACCGCCGGCACCGTCGCGGCCAGGCCGATCAGCAGGAACGTGGTCACGGCCGGCCCGACCCGGTCGGTGACCCATGACAGCCCGGGCACGCGCATCGGCGCGTGATCCGCGGCATCGGGGCCCTCGGGGCCATACGGTACGAACGGCCAGAAGCGCCGGCGGCCCGCGATGACCAGGAGGGCGGGGAGGAAGGTCAGCATGGAGACCACGGCGATCGCGACGCCCATCGCGCCCACGGGCCCGAGCCCCGCCGTGCCGTTGACCTTCGCCAGCGCGAGGGACAGCAGCGCGGCCGACACCGTGGCGCCGGAGGCCAGGATCGCCGGGCCCGCACGGCGCAGGGCGATGGCCATCGCCTCGTGCTTGTCCTGGTGCTTGTGCAACTCCTCCCGATATCGCGCGACGAGGAGCAGCGCGTAGTCGGTGCCGGCACCGATGACGAGGACCGACAGGATCGCCGACGACTGGCCGTTGACCGTGACGCCGGCCTCGGTGAGCCCGTAACCCAGGCCGCGCGCCGCGATCTCCGCGAACACGACCGCCAGGATCGGGAAGAACCAGAAGACCGGACTGCGGTAGATGATGATGAGCAGGAAGATGACGAGCCCGAGCGCGGCCGCCACCAGCGTGCCGTTGATGTTCTGGAAGACGTTGATCGCGTCGGCCGATACGCCCGCGGGGCCCGTGACCTTGACGACGAGCCCGTCCTGGTCGCGCGAGACGGCGTCGCGGTAGTCCTCGACGGGGTCGATGATGTCGCCGCCCTCCCCGGTCCCCGTGATCTGGTTGCCGATCAGCGCCGTCGTCCCGTCCTCGGACAGCTGGAAGGGCGTGTCCGCCCTGGGTCCCTCGGGATTGCCGAACTCCGACGTGTTCCGGTACTGCGCCGTCGCCTCGTTGAGCTTGGCGATGTCGGCCTCGATCGCCTGCTTGTCGGCGTCCGTGAGTCCGCCCTCGCGGCGATAGACGACGACCGTGGGCGCCTTCTCGCCGTCGTTGAGCTCCTCCGTGATCTCCAGTGCCTTGGTCGATTCGGCGTCACCGGGGAGGAAGGAGGTCGACTCGTTCTTCTCCGCGTCCATGAACTTGTCCGGCAGGCCGGTCGCGATGGTGCCCACGACGATGAAGACCCAGGTGAAGAACACCACCCATTTCGCGCGCGGGCCGGCAGGGAATGCGAACAGGGAGCTCATGACAGGGGAACGTTCTACCAGTGGTCGGGGTCGGGCACAGATACGAGACGGTGAGCGCCGTCGGTTCTCATCGGTCCTCGAAAATGTTCTTCGTCAGGCGAGCGCGTCGCGCAGTGCGTCGGGCTCCGTGACGGGCGCCCGGCAGGCGAATCGCTCGCACACGTAGGCGGTCGCGTTGCCATCCGCGGCCGCGCGGTCACGCAGGAGCGGGACGTCGCCACCGCCGCCCGCCATCACGACATACGGGCGCAGCCGTTCGCGCACGACCGCGGCGAGTGGCGCGATGTCGTCTCCGACGAGCGCGACTTCGCGCACCCGCGCGTGCAGGAAGTCCAGGGCCTTCAGGGTGTGGCCGAATGCCTGCGGGTGCCGGGCGGCGAGCTGACCGGAGATCGCGAGCGCGCCGCGCGCCCAGTCCGCGTACCGGCCGTCTCCCGTCAGCGCGGCGAGGCGCAGCAGCCCCAGCGCGGCGCTCGACTGTCCGGCGGGGATCGGGGTGTCCTCGAGGTCCTTGCGCCGCGTCACGAGCGCTTCATGGCCCGCGCCCGTGGTGAAGAACCCGCCGTGCTCGGGGTCGCCGAACTCGCGGATCATCACGTCGGCGAGCTCCCGCGCGGCGGTGAACCACCTGGGTTCGAACGTCGCCTCGTACAGCGTGAGCAGCGCCTCCACGGTGAAGGCGTGGTCCTCGAGGTAGCCGTCGATGCGCGCCTCCCCGCGGTTGTACGTGCGCAGCAGCGTGCCGCGGGGCGTGCGCATCGTCGTCAGCAGGAAGCCCGCCGCCACCCCGGCGGCGTCGAGGTAGTCGTCGCGACCGAGCACCGCGCCCGCGTCGGCGAGCGCGGCGATCATGAGCGCGTTCCATGACGTCAGGCGCTTGTCGTCGAGCCCCGGACGGACCCGCTGCTCCCGTGCGGCGTAGAGCGCCGCGCGGATGCGCTCGTGCGCCTCGGGATCGGGCTCCTCGCCGCGGCACTCCAGGACGTTCCTGCCCTCCCAGTTGCCCTGCGCCGACGCGCCGAACCACGTGATCGCGAGCTCCGCGTCGTCGTCGCCGAGCACGTCGCGCAGCTCGTCGATGCCCCACACGTAGAACTTGCCCTCCACGCCCTCGCTGTCGGCGTCCAGGGCGGCGTGGAAGGCCCCCTCCCCACCGCGCAGCTCGCGCAGCGCGAAGTCGAGCGTCTCGATGGCGGTGCGCCGCAGCAGCGCGTCACCGGAGACCTGGAATCCGTGGAGGTAGGAACGCGCCAGCAGCGCGTTGTCGTACAGCATCTTCTCAAAGTGCGGCACCGTCCAGGTGGCGTCGACGGCGTACCGCGCAAAGCCGCCGCCGACCTGGTCGTAGATCCCGCCCGACGCCATGCTGCGGAGCGTCTGCAGCGCCATCGCGTGCCCGTCCTCACGGGCGAGAAGGAACCCGAGCACCGCGTGCGGCGGGAACTTCGGGGCGCCGCCGAACCCGCCATGCACGCTGTCGAAGCCGGTGCGCAAGCCCGCCATCGCCTCGTCGAGGACGGCGGGGCCGGCGACACCGTCCTTCGGTGCGCGCAGCCGTGCGGCACCGGCGAGCCGGGCGACCATCTCTTCGCGCGTGGCCTCGATCTCGTCGCGCCGATCGCGCCACGCCTGCGCGACGGCGCGCACGACGTCCGGCCACGCGGGCATGCCGCGCCCTGGCCGCGGTGGATAGTAGGTCCCGCCGAAGAACGGCACCTGATCGGGCGTGATGAACATGTTCAGCGGCCATCCGCCGTGGCCCGTCATCGCCTGCAGCGCGTCCATGTAGACGGCGTCGACGTCCGGGCGCTCCTCACGGTCGACCTTCACGCACACGAGGTGCTCGTTCATCACCGCCGCGATCTCGGGATCCTCGAAGCACTCGCGCTCCATGACGTGGCACCAGTGGCACGCCGAGTAGCCGATCGACACGAGGATCGGCCGGTCGAGGTCGCGCGCGCGGCGCAGGGCCTCCTCGCCCCACGGCAGCCAGTCCACCGGGTTGTCCCGGTGCTGGAGCAGGTAGGGCGAGGTCTCGTGTTCGAGCGCGTTTGGCATGCGGGCTCACCCCGCGTTGCGCAGCTTCCAGTGCCGCAAGACGTCGGCGACATCCGGCAGCGAGGTGTCGCTCGCCGACGCGCCGCCGGCGAACGTGAGGCGGAAGCGCCGCCCGCCCAGGCGTCCGCTGACGACGCTGCCGCCGGCGTTCACCTCGACGGTGCCGGACGATGCGCCGCCGCCACGAACCGACAGCGACGCCGCGCCGCGGGAGCTGACGGTGCCGGAGATCTTCACGCCGGCGACGTACTGCACGCTGCGCAGGCGCTGGGCACCGCTGCTCGAGACGGTGGCGCGACCGCCGCGCAGGCCGCCGACGGCGTTCGGTGCGCGGCCGAGATCCAGTGACGTGCCGATCACCTGACGGCGGACGTCGTCCGCGGTCATCAGGACGGTGGCCAGCGTGCGCCCGAGCCGTCCGGACGTGCCGCGGACCGTCGGCGCGGAGCTCAGCGTGGAGGGGGCGCGCGGGACGGGCGCGAAGACGTTGTCCACGTTCGTGCACTGGCTCAGGGCCTGCCCGCCGAAGAACTGCTGGATGGCGCGCTTGGCGCAGTCCTCGTCGGAGATCTCGCTGCCGAGCACCGAGTGGCCGGTGTACGGCACGCCGACCGTGGTCGAGCCCGAGATGCGCGCGCCGACGGCCTGCGCGTCGGACAGCGGTGTGCGGAGGTCCGCGTTGCCGTTGAGGATGAGCGTCTGCGCCGCCGGGAGGTTGCCGTTGACCGCCGGTGCCGGGCCGGCATTCGGCCAGCCCTCGCAGAGGTCGAGCAGCGTGGACGCTCCGGCGGTCGTGCGGTCGAAGGGCAGGAAGACGCTGGGAGAGATGCCGTTCAGCGCCGCGCGCAGCTGCGCGATCCGGGTGCTCGCGCTCGCATCCCGCGACCAGGGGAACGACAGCTCTTCACACGTCGTTGCGGCGTAGAGGGCGGTGTTCACACCCTCGTCGTCGGCCTGGGACGCGGTGAGGCCGCCGAGACGCGCGACGAGGCGCGTGAGCTGCCACCTGTTGCCGCGCTTTGCGTTGGCCAGTGCGGCGGGAAGCTCCGCGCGCAGGGTTGGATTCAGGTCGCCGGCGACGAGCACGCTGAGGAGATCGTCGCGATCGAACGTGCCGCTTCCGGTGCGCCCGTTCGAGCGGATGAAGCTGCCGCGGAGATTGCCGCGCTGGAGCTGGCGCACGACGCGCCGCAGGTCGCTCGTGGCGTTCGAGGTGATGCCGCTGCACGCACTGCGCGAGCACAGCTCGCCGAGGACGCGGGAGATCGAGCCGAAGGTCGAGCGCTGCAGCGGGTCGGGGCCCTCGGGGGTCACGACCGAGTCGAGCACGAGGCGCTCGACGCGCTGCGGGAACGCGGCCGCGTACGTGAGCGCGACCTTCGTGCCGTAGGACACGCCGTAGATCACGAGCTTGTCGTAGCCGCCCGCGATCCGGAGGTCTTCGATGTCCTGCGCGCTGTCGTTCGTGGTGAAGAAGCGCCGTCCCGCGCCGAGCTGGTTCGCGCACTGCCCGGCGAGTGACTGCAGGCTGCTCGAGGACTCACGCTGGAACGCGCCGCACGAGAGCGGGTTGGACTGGCCGGTGCCGCGCTGGTCGAAGACCACGAGGTCACGGGTGGCGAGCGCGGGCGCGAGCGTCGACGCGAAATCGGTGGCGAGCGGCGCAGCGGCCTGACCGGGGCCGCCGGCGAGCGCGATGACCGCGGAGCGCTCGGGGTTGTTCGACGCCACCGCGCGAACGACGTTGAGGCTGACGGCGCCCGGGACGCCGCCGCTGCGGTCGAGTGCGACCGGCACGCGGCCGCACTGGAAGCCCTGTGGCTGGGCGCACGCGCGGAAGCCCACCTGTGCCTGCGCGGGCGCTGCGGCGAAGCCGGCGGCCACGGCGACCAGCGGGGCTGCGAGTGCGGCGAGGGACAGACGACGGCGGGACAAGTCGAGCGACGGTAGCAAGGCAGGTACCTTCGGGACGGAGATTCAAACGAAGAAGGGATCCGCGTGTCCGAACCCCATCGCACCCTGATCGATGCGCCCGACGCTCCAACAGCGGTGGGACCCTACTCCCACGCGGTGTCGGCATCCGGGCTGCTGTTCTGCAGTGGACAGATCCCGCTCGACCCCGAATCGGGGGAGCTCGTGCTGGGGTCGGCGGGCGTCCAGGCCCGGCGGTGCCTGCAGAATCTGGAGGCGGTGTGCGCTGCTGCCGGCGCGCGACTCGCGCACGCGGTCCGCTGCACGGTGTATCTCACGAACATGGCGGACTTCGCGGAGGTCAACGAGGTCTACGCCGAGTTCTTCCCCGCGGCGCCCCCCGCAAGGGCGGCGGTCGAAGTCGCCGGCCTGCCGAAAGGGGTCGACGTGGAGATCGACGCCATCGTCGCACTCCGCGCATAGGACGGCCCGCGTACGGGTACGCGGGACACATGGATGACAAGCACCGTGATACCGGCGCCGAGGGCGGCGAGTCCGAGGAGAAGGACACCCCGCCTGCGGCGCCCAACCCGGACGCCGACAGCCCGGTCGGTGACTCCGACCAGCACTCCAAGGTCCCGACGCCGCCCGCCGAGCAGATTCGCGACACGCCGTAGTCAGGCGTCGCCGCGCAGCAGCGCGCGGCGGACCTTGCCGCTCGCGGTCTTCGGCAGGTCGTCGGCGAACTCGACGATGCGCGGGTACTTGTACGGCGCGGTCTCGTGTTTGACGTGGTCCTGCAGCGCCCGGGCGAGGTCCTCGCCCGGCGCGTAGCCGTCGCGCAGCACCACGACCGCGCGGACGACGGACCCGCGCTCGTCGTCCGGCGCGGCAACCACCGCCGCCTCGGCGACCGCTTGGTGTGAGACGAGCGCGGACTCCACCTCGAACGGCCCGATCCGGTAGCCCGCGCTGATGATGACGTCGTCGGTGCGGCCCTCGAAGTACAGCCAGCCGTCGTCATCGGCGTGCACGCGGTCGCCCGTGTGCCAGGGGATCGCGAGGTCGCGCGCGGGCTCGCCGAGATAGCCCAGGAAGAACGTCGGGACGGTCGCGGGGTCGAGCACCAGTTCGCCATCCTCGATCCACGCGCGGACCCCCGGCAGCGGGCGACCCATCGACCCGGGCCGCGGGGGCGTTCCGGCCGGGGCGCACGTCGTCTGCCCCGTCTCGGTCTGGCCGTAGCCGTCGCGGACCTCGACGCCGACGGCGTCGCGCCACGCGTGCAGGACCTCCGGGTTCAGCGCCTCGCCGGCGGCCACGGCGGTGCGCAGCGGCAGCGGGCGCAGCTCGGTGCGCTTGGCCATGACGCGGTACTCGGTGGGCGCCATGCAGAGCACGTCCACGCGCTCGCGCACGAGGATGTCCTGGCGCTCGGCGGGGTCGAACCGGTCGTCGTGCAGCAGCGCCGCAGCGCCCTGAAGCCACGGGGCAACGAACACGTTGCGCGCGGACTTCGACCAGCCGCTGGCCGCGGTGCACCAGGCCAGCTCGCCGGTCCGCGCCCCGAACCAGTGCTCGGCTTGCACCCGCTGGCCGGCGAGATAGCGCACGCCGTGGACGACCGCCTTCGGCGCGCCGCTCGTGCCGCTGGTGAATATGAGCACGGCCGGGTCGGTGGCGGTGAGCACCGCGGCGGGAGCCGCATCCGTCGTGTACAGGGTCTCATCGGGGACGAGTAGCACGTCAGCTCCCGCGCCCGCGGGGTCCGCCGCCTCGAGCTCGGCGCGGTTGCGTTCGTCGGCGATCACGAGCTTCGGCCGCGTGACCTCCAGGCGCAGGCGGAGGTCCTTCGCACGCAGCATCTCGTTGCCGGGGAGCGCCACCGCGCCGAGCCGCCAGCACGCAAGCATCGCGAACACCCAGTCCGGCCGGTTGCCGATCAGCGTCATGACGACGTCCCCGCGCCCGATCCCCCGGGCGGCAAGGGCTCCTGCCAGGCGGGCGGAGCGGTCGGCGACCTCGCCGAAGGTCCACTCGCGGCGGGCGCCGTCGCGCGCGAGTTCCAGGAGCGCGCGGGCGTCGGCGGGCGCGGCCTCGACGAGGGTGGCAGCGGGGTTCACGGTACGCGCCACGCTACCGCGACGCGTGATCCACAACTGTTGTGGATGTCGCGTCGCGGTCACCCCGGAAGGTCCGCGAGGCGGTCGTCCCAGTAGCCCTCGTACTCGACGATCCACTCGCGCACGACGCGTAGGGATGCAGGCTCCAGGCGGTAGACCCGTCGGCGGCCGTCGCGCCGGGCGGCGACGAGCCCCGCCTCGCGCAGGACCTTCAGATGCTGGCTCAGCGACGGCTGGCTGATCGGGACGTGGGCGCCGAGATCGCCTGCGCTCATCTCGCCGTCGCGCAGCTGGTCGAGGATCGCGCGCCGGGTGGGATCGGCGATCGCGTGGAAGGGGTCTCGCGGCGCCATCTCTGCCCAAAAATATAGGCACTTGCTTATATGGGAGACATCGCCGGGCATCGCAGGCCGATCGGAGCTATCCTCGATGGCCCGCGCCGCCGCCTCTGACCGACGACTGGAGACCCAGACCATGGCCGTCGCCGCCCCCACGTACAAGGACAAGACCGAGGACCAGGAGGCCATCACCGAGATGGTCCGCCAGTTCGTCGATGACCAGATCCTCCCGGTCGCCGAGAAGTACGACCACGAGGACTCGTACCCGCAGCCGATCGTCGACCAGATGCAGGAGCTCGGCCTCTTCGGCGTCACCATCCCCGAGGAGTACGGGGGCATGGGGCTCGATCTCACGACCTACGCGATGATCGTCGAGGAGCTCTCGCGCGGCTGGATCTCGATCTCCGGGATCATCAACACGCACTTCATCGGCACCTACCTCCTCATGAAGTTCGGCACCGAGGAGCAGAAGGCGCACTACCTGCCGAAGATGGCGACCGGCGAGATCCGCGCGTCGTTCTCGCTCTCCGAGCCCGAGGCCGGCTCCGACGTCCAGGCGATCAAGACGACCGCGACGAAGACCGGCGACGACGTCTGGGAGATCAACGGGGCGAAGATGTGGGTCACCAACGGCCTCATGTCGTCCGTCTGCTTCGTGCTCGTCCGCACGGATCCCAACGCGCAGCCCGCCTATAAGGGCATGACGTGCTTCATCGCCGACAAGGAGTCCGGCGTCAGCGAGAACACCGGCGACCTGAAGGGCTTCGTCGTCCCGCCCAAGATCAAGAAGATGGGCTACAAGGGCGTCGAGTCCACCGAGCTGGTGTTCGACGGCTACAAGCGCACCGACGGGGACATCCTCGGCGGCGGCGAGGGCCTGAACAAGGGCTTCGTGCAGATGATGGACGCGCTCGAGGTCGGCCGCGTGAACGTCGCCGCCCGCGGCGTCGGCATCGCCCAGCGCGCCCTGGAGCTCGCCCTGCGCTACAGCCAGGAGCGCAAGACGTTCGGCAAGCCGATCGCCGAGCACCAGGCCATCCAGTTCAAGCTCGCCGAGATGGCGACCCGCATCGAGGCCGCGCGCCTCGTCACGCTGAAGGCCGTCCGCATGAAGGACGCGGGCGAGCGTTCGGACCTCGAGGCCGGCATGGCCAAGCTGCTGGCGTCTGAGACCGGCCGCTACTGCGTGGAGGAATGCTTCCGCATCCACGGCGGGTACGGCTACTCGAAGGAGTACGAGATCGAGCGCCTGTACCGCGACGCGCCGCTGCTGCTCATCGGCGAGGGCACGTCCGAGATCCAGCGCATGGTCATCGGCTAGAAGCTGCTCCAGCGGAACTTGAGCTGACGCGTGTTTAGGGTCTTCGCGCCTGAGTTCCTCGGAGGACGCGAAGACCCTCATTGAGACGGCGGTGCGCCGGTTCCTCGAGGAGGTGCCGGCGCTCGAGCCCATGAAGATCGTCGCGGTCATCGAACTGCGCGGCCGTGGCGACGTGCAGACCTACCGGGTCGAGATGCCGGGCCTGAAGGTCACGAAGGGTGACGACCCGGCCGCGCGCGTGCGGGTCGAGACGCAGCGGGCGTTCTTCAACGTCATGGCCAAGGAGGCGCACATCGCCGACTGGCGCGAGGCGTTCACGTACGGGCAGGCGAAGGCGACGGGCAACCGGCAGGTGCTCCAGCTCATCGAGCGCGTCGTCGCCAAGCAGGAAGAGCGCAACCGCACGCGGCGCGCCAGCCACTGAGCTGCGACTGCCGCGGGCCGGCCCTCAGTGTCCGAGGGTGTCGAGCCGCTCGACGGCGAACTCGGTTTCGAACGCGAGCCGCGGCGGCAGGGCATCACGCGCGAACCACGCGGCCTCGGCGAGCTCGGACTCCTGGAGGCGCAGCTCGCCGCCGGGCCAGTCGCCGAGCAGGACGGTCACGGTGTCCTTCTTGTGGAGGGCATCGCTGTAGATGGAGCCGAGCTCGACCCACACGGTGACCTCCGCGCCGACCTCCTCATGCACCTCGCGGGTGGCCGTCAGCTCAGCACGTTCGTCGGCGTGGCGCCCTCCGCCCGGGAGCCCCCAGACATCGCGCTCGCCGTACGTGTGGCGGACGAGCAGGACACGGCCGCGCTCGTCGCGCAGCACGCACTTCACGCCGTACACCTCGGGGCGGCGCACGTACCAGTACCCGCGGGCGAGGTGGTGGCCGTAGCGGTAGGCCACGCGCAGCACGGGCGTCGGGACGGCGGGGAGGCCGACGGGGCCGAGCTTCATCGCTGCTCCTCCGAGCACCACCACGTGGTGCGCCCTCCGACCTGCGTACGGGTGAGCCGCGCGCCGCAGCGCGGGCAGTGACCGTCGCGGCGGCGGTGCTCGATGAGCGTGCCGGTGTGCACGCCGCCGAGCCGGATCGCGTCGCGGGTCGTGGCCCGGATCGCGCGTCGCAGCCGGTTCAGCTCGTCGTCGTCGAGGTCGCCGGCCGGGCGGACCGGGGACAGCCGGGCGCGCCACAGCGCCTCGTCGGCGAGCAGGTTGCCGACTCCGGCGAGGACGGACTGGTCCATGATCCGCGCCTTCAGCGGGGCGTCGCCGCGGCCGACCCGCGCGCGGAAGTCCGCGGCGGAGATCGCGGCTGCGTCGGGACCGAGGTGCGTGAGGTCCGGGTTGAGGACGGCACGGCCGAGGCGGCGCTTGTCGAAGAGGACGAGCCGGCCGCCGTCGGCGAACTCGACGGTGAAGCGCGCCCAGGCGGGGTCGCCGGACAGGCGGGGGTCGGGATGCCCGCCCGCCTCCTCCGCGTCACGCGCCTCGGCGGCGCTCAGGGGATCACCCGCATGTGCCCCGTCGATGATGATCCGGCCGGCCATCCCGAGATGCAGGCCCAGGGCTGGGCCGTCGCCCTCGTCGGTCTCGACCCACATCGACTTGCCGATGCGGTTCGCCGCCGTGAGCGTCCGTCCGGTGAGGGCGTCGGCAAGCTCGCCCGGGGCGTGCGGGCGGCAGACGTAGGTGTCGGCGTCGTCGACGACGGCGATCTCACGCTGGAGCGCGGCGCGCTCGATCAGCGCGCGTGCGGCTTCGACCTCTGGCAATTCGGGCACGAGGTCACGGTATTCCACGCGGTGATGGACCGGGGACGCGGCGCTCGACGTGCCTTCCCGGCCGGCAGGCCTGAGCGCGTGGATCCCGCTCTTGGTGATCGGGCTCCTTTCGCGCTTCACGGGGGTGATCGACCTCACCGGCGACTGGGATCTCCTCGAGCAGACGTGGGTGCTCGTCGTGCTCGCCGGGATGGGGGTCGCGGACTTCGTGGCGGACAAGATCCCGGCGATCGACCACGTCCTGCACGCCGGTGGCGTGGTCATCGCACCCATCGCGGGGACGGTCGCGGCGCTCGCCGCGCTCGCGGTCATCACGGCGATGATCGCGGCCGCGTTCAGCGGCCGGGCGTTGTGGCGGCGCCGGTCCGCGCGGCGGTCGACACGCGGTCCAGCGTGACGGCGCGCGGCTGTTCCGCCCGGTCGGTGGGCGACATGCGGCGCACGCGGTTCCATGGGAAGGACCGTGCCGTACCGCTGCACCCTCAGAGGCGAAACCCACACTTTCGCGGACCTGCGTGAGCTGCTGGCCAAGGCCAACGAGGTGAAATCCGGGGACGCGCTCGCGGGCATCGCGGCGGACAGCGCGACAGAGCGGGTCGCGGCGAAGCTCGCGCTGGCCGATGTGCCGCTGCGCGAGATCGCCGACACGCCCGTGATCGAGGACGACGTCACGGCGCTCATCGAGGAGACGCACGACCGGGCGACGTTCGACCGCGAGTTCGCGTCGCTGACCGTCGGCGAGCTGCGCGAGCTCGTGCTCAGCCGGGCGTTCGCCGAGCGGTGGTCCGACGAGGGGCTGGCGCGCGCGCTGACCCCCGAGATGGCCGCAGCGGCGGCGAAGCTCATGGGCAACAAGGACCTCGTCGTCGCCGCGGCACCGCTGCGGACCGTGACGCGGCTGCGCAACACGATGGGCCAGCCCGGGGTCCTCGCCTGCCGGGTGCAGCCGAACCATCCGTCCGACGCAGTCCAGGGGGTCCTGCTCTCCGCCGTCGACGGGCTGATCTTCGGCTGCGGCGACGCGATGCTCGGCCTGAACCCGGTCGACGACGGCGTCGACAGCGTCGCGTCGGTCCTCGGTGGGCTGCAGGATCTCATCCGCCGCCTCGGCGTTCCGACGCAGAGCTGCGTGCTCGCGCACATCACCACGCAGCTCGAGGCCATGCGCCGTGGCGCGCCGGTCGATCTGCTCTTCCAGTCGATCGCGGGGACCGAACGCGCGAATGCGAGCTTCGGCGTGACGCTCGATCTGCTCGGTGAAGGGCGCGAGGCGGTGATCGCCCATCACGCCGAGCGCGAGGAGACGTTCATCGGCGACCAGGTCATGTACTTCGAGACCGGTCAGGGCAGCGCGCTGTCCGCCGGGGCGCATCACGACATCGACCAGCTCACCATCGAGGCGCGCGCTCACGGCGTCGCCCGCGCGTACGACCCGTTCCTCGTCAACACCGTCGTCGGGTTCATCGGGCCGGAGTACCTCGCCGACGCGCGGCAGATCAACCGCGCCGGCCTGGAGGATCACTTCGTGGGCCGGCTGCTCGGCCTGCCGATGGGCTGCGACGTCTGTTACACCAACCACGCCGACGCCGACCAGAACTCCAACGACGACCTGCTCATGCTGCTCGCGATGGCAGGCTGCCAGTACGTCATGGGCATCCCCGGCAGCGACGACGTGATGCTCAACTACCAGTCGACGAGCTACCACGACGTCGCCGCCGTCCGGGAGCTGCTCGGCCTGCGGCCCGCGCCCGAGTTCGAGGCGTGGCTGGCCGAGATGGGCCTGTGGAGCGACGGGCGGCTGACCGGCGGCGACGGGCCGGTGCTCCAGAGCGCCGCTGCGGCGCTGGCCGCCGCTGCGCCGCCGGAGCTGACCGCGTGACCGAGCCGTCGCTCGAGGTCGACGCCCCGCAGGACGTGCGCGCGCTGCTGACGCGCCGCGCGCGAGAGGTGACGCCCGCCCGGATCTTCACCGGCGGCCCCGAGGGCGGCTACACCACCACCGACCTGCTGGCGCTGCGCGCCGACCACGCCGCGGCACGCGACGCGGTCCTCGCTCCACTCGATCTCGCGCACCCGGCGCTCGCCGACATCGCCACGTCCCACGCGGTCTTCGCGATCGACTCGCAGGCCGCCACGATCGACGAGCACCTGCTGCGCCCCGACCTCGGCCGCCGGCTCTCGGAGTCCGGGCGTGCCGCGATCGTCGCGGCGTGCCCGCCGGCGCCCGACGTCCAGATCGTCATCGGGGACGGGCTGTCCGCCGCCGCGGTTCACGCCCAGGTCCCGACGGTGCTGCCGCTGCTCGTCGCCGAATGCCGCCAGCGAGGCTGGAGCGTCGGGCGGCCGTTCGCGGTGCGGCACTGCCGCGTCGGGGTGATGAACGACGTGGGGGAGGCGCTCGACCCCGCGGTCGTGGTGCTGCTCGTCGGTGAGCGGCCGGGCCTCGCGACGGCCGAGGGCCTCTCTGCGTACCTCGCCTACCGGCCGCGCCCGGGCGACACGGACGCGAAGCGCGACCTCATCTCAAACATCCACGCCCGCGGCCTGACCACGGAGGACGCGGTGCGGCGCATCGCCGACCTCATCGCCGAGCAGCGCGTGATGCGCGGCAGCGGTGTCGCGGCACGCTCCGCTTAAGGACCAACCTCTCCGGGCTCTGTTGTCGCCGGCGCCCGGGGGCGCCGGCCGGCAACGAAGCTAGGCGGGGAGGACCTCGCCCGAGTAGAGCTTGTGAATCCTCACGGTGCCCGCAGGCGCCGCGTCGATGCACAGCCCGCAGAGCACGCACTCGTCGATGTTCTGCTCGACGACGTCCACGCCGGACTCGGTGCCCTTGAAAATGTTCACCGGGCAGACCTCGTCGAGCTTGGCGCCCATGGCCGGGTCCGACGCAACCGCGTCGTCGACCTCGACGCCGATGAAGATGGCGTCCTTCTTCATGCCGCGCTCCTCTCAGCGATCTTGGCCTTCACGAGGTCGGGGATCTCGTCGATCCGCTCCACGACGGGGATGCCGGCCTCTTGGAGGCGGGCGATCTTCTCGGTCGCGCTGTCTTCCTTGCCCTCGACGATCGTGCCGGCGTGCCCGAAGGACATGCCCTGCATCTCCTCGTCGTCCATGAACTTGCCGGCCATGAAGGCGATGATCGGCAGGCGCGAGTTGTGCTCCTTCACCCACGCGGAGAGCTGGGCCTCCATGCGGCCGCCCGGCTCGGTGTAGATGACGATGGCCTCGGTCTGCTCGTCGGCCTCGAAGTACGGCATGAGCTCCGCGTACGTCGAGCCGATGATCGCGTCGCCGCCGATCGAGACCGCCGTCGAGACGCCGAGGCCCGCGGCCGTCAGCGTGGAGGAGATCTCCGTGGTCATGCCACCGGAGCGGCTCATGACGCCGACCGAACCCGGCTGGTAGGCCTGCTCGGCGTTCTTGGCCGGACCGCCGATGCCGCCCATCTTGGCGACGCCCGGGACGATGAGCCCGAGGCAGTTCGGGCCGATGATGCGGGCGCCCCGCTGGTCGGCGAACTCGACCATTGCGGCGACATCGCGGCGCGGGATGCGCTCGGTGACGATGACGATGGTCTTGATGCCCGCGTCGAGCGCCTCGATGACGGCGTCCTTCGTGCCGGCGGGCGGCACGGTGACGACCGAGCCGTCCGGCACGACGCCGCCGTTGTGCGCGACGACCTGCTCGACGGTGTCGAAGACCGGAACGCCGTGGACCTCGCGGCCCTTGCGGCCCGGGGTCACACCGCCGACGATCTTCGAGCCGTAGTCCAGGCACTCACGCGTCAGGTTGACGGCCTCGCGCCCGGTGATGCCCTGGATGATGAACGTCGTGTTCTCGTCGATGAGGATGCTCATGCGGCGACTTCCCCCTGAATCTTGGCCACCGCGCGGCCGGCCGCGTCCCAGAGGGAGACGGAGCGGTCGCAGTACTCGATGCCGTACTTGTCGAGGATCTTGAAGCCCTCGTCCTCCCAGGCGCCCGGGATGCGGAAGATGGCGATGGTCTCGCCCGGGTCCTTGCCCAGCTCGAGGCAGGCCTTGATGACGCCGCGCGCGACGATGTCGACGCGGGTGTTCGAGACGATCGACATCATCACCGCGATCTTCTCGACCCCGTCCTTCTGCAGGACCTCCTTGGCGAGGCCGCAGGCCTTCGCGACCGACGGGTTGCCGCCGATCTCGGAGTAGTTGGCCGGCTTACCGCCCTGCTGGCGGACCGCGTCGGTCAGCGTCAGCGAGCCGCCACCGGCGCCGATGACGAGGCCGATGTTGCCGTGGAAGCCGGTGTCCTTGCCCTGGATGACGCCGCGATGGTCGGCGGCGTCGATGGCCTTCACGGCCTCCTCGAACGAGGTGGGGGTGTGCCCCTCGCGGGTGCCCTCCTCGGCCCCGATGCCCAGCGCCTTGATCAGCGCCTTCTGGCGGGGCATGCCCTCGTCCTCCATCTCCATGTGCGCGTCGAGCGCGACGAAGGAGCCGTCGGTCAGCTCGGCCAGCGGGTTGATCTCGGCGAGGAGCATGTCGCCCTCGAGGAACAGGCGCGCGAGGCGGGCCAGCACCGGCGTGAGGCGCTGCAGCGGCTTGCCCGTCACGCCGGCTGCGGCGATGACCTGCTTGGCCTGGAAATCGTGGAACGGTTCGAGCGCGGAGAAGTGGCCACGGCCGACGTGATCGGGATGGTCCTCGGCGACCTGCTCGATGTCGATACCGCCCATGTCGCTGAAGAGCATCAGCGGCTTCTTAGCGGTGCCGTCCCAGACGACGCCGGCGTAGTACTCCTGCTTGACCTCGGCCTTCGGGTCGACGAGGACGCCGCGCGGCCAGTGGCCGGCGATCTCGAGCTGGAGGATGTCCCTGGCGTGAGCCTCGGCCTCTTCGGGCGTGTCGGCGAACTTCACGCCGCCGGCCTTCATCCGGCCCCCTGTGAGGACCTGGGACTTGATGACCGTCGGCCCGCCGATCCGCTCGGCGATCGTCTTGGCCTCGGTCGCATCGGTGGTGAACCCGTAGTCAGTGACCGGGATGCCCGCGCGCTTGACGATCTCGCGAGCCTCATATTCAAAGAAGCGCATGCGGCCGCGAACCGTAGCTGAGAGCCGGGGCCCGACGCCGTGCGGTCGGGCTCCTCGTATGGTTGAATTTCCTCACGTGAAGCGCCCCCCGCTCCGGCGCGCCCTGATCGGCGTGTCGCTCGCCGCCGCTGCGGCCCTTGGCACTGCTGCGCCCGCCCCCGCCGCGTCGTCGTTCGGCCTGAACATCCAGAGCCTCGTCAACTGGGACGTGCAGTGGACGAGCGGCGCCGGGCCCGCATGGGAGCCGTACGTCGCGGCCATGGCGCGCGACGGCATGACGGTGGCGCGCACGGACGCCGCCTGGTCGCGCGTGCAGCCGAGCGGCCCGGGCGACGCACCCGACTGGTCGGTGAGCGACCGGATCGCCGAGACGCTGGCGCTGGAGGGCATCCGCTGGCTGCCTGTGGTCGACCTGGCGCCCGCGTGGGCGCAGGAGGCGGCCAACCCGCGCCCCGGGTGCGCGCCGCTCGTGCCGCGCTACCTGCCGCCCAGGCCCGAGCACTACGACGAGTTCGCCGCCTACGCCGCGGCGCTCGCCGCGCGATATGGGCCCGGCGGGACGTTCTGGACGCAGTTTGCCGCCGAGCATCCCGGTGTGCCGCCGCAGCCGATCGCCAAGTACGAGATCTGGAACGAGCCGAACGTCGACGCGTACTGGAACAACCACGTCAACGCGGCGCAGTACCGCAGCCTCTACGACCAGGCACGGACCGCGATCAAGGCGGTCGATGCCGACGCGCAGGTGCTCGTCGGGGGCGTGGTGTGGGGCGGCCAGGTGGACTGCTCCGTGCAGACGAACGACGGGCCGTGGCTTCAGGCCCTCGTCAACAGCGGCGGGCCCGCATGGGAGACCGACGGCATCGCGATCCACCCGTACGGCCCGGCGCTCGTGAGCATCGTCGTCAACGTGCGGCGCATGCAGCGGGCGCTGGCCGCCGTCGGCCGGGGCGCCGTCGCCCTCGAGCAGACCGAGCTCGGCTGGGCGCTGAAGCCGGGGGATGCCACGGCCGGCTCCCAGGCCGCGACCACGGACGGCTGGTTCCCCGAGCCGACGCGGGCCGGGAACTACGCGCTGGTCACCGACACCCTGCAGGGCGCCGACTGCGCGCTGGGCGACCAGTACGGCTACGCGGTCATGGAGCGCGAGCGCAGCCTCGTCGAGCCGCCGCCGGGCGTGACGAACGTCTTCGACCTCATGGAGCACTGGATGGGCATCTACCCGGCGATGGAACCCGGGGGAGAGACCGTGACGAGCCGCGCGTACGCCGCCGCCATCGCGCGCGACCGGGTCACGGGGGGCGCGGTGCGCGACGTGCGCGTCTGCGGCGCCAACCCCGCCCCAGGGCGTGTCCTCGGGCTGGACTTCGCCGTCTCCCCGACGGGAACACCGGGGTGCTACGGCGCGACCGTCACCTACCGCGGCCACCCGGTCCGTGAGGCCGAGATCGTCGGGTCCACGGAGGTGCGCCGGCCGGGCGGCGGTGCGCTCGTCTTCACGGGCATGGACGGCACGGCGACGTTCTGTGCGAGCGCACTCGGCGGCCTGGACGTGGCCGCGCAGATCGGCGCGGGCGCGTTCGCTCCCGACTTCGCGCCGCTCGTGGCACGGTCGGCCGTGACGACCGTCGCCGTCGCCGAGCTTCCGCCCTTCGTCCCCCCCGCCGGGGACCGGGACCCGCCGCAGCCGGTCCCGGCGTGCGTTCTGAACCAGCTCGCGCTGCCCCCGCAGCGATTGAGCACCGTCGCCCGCCGCGGGCGCCTGACCACGCGGGTGCGGCTGGCGAACCTGGCGCCGACGGGACCGTGCCAGACCACCCTCACCCTGTCGATCCCGGTGAAGGTCAAGCGCAAGGGCCGCAAGACGCGGATCACCGAGGCGTTGCTGGGCACCACGCAGGCGACCGTTGGGAGCACGGCGCAGCAGACCGTCGCGATCAGGCTCACGACCGCCGGGCGCAAGCGGCTGCGCAAGGCGCGCGACGTGCGTGCGACCGTGCGCATCGGGCTGCCGCAGGCGCTGCCCGGCGCACAGGCGTACGCCAAGCAGCTGCGCCTGCGGCGGTAGCGCTCAGGCCGCTTCGGCCTGGCGCTTCAGCCCGTCGGCGGCGCCGTCGAGCAGGTAGTCGCGCACCTTGTCGACGGTCCTGTCTCCGGTGATGCGTCCCATGGACTCGGCGTACGCTGAGACCGTCACACCCCGACGAGCCCGCGCTTGCGGCTGCCCAGGAAGTACCGCTCGAACGCGAGCTTGGCCCAGTGGGCGTGGGGGCCGGCCATGACGTGCGCGCCGCTCTCGCCAGGTGCGAGGACGCGGTCGGCCTTGAAGATGATCCCGCCGTTGCCCGCGTCCAGGACGCAGACGGCGGCCATCTCCGTGATGGGCAGCGGCTTGTGCTTGCCGCCCTGGATGTCGGCCACGATGTTGTGCACCGCGGCGCGCGCCATGACCTCGCTCATCTGGCCGGTCTTCGGCACGCCCGCCGGCACGGGCGTCTGCTCGGGCGGGGCGATGGCGACGGCGACGCCGGCGGAGAACACGTCCTCATGCTCGGGGTGGCGGAACTCGTCGGTCACGGGGACGAAGCCCATGGGGTTGGCGAGCCCTTCGGCGTCGCGGACCGCGTTGACGCCGGTGAACGGCGGCACGATCATCGAGTATGCGAACGGCAGGGTGCGGCCGCCCTCGAGCTCCATCTCACCGTCGCGGACCTCGGTGATGACGGTGTTCGGCAGGCCCTCGATGTCGAGCCGGTCGAAGAACTTCTGCACGCGCGCCGAGGAGTCGGCGACGCCGCCCAGGCCGAAGTGGCCGAGGTACGGCTCGGCGCTCACGAAGGTCACGGGCGCGACGTCCTCGAGCCCGGCCTTCTTGATGCGGTGCTTGACGTTGAAGAGGAACTCGTACGAGGCGCCGAAGCACGAGCCGCCCTGCGCGGTGCCGACCACGACCGGGCCGGGGTTCTCGAGGAACCGCTCCCAGGCGTCCTCGGCGAGGAGCGCATGGTCGAGGTTGCAGACCGACTGCGTGTAGCCATGCTCGGGGCCGAGCCCGGGGACCTTCTCGAAGGCCAGGCGCGGGCCGGTGGCGACGACGAGCTTGTCGTAGGCGATCGCCTCACCGGAGGCGGTCGTGACGACGTGCGCGACCGGGTCGATCGTTGCGGCCGCCTCGTTGACGAAGCGGATGCCCTTCTTCGTGTACAGGGGCTCCAGGGGAAAGGTGATGTCGTCGGCCTTGCGCAGACCGAACGGGACCCAGATGAGCGACGGGATGAACGTGAAGTGATCGCGTGGGTCGAGGACGACGACCTCATGCCGGTCGTCGAGGTGCTTGCGCAGGTCCAGAGCCGCCGTGAGGCCGGCGAAACTCGAGCCGACGACCACGACGCGGTGGGGTGACGGCGAGGACATGGGGGCTCCTTCGTGGAAGACGTCGGTCGGGGTGACCGTGACACCCACCATATTACTACTACACAACTGGATAGTTGTACGTAGTCTCCCGTGAACTTCAGGTGCGGACGCCCGCGAACGTTCCGGCGTAAAACAGCAGCGGATCGCCGTCCCGATGAGTCATGTGCTCGACCCGACCGATCCACAGCACGTGGTCCCCGGCGGGATGCACGTCGGCGACACGGCAGCCGATCTGCGCCAGCGATCCGGGGAGGAACGGCAGGCCGCCGTCCCATGTGAACGCCGGCGTGGTGGTGTGGCGGTGCTGCCCGGCGAAGTGCATCGCGACGTCCTGCTGGTCGGCGGCGAGCACGCTGATCCCGTAGCGCCCGGTCCGCGGCAGGATCTCGGCCATCCGGCAGCGGCCGAGAGAGACGAGCACCAGCGGCGGGTCGAGCGACACGCTCAGCACGCCGTTCGCGGTCATCCCGTGGACACTGTCGCCCTCGTCGGCGGTGGTGATCACGGTGACCCCGGTCGCGAACCGGCCCATCGCATCGCGCAGGCGCCGCGGCGCGGTCGAGCGCCACGTCGGGGTGAGCGCGGCCATCCCCGCGGTGGTCGCGTTCGGCGGCGTCCCCGAACGCGCGCGGCCTGCGGTCCGCGACCGTCCCGGTGCTGCGCCGCCGAGCTGCGCCGTGCGCTTCATGCCCGGGGCCGCTCCTTGCCGGGGTCGTAGAACGGCACCGTCGTGACGGTGGCGTCGACGGTGCGCCGGCGGCCCTCGGCGCGCTGCACCACGAGCGCGGTGCCCGCGTCTGCGTGCTGGACCGCGACCCGCGCGAGGGCGACCGGCGTGCGGCGGTGCGGCGAGACGACCGCGCTCGTGACGACGCCGACGGGGAGCCGGCCGGCCAGGACCGCGTCGCCGTGGGCAGGCGCTTCGCCGCCGGCGAGGACCAGGCCCACCAGCTTCTCGCGGGGATGGTCACGCCGCTCGCGCAGCGCGTCCCGGCCGGTGAAGTCCTCGCCGTCGAGCGCCACGGCGAACCCGATCCCCGCTTCGTACGGGTCCTCGCCGCTGCCGAACTCGTGCCCGGCGAGGATGAGGCCGGCCTCGACGCGCAGCAGCTCAAGCGCGTCGAGCCCGAGCGGCGCGATGCCGTGCTCCGCCCCCGCGGCCATCACCGCGTCCCACACCGCTTCGCCGTCACGCGGGTGGCAGAACAGCTCGTAGCCCAACTCGCCGGTGTACCCGGTGCGCGACACGACGACCGCGATCCCCTGCGGCCCGCCGACCCGGCCCACGAGGAAACGGAACCACCGCAGGTCGACAAGATCCGGCTGGGTGGGTCCGCTCCAGATCAGCGGGGCGAGGACGTCGCGGCTGCGCGGTCCCTGCACCGCGAGGTTGTGCAGCTCGTCGGTGGCGGGTTTGATCCAAACACGGTCCAGCCCGTGGCGCGCCGCGGTCTCGCGCAGGAGCAGCTCGTCGGTGTCGCAGCCCCCGATGAAGCGCCAGTTGTCCTGACCCAGGCGGAACACCGTGGCGTCGTCGAGCATCGCGCCGGTCTCGTCGCACACCGCGGTGTAGGAGACCTGGCCCACGGCCAACCGCCGTGCGTCGCGCGTGATCGTGCGCTGGATGAGCGTCTCGGCGTCGGGGCCGAGGACCTCCCACTTGCGCAGCTGCGAGAGGTCCATCACCGCGACGCGCTCGCGGCAGGCGAGGTATTCCGCGGTGGCGCCGTGGCGGTGAAAGCGCTCGGGCAGCCAGAAGCCGCCGCCGTCGGTCATGTCGGCGCCGAGCGCGCGCACCTGCGCGCCGAACGCCGTGTCGGTCGTCATGCGGGGTGGCACCTCGATGTCCGGGCGGTGGGCGAGCGCCACGCTGAACGTGTGCTCGGGCGAGTAGACGCGCACATGGATGTCCGTGATCTCCCAGCCGTTGGAGGGATCGATGTCGTCGGGGCAGGCCGATGACGCGCACACGAGGTCGTCGAGCGCGCGCAGCAGCACGTGGTCGCCCGGGCGCGACCAGGGCTCGTCGCCGAGCAGCAGGTGCGAGGCATCGAAGGCGGTGTTGTAGAAGAGGTTCAGCGCGGGCCAGCCGCCGCGGGGGGTGACGCCCCAACCCGCGAGCGCGCCGTTGAAGTTGTCGGTGCAGTTGACGTGGCCGGGGTAGCCGAGGTCGTCGTAGTACCGCGAGGTGCAGGCCAGGGCGAACGTGTCGTGGCGGCCGACGGTGTCCTGCACGACCTCGACGAGCGGCAGCAGGTCGGTGTCGAAGAACTTGCCCCGCAGGCCCGGCTCGGGGTACGCGCGGCCGGTCATCGAGCGGGTCGCCGTGGCGTCGAGCCCGCGCTCGGTTCCGTCCTCGAGCTTGGCGCGGTGAAACGCGACGAAGTCCGAGCACTGCCTGCCCGCGACGTCGATGATCTGGATGTACTCGCCGGCCTTGACCGTGTAGTCGCGGGCGGTCGCGGCGCCGACACGCAGCTCCAGCCGCGGCTCGGCGAGTGGGGGAGGCAGCTCGGCCTCCTCGCGAACGGCCGGCACTGCGCGGTGGACCTGCACCAGCAGATCGGGGTCGTCGGGCTCGCCCGTGGCGGGTGCGGCGAAGCGTGCGTGGACGTCGCGCTCTGCGCGCAGTTCCACCCGGCCGCCGGCCGGCGTGTCCGCGCCGAGCAGCCGGGCGGTGCGCGCCGGCCTGTCCGGGGTGAGGCCGAGCGCGTCGAAGGCATCGTGGCCATGCTCGTCGCGGAGGGCCACCTCCACGATCCGTCCTCCCCGAGGATCGATCAGCTCCACCCGATCGTCCCCGCGCAGGGCCACCGCCGTCGTTCCGCCCGCGCGCACCCAGAATGACTCGCGCTCGCGCCGAACCTCCAGCAGGCCGTTCGGCGCGAGAGCCACTACGCCGCGGCCGTCTTCGCCTTCGCCGCGGCCCGCTCGGCCTCGCCGATCTCCGCGGCGGTCGCCTCGGCCAGCAGCTGCTCGGCGAGCTTGCGCTTGCCCTCGATGTCGAGCTTCTTGATCTCGTTCTCGACCGAGCGCCGGTTGTACGTCTGGTTCCAGTAGTCGAGCGCGTCGAAGCCGAGCAGTGCGGCCCTGCCGACGAACTGGCGCAGTACCTCGTTCGTCGGGCCCATGACCCAGCCGGCCTTCGCGTCGCGGAGATACCGCTCCAGCTCCATGTCGCCGCGCTTGTAGCCCGTGCCGCCGCAGGCGTGCAGCATCTTGTCGACCACGTGTGCGGTGTTCTTCGCGGCGATGAACTTGATCTGCCACGACCAGTGCAGGAACGACGCGCGCGCGAACTCGCCGACCGCCAGCGTCTTCGTGTTGTCGTCGGTCGCCTCGTCCATCGCCTGCGCGACGCTCAAGGTGAACAGCCGTGACGCGTTCGTGTCCATGATCGCCTCGCCGACGTAGTCCTGAATCGTCGGGTAGTCCGCCACGCGCAGGCCGACGTCGGCGTGGCGCTTGCGCGTGGTCTGGCGCTTGGCGATGTCGATGGCGCCCATCGCCAGGCCGTTCCAGACCGACGAGGAGCCGAGGAGGAACCACGGGTCGACCGACTCGTCGTTGCTCGCCGCGCCGTCGCCGACGGGGCCGACGATGCGGTCGGCGTCCAGCTCCGCGCTCGGGACCTCCAGCGGGCCGGACTGGTTGCCGCGCAGGCCCATGGCGTCCCACGTCGCCGGCTTGGCCTCGGCGTCCTCGGCGTCGACGACGAACACCGAGAGGTCGTCGTACCCGCTGAAGTCCGGCGACGTCGTCTGCACGACGTAGAAGTCGGCGAAGCCGGCCGAGGTGGTCCACGACGCCTTCTTGTGGACCTTGAACCCGCCGTCGGGCAGCCGCTCGGCGCCCGAGCTGATCGGGTACCAGAAGTGCGAGCCCGTCTCCGGGTCGGAGTACGACAGTGTGCCGAGCCTGCCCTCGTTCAGCGGCCGGATATAGCGGTCGATGAGCTCCGGCGTGGGGCGGAACATGATCGCGTTCACCGCGGCCATGTGCATGACGTAACACATGGCCGTCGACGCACAGCCATACCGCGCGATCGTCTCGCAGACCATCGCGAAGCAGACGTGGTTCTGGCCCAGCCCGCCGTACTCCTGCGGCACGGTGAGCGCGAGCAGGCCGAGTTCGGAACCCAGCAGCTCGAGGTTCTCGCGCGGGTAGATGAGGCCGTCGTCGCTCGTCTTCGCGTTCGCGCGGAGCTTGGACTCGCACAGGTCGATGAGCTTGGCCCGCAGCTCCTGCTGCTCGGCCGTCAGCACCCAGTCGGGGTCCCAGTCGTAGCCCAGGCCCCAGTACGGGGCGGCGCCCCACGTCTTCTCGCTCATGCCGCGGTGGCTCCCAGGGTCGCGTTGCGCTCGGCCAGCCACTGCACCGCCATGTCGCGGTAGCGGGCCAGGCCCTTGTAGTCGGTCAGGTCGTCGGGCAGCGACGCGAGGACGCGCTCCAGGCGCATCGACCACGCCGGCACCGTGCACAGCTCGTCCATCGAGATGAGGTACGTGCGGATCGGGAACATCACCGCGTTGCTGCGCGGCAGCCGCACGAAGTGCTGGACCTCCACGCGCAGGTGCAGCCGCGGGCCGATCTCGTCGTACGTCAGCGACGTGCGGTCGGGACCCCACTCCGGGTAGACCTCGGTGACCGTGTCCAGGCGCCGGCCGACCGTCATCGTCCAGTTCGTCCGCCGGTGGTTCTGGCCGGCGCGCAGGCCGAGCAGGAACGTGTGGGCCCGCTGGAAGACCCCGAGCTCGTGCGCGCGCGGCACCGGGCCGTGGATCTCCAGGAAGCTCATCCCGAGGTCGAAGTCCAGCGACCAGTCGGCGCCGAACGTGAGGATCCCGGCGTCGACGTACAGCGTGTCGCCACGCTGGTCGAGCAGCTCGATGTCCTCTTGGACCTGGCGCATCATCCAGTGAAACGGCTCCTCGGGCAGGGTGTCCTCGACGCCGGGGGTGAACACCTGCTCGAGCTCCAGCAGCCGGTTCGTCCAGCGCACTTCGCCGCCGCGCTCCTCGCGCGAGAACCAGTCGGGGTAGTCGTGCGCCATCGACGTCGTGGCGTGCTCGACGACGTCCCAGGCGGCCTGGCGCATGTGCGGGAGGACCTGGCAGCGCAGCGGGTCGCGCGCGAGGATCTCGTTGCGCAGGGCGATCTCGTGGCGGTAGTGCTCGCAGACGTCGTAGACCCGGCCGCCCCAGCCGGCCATGCCGTTGTCGCGGACCTGGTCGGCGGATTCCACGTTCGTGGAGTACATGTAGCTGTCGGCGTCGAACGGGAAGGGGAAGTGCGCAATCGCCTGAGGGCTGTTGGCCATGGCTTTCAGAGGTCGAGGACGAGCGGTCCGCGCGCGCAGCGCGAGACGCAGGGCATGAGCGCGTCGCCGGCGGCGCGCTCGTCGGCGGTCAGGTAGACGTCGCGGTGGTCGGGCGTGCCGCTGACGACCGGCGTGCGGCACTCGCCGCAGATGCCCTGGCGGCAGAGGTAGGGAACGTCGATCCCGCGGTCCTCGAGCGCCTCAAGCAGCGTGAGCTCCTCGGGGACGTCGATCACCTCGTCGGTGCTCGCCAGGCGCACGCTGAACGGCCGGCGCGGTTCTTCGTCGAGCGCGAACCGCTCGAGGTGCAGCCGGCTCTCGGGCCAGCCCAGCTCCCGGGCGAGACCGAGGACGGCCTCCATCAGCGGCGCGGGTCCGCAGACGGAGAGGTGGGTGCCGAGCGGCTGGTCGGCCAGCCGCTCGCGCAGCCCGGCCAGCAGCGCGCTGCCGTCCGTGTCGATGTACGTGCGGACCGCGCCGGGGCAGACCGTCGTCAGGTCGTCGAGCAGCGCCGCGTGCTCGGGCGCGCGGAACGCGTAGTGCAGTTCGAACGGGACGTCTTCGCGCAGCAGCGCGTGGGTGTAGGAGACGAACGGCGTGATCCCGATGCCGCCGGCCACGAGCACATGACGCGTCGCGGCGCGGTCGGGGGCGAAGAGGTTGTGCGGGGGCTCGATGTCGAGCACGTCGCCCCAGCGCACCCGCTCGTGCATCCCGAGCGACCCGCCGCGGCCCTCCTCGAGCCGGCGGACGGCGATGCGGTAGCGCCCGGGATCCCACGGTGACGACGCCAGCGAGTACGGGTTCCTGCGCACGCGGTCCTCACCGGGCACATGGACGACGACGTGGCTGCCGGGCGAGAAGGCGGGCAGCGGCGTGCCGTTGAGGGGAACCAGGTCGAACGCGCGGACGTCCGGTGACAGCTCGGTGATCTCCGCTACGCGGACCTTGATGGTGCTCACGGCCAGGCGACCTCCGGTTCGGGCAGCTCGCCGGGGGCCTCGGCATCGGCCTGGAATCCGAGGTACGCGCCGCGGCGGCGCGAGAAGTGATGAAAGACCTCCAGCGTCCGACCGCAGCCGGCGCATGGGGTGACGGTCGTCGTGACGCCTTCGGTGATCGCGCGGCAGTGCGAGCACCACACGCGACGGGCGGCTGAGGCGGTGACCTCCGTGCGCATCTCGTCCGGGAGGAGGCCGGCGGCGAGGGCGGCGGCGCTCGTGGCCCGCACGAATCCTTCGTCGCCGGCGACGTACACGCGGATGCCCACGCGGGCCTCACGCAGGCGGGCCGTGAGGCGCGCGGCGAGGTCCTCGCCGTCGGCCGCCATGGTGGTGTCGGCCGGGGCGCCTTCGGGCGCGGGGCCGACGTGCAGCAGCGCTGCCGTACCGCCCCGTGTCTCGCGCCACTGCGCGAGTAGCGCGGTCACGGCGTCGTCGGCGGGGGACGCCGCGATCAGGTGCACGCGGGCCGACGGATCGAGCGTCAGCCCGGTGTCCTTCGGCAGCGTCGTGTGCTCCATGGAGACCCCGTACGGCATCACCGCACAGATGCTGTCGCGACTGCGCCGCGCATCCCACCGACCGCCGGTCCAACGTCCGATGGACAAATAGGTACAGGCTGCACACCGTGTACTGAACGACGGCGGCCCCGCGAACCGAGGTCCGCGGGGCCGCCGCCCGACTGAGGATGCTGTGAGCCGCTAGGGCTGCGAGCCGGCGGGGCCGGGCACGGGGTCCAGGCCCACCGGCGCGGACTCGTGCATGGACTGCTCCGTGCTCGACGGCGGCAGTCCGGCGAACGCCTGGTTCTCGTGGGCGATGGTCCACGCGATCATCCCGAGGAACCCGATGATTGCGATGACGAGGAAGAACCACATGCCGAACGAGCCGGCGCCGTACGTGAAGATGTCCGACGCGCCCTCGTAGGTGTCGACGGGACTGGTGTTCATGAGTTGAGCTCCGTTCTACGCAGGGTCGGGACTACCGCTCGGGGGCGGCCGGGACGGTTTCGCTCGGTGCCACCGGCGGCTGACCGATGAACGGCTCGCGCGCCGTGACGGGAATGCCCTCCGGGTACGGCAGGGAGGGGATGTGCGCGATGTCGAGCCCGCTCTCCTCCGCCTGCGGCGGAATGCGCAGCAGGCCGGCCTTCTTCAGCATCCACGCGATCACGTAGCCGGGAATGAACCCGAGCGCGATGAACGCCGCGGCAGAGACGAGCTGCCCGATGAGCGACGTGTCGGAGATGCCCTCGACGTTGGGGTAGCCCGAGGCGAAGATGCCCACCGCGATCAGCGACCAGAGGCCGCAGACGCCGTGAACCGACACAGCTCCGACCGCGTCGTCGATGCCCATCTTCTCGATGAACCGGCCGGCGTACGGGATCATCGCGCCGCCGATGATGGCGATGACGAACGCGAGGCCCGGGTAGTAGACGTCCAGGCCGGAGGCCACGGAGATGACGCCGGCGAGGCCGCCGGAGATCGTCCAGAACGGCTCGCCCCGTGAGGCGAGGTACGCGCCGGTGATGCCGCCCGCCAGGCCCATGAGCGTGTTGAACACGAAAGCCGACAGGTTCGTCCCCATGCCGTAGATGTTGATGTAGCCGCTGCTGGCGTAGACGACACAGCCCATGAGGAAGCCGAAGAAGCCGACGAAGATCAGCATCAGGCCGAGCATCGTCATCGGCAGGTTGTGCGGCTGGATCGTGTTGGCGCTGCCGTCCGCGTTGAAGCGGCCGATGCGCGGGCCGAGGTGGATCAGGACACCGAGCGTGAACGCGCCCGCGACCAGGTGCACGCAGCCGGCGGCGCCGACGTCGTGGAACCCGAACTCGGTGAGCATCCAGCCCGCCGGGTGCCAGCCCCATGCGGCGCCGATGATCCACACGACGGACCCGAGGACCGTCGCGAGGATGAGGAAGGCGCTCGTCCGAATGCGCTCGATGACCGCGCCCGACATGATCGACGCCGTCGTCGCGGCGAACATCGCGAACGCGCCCCAGAACACGCCGCTGAGGCTGTCCTCGAGGTTCGGGCCCATGTTGGCGCTCCAGGGCAACGCGCCCTTGGCCAGTTCATCGAGCCGCGGAACACCCGTCGGCATCGAGTTGTAGAGGAACCAGCCGATGAAGAAGAAGCTCGGGATCACGATCGCGAGCGTCAACAGGTTCTTCATCGATGCGGCGAGGACGTTCTTCACCCGAGACGCGCCGCCCTCGTAGGCGAGGAACCCTGCGTGGATGAGGAACATCAGGGCGATGGACATCCAGTAGAAGAACTCGAGGTTCACCCCCGCTGCTGTGTCCAACGCTTCTTGTACGGCGGGATCCACGGAACGACCTCCTCGGAGTGCTGGCACGAAACGTCCACCGTGCGGATGGACTGCGCCATCATCCGGTGCACCGCCGTGAGGGCACACGGACCGTCGGTCCGAGCATCGCTGGGCAAATTTGTCC
>JBPPNC010000001.1:0-4355 GCA_051306365.1 Solirubrobacteraceae bacterium
CTGATCCCGCGCACGTCGCATCCAGCTCCTCAAGATTCCAGCCTTCGAGAAGCCGGAACCCTAGGACCGGAGCGGCGTGCGCCCCACTTCAGATTCGCCGAGCACCCACGGAAACGTCACAAGCGCCCCAATAAGGTCGTCGCGCGCGCTTCGTCGAGATCGCCGACCTCGGGTTCCTCAGCACCCTGAGGGTCTGCAACGGCTCCGACGCGAAGTTGATCGCCGAGCGCCCGGCCGGACCAACGGACGTGTACATCGACGACCAGGCCGAGATGGACCGATTCCTGAACAAGGCCGCCGGCGAGAACGACCCGTCGGTCCTCGTTGGCTACGGCGAGCACGAGCTCGGCCCGAGCATGTGAGCAGACCAGGGGCCGCCGCGCACTCGCCGATTAGCAGTACGGCAGTGGCACGTCCGGGTCGTCGCTGCAGACCACGTCGTCGGAGGCCTTCTCGATGCCGGCGTCGACACCGGTCTCGAAGCCCTCGTTGCGACCGACGGCCGAGCCTGACGCGTACGCCTCGTCGGCCTTGCGTGCGCCGGAGCGCTTCATCTTGCGGACAACGCGCCGGATCACGCTGCGGTTGCGGGCCTTCAGCTTCGTCTCCTGACGGGCCATCATCCGCAAACGCAGCTTCTTGTCCTCCTCGCCCTTGCGATCCACGGCCGCGACGACGGCGACGTTCACCGCTTCGGTCCGCTCCTTGGCAACCTGCTCGGCGCTCTTGCGGGTGCTCTGACCGACGAAGAACCCGGAGGCGAAGAACACGACAACTGCGAGCGCGGCACCGACGATTCCAGTGACGATCCAGCCCGTGCCGATCTGCCAGCGGCCAGCGGGCTGCTTCGGCGGATCCGGGGGCGGCGGAACGGCTGGCGCGACACCCTGCGGGGGCGGCTGCGTGGACGGTTTGCCTTGCGGGTCGAGCACCATGATTGCTTCAGTCCTCCTGACGAATAGGTGGTCTTCTACCAGAACCGCGCAGATCGCGCGGCCGACCCGGCCGCGAGCCGACCGTATGTCCCACCACGGCACCGGCGCGGGGCAGGGCCCGAGAGCGGGCGCAGGTCATCGACGTGACCACGTCCGACTGCGAGTCGGTGTGCCGGATCTGCTGGCGCGGGCGGCAGACGCAGTCCCGAGCGGCTGGGCGCCTGGCGCAGCCGTAGTTGCGCGGTTAGGATTCCGCGATGCTTCGTCCCCCTCTTGCGCTGATCCTCGCCAGTCTGATCATCCTCGTGGCGTGCGCCGGGTCCGCCGGCGCGGCGACACGCTCGTGCGCCTCGGTCGTCTTCGAGAAGAACTCGGAGAACGCCGCGCTGCAGATCCGCGCGACGAACGTCGGGTGCAAGACCGCGCGGGCGGTGGCGCGCAAGTCCAGGAACTACGGGCCCGACGATGTCGACGGCAAGCGTCACAGCTACCGGTCACGGGGGTTCTCCTGCCAGGGCGTCGAGCACAACCAGACGCTGCCGATCGTGGACTGGAAGTGCACGAAGGGCAGCGCCCGGATCACGTTCAGCAAGGGCTGACGTCGCTACGCGGCGTCCGGGTGGCCGCTGGTCACGGTCGGCTCGACCAGCTGGCTGAGGATCAGGCTGACGTCGTCGGCGAGGGGGACCATAAGCTGCATGCAGCTCGCGTAGCTGAGACTGCGCGGCAGGTAGGCGTGATCGGGGTCGATGGTCATGCCGGTCCGCTCGCCGGCCATGGCGCAGATGAGCTCCCACTGTTCGCGGCGCGGCGAGGCGGAGTCGACGGTGTCGAGGATCCAGTTCAGGGCGATGTTGTCGGCGAGCTGGCGGTCACGTCGACGTTGATGAACGGCAATCCGGTGACGGGTCCGAGGAACTTGGCGATGTACGTCGACTTGCCCGACCCGTTCGCGGCCCGCGAAGACCTCCAAGGTGCTCCTGGTCGTCGATGTCGAGGAAGGCGGGGGTGCGAGCCTGGTCGCGGTCAGCCGGGCGGGGCGGCCGCGCCGCCCGGAGACGGGTCGGGCGCGGCGCCCGGAGACAGGTCGGGCGCGGCGCCGCCGTGTTGCGGCTTGGTCTCAGCGCCCTGCTGAGGCTGAGCAGGAGAAGGCGAAGTCTGCGGCTGCTGGGGCGCGGCCGGCTGCTGGGCGGGGCGGCGTTGCAGGCGCTCGGCGACGTCCTGGTCGATCTGCGGCATCGTCGGGCAGGGCGTGCCCTTGCGGACGCTCATCGCCCTGCCGCCAGGCAGGCGGCAGGTCTTGTGCCGGACCGTCGTCGGGTTGGGGATGGTCGCGGTGTTCGGTGCCTTGACCGTCTGCACGGTCTGCGGGCGATCTTCAGGGGCGGTGACGCTGTCGGGCACGTTGGGGAGTTGCGCGGGCTGCGGCGCGTCGGCGGGCTGGTCTGTGGTGTGCAGCGAGTCGGCGAGGCCGCTGACGGTTAGGCCCGCGAACGCGGTGGCGGCGACGGTCAGGACGACGGCGGCGGCGGTGCCCGGCCGGATCCGCTGCAGGTCGTTCATCGCGTCAGGGCCTCGATCCTGGCGGCGGCGGCGCGGACCTGCGAGCGCGGCAGCCGGCCCGCGCGGGCGGCGGCGAGGACCTTCCGGTAGGCCAGCGAGCTGATCTGCTCGGGGATGTACAGGAGCATGTCGACGCCGGCCTGTGCGGCGCGGACCGCGGTCGTCGGGCTCGTCACGCTCGTGGCAGTCAGGCTGTCACTGATGACGACACCGGTGTAACCAAGCTGGCCGCGCAGGATGCCGTCGACGATCTGCTTGCTGAAGACGGCGGGGACGCCCGGGTCGTACGCCGAGTACGCGGCGTTGCTCATCATGACCAGGCCGGGCCGGCAGCGCCGGTACGGGACCAGGTCACGGTTCAGGGCGGTGGCGCCCTGGTCGATCGTCGCAGCGCTCACATCGGTGTTCCTCGTCGCGTACCCGAGGCCGGGGAAGTGCTTGAGGGTCGCTTGTACGCCGGCGCTCTTCAGGCCCTGCACAAACGCGCACGCGCGCTTGGCGACCTGCGTCGGCGAGCTGCTGAACGCGCGGCTGCCGAGGAACCCGCCGGGGTGGCCGACGTCGGCGACCGGCGCGAGGTCCACGTTCACGCCGGCGGCGCTGAGGGTCTGCCCCGCGGCCTTGCCTTGCTGGCGGGCGGTCTGCGCGCTGGTCATGCCGGCGGCGCTCGAGGTCGGCGCGCCAGGGAACCGCTGGACGGTGCCGCCTTCCTGGTCGGTGGCGATCAGCAGCCGGCGGCCGGCCTGTTCGGCGGCGGCCTGCAGCGCGCCGATCGCGGCGTTGGTGCGCGGGCCGACGTTCTCACCCATGAGGATGATCGCGCCGACTTCGCCGCGGCGGACGCGCCCGAGGACGGTCTGGCTGGGGTACGAGCCGGTATAGCCGGTCATGATCATGCGGCCGACCTGCTTGGCCAGCGGCTCGCCGCTTCCGGCCGCGGTCGCGGTGCTGCTGCCGCCGCGTTCGCCCTGGGCGTCCATCGCGTCCTGCTGGGACTCCGCCTCGGTCGGCGGACCGACGGCGGTCTGCGTCGGCGGCTCGGCGGGCCGGTCGATCGCAACGGTCTGCGGGTCGGGCTGAGTCTCGGTGAAGACGGGCTGTGCGACGGTGACCGCGGTCGGCTGCGGGTCGACAGGATCTTCGCGTCCGCCGGCCAGAGCCGTCAGGCCGGCGAACGTGAGCACGGCGACGCTGATGAGCGTGATTAGCGCGCCGCGGCGGCTGATGCGGTCAAGACCCACGTCAGCAGCCGCCGCGGGTCAGGTTCGACTTGGCGATCTTCCACGAGCCGCCGACCTTGGCCATCGTCCAAGAACCCGACCAGGTGTGGCATCCGCTGTCCGACGCGCGGGTGGTGAAGTCGACGATGTGCGCGGTCGCGGTGCTGCCCGACACGTCGACGTCGACGTCGAGGTCGAAGTCGTACAGGCCGTCTTGGCGCTGCGCGTCGGCCCAACTCGACGCTGAGGACGCGGTCGCCTGCCCGGTCAGGTTGTTGTACGCCGACGAGTACGAGCCGGCGACGATCTGGGAGAAGTGCGAGCGCAGGGTCCGTTCGACGGCGACGCGGGCGCCGGGGCCGCTGCTGACTGGGGTCGTGGGCGGCTTCGGCGTCGAGTTGCGCGTCGACGAGCTCCCTCCCCCGCTGTTGTTCGTCTTCTTCTTGGTCGTCTTCGTGCGCTCGCGGACGATGACGGTCGTGACCTGCGCCGGGGCGGTGCTGGTGCGCTGCAGCGTCGGGGGCGGCACGAGCTTGGCTTCGTCCTCGCTGGAGGCGACGACGAGAAGCCCGGCGAGCGCGGCGCCGATGATCAGCACGGCGGCGGCGATCGACCCGCCGATGATCCAACCGCGACG
>JBPPNC010000020.1:0-50310 GCA_051306365.1 Solirubrobacteraceae bacterium
AGCGGTCGAGGTGCGGGCGGTAGTACAGCGGGGTGCCGAACTGCGGACCGGTCTGCCAGACGTCCCAGAACCCTCGGTCCTCGCTGACGTCGAGCGGGATGCGGACGGTCGTCAGGCCCGCGGGTCGCGGCGCGGCGTCCTGGCCGAGCTCGTCGTCGTTGCGGAGGTCGACCACGGTGCACACGCCGTGCCCGACGAGCGCGGTCCACCCGTCGGCCGTCAGCTCCTCGAGCGTGTCAGCCCGCACGACCGCGCCCCAGCGCGTGGTGCGACCGTGGGCCGCCGGAAGGCCGCCGAGATCGCGGACGTTGAAAACAGCCGTCCCAGTCGAGGTGCCGATCCCGCGGCACGCTACGTCGCCGCGAGATCTCCCAGCGCCTTGAGCACCAGCTCGTCGTGCTCGGCCGGCTTGACCTTCGGGAACACGGTCACGACCGTGCCCTCGGCGTCGAGCACGAACGTCGCACGCTGGGCGCCCCAGTACGTCTTGCCGTACATCGACTTCTCGGCCCACACGCCGTACTGCTCACACACCGCGTGGTCCTCATCGCCGAGCAGCGTGAAGTTCAGGCCCTGCTTGTCGTGGAACTTCTTGACCTTCTTGACCGGGTCGGGAGAGATGCCCAGGACGGTCGCGCCGGCGGCCTCGTAGTCGGGCAGGTGGTCGCGCACGCCGCACGCCTGCGTCGTGCATCCGGGCGTGTCCGCCTTGGGATAGAAGTAGACGACGACCGGGCCGCCGCGCAGCGACGAGAGCGTCACGTCGTTGCCGTCCTGGTCGGGGAGGGTGAAGTCGGGGGCGGTGGTTCCCTGTTCGATCATTGCTCGAGCCTACGTGGCTGCGCGCGCTCGCGATCAGCACCGCCAGCCGTGCTCGGTCGCGGGGGAGAACACGACGACGCGCTTGCCCGCCTCCTCCCCCAGCGCGCGCCCGCCGTGCGGCACCCCGCGCGGGATGTGCGTGACGGTCTCGCTCTCACCCTCGTGGCGGTGGGTCGGCAGCTCCCAGCCGGTCGCCGCCCCGTCGAGCAGGATGCGGACCTTCAGCCCGCCCGGCATCCACAGGTCACCGGTCATTTCAGGAGCTTCGACAACCGCCGGTCCTTCAGGACCTTGCCGTCGGTCTGATCCGTGGGGCAGTAACTCATGACGTAGTCCTCGAAGTGCACCGCTTCGAGCTTCGTGCCGCAGCGCGGGCACGGTTCGCCCTCGTGGCGGTGGACGAGCAGCGGCAGCGGGAGCTTGTCGGGGATCGGGAGGTGCACGACCTCGTCGTAGTGGTCCATCGCGCGTGTCAGGACCTCGATGATCGCGGCGCGCAGGTCGGCCGCCTCGTCGCCGGTGAGGTCGTTCGCGCGCTTGAACGGCGAGAGCTTCGCGGTCCACAGGATCTCGTCGACCCACGACCGGCCGATGCCCGCGATCGTGCCCTGGTCGCGCAGCACCGTGTAGAGCGGGCGGGCGCCCTTGAGTATCGCCTTCAGGTCCTCGGGCGGATCCGGCCACGCCTCGGGCCCGAGTGTGGCGAGCGACTCGTCGTCCTCCAGCTCGCCGCGCCGCAGGAGCTTCACCCACGCGGCCTGCTTCGTGCCGAACTCGCGCAGGCGCAGCTCGCGCTCGGGGTCACCGTCGATGCGCAGCAGCAACCGTGACGTGCGGTCGCGCATGCCCGCGCGCTTGTCGTAGAGCTGCAGCCGGCCCGCGGACATCAGGTGGACGAGCAGCGACAGGTCGTCGCCGACGTCGATGACGAACTGCTTGCCGCGTCGGCGGATCGCCGTGATCGGCTGGCCGTCGATGGCGTGCAGCGGCGGGTCGAACGTCTTCAGTGCGTTGATGCCGGGCGCCATCGACGACGTGATGGTCGCGCCGCGCAGCGCCTCATCGAGGCGCCGGGCCGTGATCTCCACCTCGGGGAGCTCGGGCATGCCGGAAAGGCTACGGCTCTGCGCGCTTCCAGTCGCGGAAGACGTCGAGCGCCTCGTCGAGCCCCTCCACCTCACCGGGATCCGGCTCGCGGCCCGCCTCGTGCAGCACGCGGATCGTCGTCTCCATCTGGTCCAGGTGCTCGCGGCAGGCCTCGCACGTGTCGAGATGACGCTCGAACCGCGCGTGCTCCTCGGGCGGCAGCGCGCCGTCGAGGTAGTCGGTGACGAGCGCCACGAGGTCACGCAGCACGATGACCTCCTGCTGACGGGCCGGCAGCTCGGCGATCGCGTCGCGCACGGCGGCGATCGTCTCCCTGGACTCCAGCCGCTCGGCGGGCAGCTGACTCCACGACCCGGGGTGGGCGACCCACCAGCCGCCCCCCCGGGGGTCAGACGCGTCGTGGAAGCGCGACGGGTCGACCGCCGGCCCGTCCTCGGACTCGCCCTCGAGCGACGCGAACGGCGTGACGCGCTGGTCGCGCACTCCACGCGTCTTCGCCTGGTTGACGAGGATCCGGAAGATCCACGTCTTCACGGAGGAGCGGCCCTCGAAGCGGTCGAGCCCGCGCAGCACGCCGAGCCACGTCTCCTGCACGACCTCCTCCGCCGCACCGGGCGTCTTCACGTACATGCGAGCGATCCGCAGCATCATCGGCTGGTAGCGCCGGACGAGTTCCGCGAAGGCGGCTTCGTCCCTCGCGCGCAGCGCGGTGATCGTCGCCAGGTCATCCACGCGCGCAGTCTTGCATCGGACCCGGTCTCGGCGGGGGAGGCGTCGTTACGGATCGATGAACGCCGCTGCGCCACCCTTGTCTATGAGGCGCCGGAGCGCGCACACTCGGTGCGTGCTCCTGCTCGTCCTCTTCGCCCTGCTCGCAGGCGCCGCCACCGCGCTCTCCCCCTGCGTGCTCCCGGTGCTGCCAGTGGCGCTCGCAGGCGGGGCGACGGGCGGGCGGCGGCGCCCGCTCGGCATCGTGCTGGGGCTCACGGCGTCGTTCGCGTTCACGGTGATCGTGCTCGTGTACGTCATCGACGCACTGGGACTTCCCGACGACCTGGTGCGGACGGTGGCGATCGTCACCCTCATCGCGTTCGGGATCTCGCTGGCGGTCCCGTCGCTCGCGGCGCGGATCGAGGCGCCACTCTCGCGGCTCGGCGGGCGGATGTCTCCCCCGGAGGGAGGCGGCGACGGGTTCGGATCGGGACTCGTCCTGGGCGCCGGGCTCGGCGTCGTCTACGCCCCGTGCGCCGGACCGATCCTCGCGGGCGTCGTCACCGTGACGGCGTCCCAGCCGCTGTCGGCGCAGCGGGCGCTCGTGGCGGTCGCGTACGCGGTCGGTTCGGGCGCGGTGCTCTATGGGATCGTGCTCGGCGGCCGCCGGCTGACGCGGCCGCTCGCCCGCCGGGCCGGCGCGTTCCAGGTCGCCACGGGCGCCGTGATGGTCCTCGTGGGCGTCGCGATGCTCGGGGACCTCGACCTGCGCTTCCAAAGTGCGCTCGCCGACCGGCTGCCGGCGTCGCTCGTCACGCCCACGGCGAACCTCGAGCGCACCGCGGACGACGACATCGCGGAGCTGCGCTCCATCGGCGGCGGCCCGGGGTTCGCGGCGAACCCCGCCCGGGCGCAGCGCGGCGCCGAGCTCCCGGTCCTGGGAACCGCACCCGGGTTCGAGGGCGGCACGCGGTGGTTCAACTCGCCACCGCTCACGCCCGCGTCGCTGCGCGGCCGGGTGGTGCTCGTCGACGTGTGGACGTACAGCTGCATCAACTGCCTGCGCACCGTGCCGTACCTCCGCGCCTGGCACGACCGCTACGCGAAGGCCGGGCTGACCATCGTGGGTGTGCACGCGCCCGAGTTCGCCTTCGAGCGCTCGGCCGGCAACGTCGAGGACGCCATCCGGCGGGAGCGCATCGGCTGGCCCGTCGTGCAGGACAACGAGCTGGCGATCTGGAACGCGTGGGGCAACCAGTACTGGCCGACGCAGTACCTCGTCGACGCACGCGGCCGGGTGCGCACGGTCGCGATCGGCGAGGGCGACTACGCCGAGCGAGAGCGCAACATCCGCGCGCTGCTCGCCGAAGCCGGGCGCGACCGTGTTCCGGCAGGCGACCCCGTCCGGCCGCGCGCCGAGCGCCCGGGCGGCCACCTCATCACCCCCGAGTCGTACCTCGGTGCGGCACGTGCGATGTCGTTCGACGGCGACGGCATCGTGCGCGGCCCGCACGACTACCCGGCGCTGCCCTCGGCGTCGCTGCCGACGTCGCACCTGCGCTTCGCCGGGCGCTGGACGGTCAACCAGGAGCGCGCGCTCGCCGGGACCGGGGCGGCGCTCCAGGTCGGGTTCCGGGCCCGCAAGGTCTTCCTCGTGCTCTCCAGCCCGGCCCGGCCCCGGCGCGTGCGCGTGGAGCTCGACGGCGCACCGCTGCCCGACCGGCTGGCGGGAGACGACGTCCGCGACGGCTGGCTGACGGTGGGCGCCGACCGGCTGTATCGGCTCGTCGAGCTGCCCGCCACCGGCGACGGCACGCTCACGCTGC
Source organism: Solirubrobacteraceae bacterium (assembly GCA_051306365.1). GTDB lineage: Bacteria > Actinomycetota > Thermoleophilia > Solirubrobacterales > Solirubrobacteraceae > Svornostia. The sequence goes on from JBPPNC010000020.1 coordinate 4,467, forward strand.
ACCCCGAGCCCGGCGTGCGCGGCTACGCGTTCACGTTCGGCTGACCGCTGGTCTGTCACGAATGTGACAGACACGGCGCCGCGCCGGGCGTACGGTCGGCCGATGACCGTCATCGCCCGACTGCACCCCCGGCACGCCGCCGCCGCGCTCCTCGTGCTCTGCGCCGCCCTCGGCGCCCTCACCGCGCCTCCCGCAGATGCCGCCCCGCGCAAGTGCAAGGCGCGCGCCGGCACCGTCTACAAGGACGGCAGCACGCGGATCTGGCACGAGCGACGCACGCTCTTCGCGTGCACGACGAACACCTTCAGCGGCAAGCCGAAGACCGTGCGCATGGGCCCGTGGACGAAGGGCGGACGGGCGGTCGCCAACGGCTCGTACGTCACGTGGTCGACGCGCCGGAACATCGACGGCACGCAGGCTGACCGCCTGTGGGCCGGATCCGTCGATGGCCGCCGCTTCCTCTCGGGCGCCCGCGCGATCCCCGCGTCCTCGACCGGACCCGCACAGGAAGGCCCCGTGCAGCGACTGCTCGTCACCGACTACGGCGCCGGCTGGGTCACGACGACGAGCGATGTCGTGCTCGCGATCGGCGGGTCCAGCGACTCGGAGCCCGCGTCGATCGGCGCGCTTCCCGCCCCGCTCGTGGCCAGCGGCCAGACCGTGCTCGTCGGCAGCTTCCCCGGCACCCCGGCCGCCCAGCTCGCCGCGACCGCCCGGCTCTCCTACGAGACGGGCGAGATGGACGACTGCGGCGGCAGCATGACCCACACGCTTCTCGTCACCCCGACGGGCGCGACCGGGCCGGTCGGCGCGCGCTGGACGGGCGGCGCGCCGATCTCCCCGGAGATCTGCAACCTCTGATCAGCCGCGCTCGAGCAGCGACACGCCGTACCAGCCGTCTGCGTCCTCGTACCACGCGCGCAGCGCCAGCCCGGCGCGGACGGCCGACCGCTCGATGACCTCGGGGCGGAACTTCCGGCTGATCTCGGTGAGGATCGACTCGCCCTCGAGGAACGTGACCTCCAGGCCCAGGCTCGCGATCCGCACCACCTGCGGCTCGGTCGCGCGCAGGCGGATCTCGATGCGTTCGAGCATCGGGTTCCACGTCGCCTCGTGGGCGAACAGGTCCTCGTCGAAGTCGGCCTGCAGCTCGCGGTTGATGACGCGCAGCACGTTGCGGTTGAAGTCGGCGGTGACGCCCGCGGCATCGTCGTACGCCGGTTCGACGATGGACGGAGACTTCACGAGGTCGTGGCCGAGCAGCAGGACGTCGCCGGGAGCCAGCAGCTCGCGGACCGCGCCGAAGAACGCGTGGACGTCGGGCGGCTGGAGGTTCCCGATCGTGCTGCCCAGGAACGCGACGACGCGCGGGCCATCGGTCGTCCGCTCACGCAGCGGCACGAGGCCCGCGGTGAAGTCGCTGACGTGCGCCGTGATCTCCACCCCCGGGTAGCGCGCGGCCAGGCCGGGGATCGCGGCCTCCATCGCGCTGGCGCTCACGTCGACCGGGACGTACCGGCGCAAGGTGCCGCGCGCGTGGAGCGGGTCGAGCGTGCGCAGCAGCGCCGCCTCGCGGCGCGTCGGGTAGTACTCGGGCTGCTCGCAGATCGCGTCGAACAGCTCGCTGCCGCGCGCGTCGTAGAACCACTTGGGCGGCAGCGTCTTCGGCGTCGTCGACAGGCCTTCGAGCACGTCGGCGGCCAGCGCGGTCCACGTCTCCGGCGCTGCGTGCAGCTCCACGCCGACCGCTTCGAGTGCTGCGAGCGAGGTCTTCGGGCTCATCGGTCCTCCTCGGTGGCCAGGCGCACGCCGGCGAAGATCTGGCGGCGCTGGGGGTGGTCCCAATTGCGGAAGGTGCGGCGGTGCGTCGCTTCGGAGGAGGCCCAGGACCCGCCGCGCAGGACCCGGTAGCCGCCGTCGAAGAAGATCGCCGAGTACTCGCGGTACGGGTACGGGACGAAGCCGGGGTAGGCGGAGAAGACGCTGCTCGTCCACTCCCAGACCTGCCCGGCGCCGTCCAGCACCCCGGCCGCGGCGGCGGCCTCCCACTCGAACTCGGTGGGCAGACGGGAGCCCGACCAACGCGCGAAGGCGTCGGCCTCGTGGGCGCTGACGTGGCTGACGGGCGCGTCGTCGGCGAGCGCGACGATGTCGGCAGCACGGCGGCGGTGGCGGTGTCGTCGATCCAGAACAGCGGGCGCTGGACGTCCTCGGCGGCGCGCCACGCCCAGCCGGCCGCCGTCCACCAGCGCGCGTCGTGGTACGCGTCGTCGGCGATGAACGCGCGCCACTCGCCGTTCGTCACCGGCGCGTGGTTGATGGTGAACGCGGGCAGCTCGCGTTCGTGCGCGGGCCGTTCGTTGTCGTAGGAGAACCCCTCGGTGGCGCCGATGGTGTGCCGCGCGGCCGGGATGGGGACCGTCCGCGGCCCGGGACCGGCGGGTTGCAGTGCGACGGGCGAGCCGATGCCCGCGATCTGCAGGCACTGGAGCATGGTCTCGGTGTGCTGCTCCTCGTGCTCGGCGATGAGGTGGAAGACGAGCGGGTCGGCCGCGCCGGGGATCGCGTCGAGCGCCCGGTCGAGGGTCTCGTCGAGGTACGCGCGGGCGTCGGCGGGCCGGAGCATCCGCAGGGAGCCGCGGTCGGCGCGCGGGGTCTCCGCCGCGTCGTAGACGCCGAACAGCTCCGGCCGCAGCGGCGGCGGCGCGCCGGGCTGGCGCGACAGCCACAGGTCCGCGAAGGCCGCGATGTGACCGAGATCCCAGACAAGCGGACTCATGATCCGGCTGTGCACCCGTTCGAGCGTGGCGTCGTCGAGGCCGGCGATCAACTCGAGGGTGTGCGCGCGAGCTGCGGTCAGACGGGTGGCCGTCTCTGACGTGCACGGTGCGGTGAGGGTCTGCATGGAGGCTCCCGTCTCGTCGGGGTCGGTGGCGCTACACCGCTCCTTCCGCGGAGACCGTATGCGCGGTTCAGGCCAGCGAGCGTCCGCAATGCGGAACGCCCGCCCGTGAGCGCCCCACCGCGGGGGGGTGTGACCCTTTCGCGAGCTGCCAACTCGCGAAAAGGTCACACCCCCGTCGCGAAGACCGCCAGCAACGACGAGACGAACTGCCCCCGCTCCCGCCGCAGCTGGCGCCCGGTCACGCGCATCGTCACCCAGCCGGCGGCCTGCAGATCGAGATCCCGCGCGCGGTCGGCATCCATGGCCAGCTCCCGCTCGTGCGCCGACCGCCCATCGGCCTCGAGGATCAGGCGCCGGTCCGGCCAGGCGAAGTCGGCCCGGTACCGCCTGCCGCTGTGCCCCGTGACCTTCTCCTGGCAGATGGGGCCGGGGATCGGCAACGTGTCAAGCAACGCCAGGACCTCGTCCTCCAACGGGGTCTCCGTCCGGCGCCGAAGGGCCGCGGAGAGGTCCATGTCACGGAGGTTCGCGGCGCCGCGATGCCCCGGGTAGCGGCCCAGAATCTCCGACAGGTCCTTCGGGATGAGGCGACGGTAGCCGGCGTTTCCGATCAGCTTCTCCAGCCCGCGCCCGCGCAGGTCGACGGCGAGGTCCAGCACCACACGCCCTGGTTCGGTGACGGGCAGCCCGCGGATCCGACGGACGGGAAGCTCCACGCGGGTGCGATGCACCGTGACGACGCGGGGGATGGAGCGTGTCCGCCCCGTCGTCGTCACGTGGTGCGCGACGGTGCTGCGGGTCCAGATCTCCAACATCTCCGCGGCCGACCAGTGGCTCAGGGCCCGCCACCCCGTGGTGGCCAGCAGCGCGGCCGCTCGCAGCCCGTCCGGCGTGACCTCGGGACTCAGGGCGTACACCCGTTTCGGGACGATCTCGAACAGGGTCTCGCGCGCCAGGCGCGCGCGAACGCCGGGCTGTTGGAGGCCGGCGGCGTGCAGTTGCACGCCGCTGATCATGCCCTTCTGCTTGCGGCACGTCGCGACGATGCGCGCCTGGGTGTGACCCCGACGCGAGCGGGTAGCTGGGGAATTGGTCACACCCCCCGAGCCTGCCCACCGAACTGCGCAACGGGTGCGCAGGACTGCGACGAATCCGCACGACTTGATAGATCGCTCTACTGATGAGACGATGGCGGCGTGCCCCCCACCCGCGACCGGATCCTCTTCACCAGCGCCGAACTCTTCCGCCGCCAGGGCTACGCCGGCACCGGCCTGAAGCAGGTCACCGCGCAGGCCGAGGCGCCCTTCGGCTCGCTGTACCACTTCTGGCCGGGCGGGAAGGAGCAGCTCGCCGAGGAGGTCCTGCGCACCGGCGGCGACCTCTTCCTCGCCCTGTACCGCACCATCGTCGACCCGGCCCCCGACCTGCTGACCGGCGTCCGGGACTTCTTCACCGGCGCCGGGGAGACGCTGGTCGCCACCGGCTACCTCGACGCGTGCCCCATCGCCACGGTCGCCGGCGAGGTGGCCAGCACGCACGAGCCGCTGCGCGCCGCCAGCGCCGGCGTCTTCGAGCTGTGGACCGCGGCGCTCACCACCGACCTGACGAAAGCGGGGGTCGACAAGAACCAGGCCCGACCCCTCGCCCTCGCCGTCATCGCCCTCCTCGAGGGCGCCTTCCTGCTCTGCCGCACGCTGCAGAGCACCGAGCCCATGGCCGCGGCGCGCGACGCCGCCGTCGCCCTCATCCGCCCCGCCCTGGAGACCCAGCCATGAACCGCACCGCCTTCCTCGCCGGCGCCGCGACCGCCGTCACCGCGCGCGCCCTGCTGATCCGCGCACTGCACGCAAAGTTCGCCGCCGACGTCACGAAGCTCAACACCGGCGACTACTCCTCCCTGCTCAACGCGTTCGCCGACGACGGCGTGATCGTGTTCACCGAGAACGACACGCGATGGTCGGGCGAGCATCGCGGGAAGCCCGCCATCGAGCGGTTCCTCCAGGAGTTCACGCGCGCCGGCCTGCAGGGGGAGATCACCGAGGTCTTCGTCGGGGGCCCGCCGTGGCGGATGACGCTGCTCGCGCGCTTCGACGACCACGCCGACGCGCCCGACGGCGAACGCATCTACGAGAACCGCACCGTGCTCGTCGTCCGCACCCGGTGGGGAAAGATCGTCCACCAGGAGGACTTCTACGTCGACACCGTCCGGATGCAGGAGTTCGAGCGCCGGCTGACCGCGCTGGGGGTCGCGCCGGTCGGCTGACCGGACCTACACTCCACCGCAGTGCCCCTCCTTGACCTCGGCGTCATCGCGACGTCCCGCAAGCCGGACGAACACCGGCTCGCCATCCACCCGGCCCACCTCGAGCGCATCGATCCGGAGCTGCGGGAGCACATCACCCTGGAGCGGGGCTACGGCGAACGGTTCGGCTACCCCGACGCGCAGCTCGCACCGCTGGTGGGCGCACTGCGGTCGCGCGAGGAGATCCTCGCCGGGTCCGACATCCTCGTGCTGCCCAAGCCACTCGCAGAAGACCTCGAAACCCTGCGCGAGGAGCAGATCGTGTGGGGATGGCCGCACTGCGTCCAGGACCAGCGGATGACCCAGCTGGCCATCGACCGCGGCCTGACCCTCATCGCGTGGGAGGCGATGAACCACTGGACCAAGGACGGCCACTTCAGCGTCCACGTGTTCCACAAGAACAACGAGCTGGCCGGCTACTGCTCCGTGCTGCAGGCGCTGCAGCTGCTCGGCCTCACCGGGGACTACGGCCGCCGCCTGCGTGCCGCGGTGATCAGCTTCGGCGCGACCGCACGCGGCGCCGTGATCGGCCTCTCGGCGCTCGGCATCAGTGACGTGACGGTGCTGACCCAGCGCAGCACGTCGGCGGTCGCGTCCCCGTTCCCGTCGGTGCGGATGCAGCACTTCGAGCGTGACCCGGCCAACCCGAGCCGCACACTGGCGCTGAAGGCACCGGAGCCCGGACCGCTCGCCGAGGTCCTCGGCGAGTACGACGTCATCGTCAACTGCATCCTGCAGGACACCGACGCGCCGCTGATGTTCGTGACCGACGAGGACCTCGGCCACTTCCGGCCCGGCACGCTGTTCGTCGACGTCTCGTGCGACGAGGGCATGGGCTTCACGTGGGCGCGCCCCACGTCGTTCGCCGACCCCATGTTCGGCATTGGCGACAGCCTGCACTACTACGCCGTGGATCACAGCCCATCGTTCCTGTGGAACTCCGCGACCTGGGAGAACAGCGAGGCGCTGCTGGAGTACCTGCCGATCGTGATGGCCGGGCCCGACGCATGGGATCGCTCCGAGACCATCCGCCGGGCGATCGAGATCCGCACCGGGCACGTGCAGAACCCGCGCATCCTGTCGTTTCAGCGGCGATCCGCCGCGTTCCCGCACGCCGTCGCCTGAGCCGCCGGATCACGGGTACGGTGGACTCGATGCCCCAACGCCTCGCCGTCATCGGCGGCAACCCCGCCGGCATGAGCGCAGCGTCCGTCGCCAAGCGCCGCGATCCCGAGCTCAAGGTCGTCGCGTTCGAGCGCGGTCCGTACACGTCGTACGCCGCGTGCGGGATCCCCTACCTCGTCGGCGGGCTCATCGGGGAGGTCGACGACCTCGTGGCGCGGTCGCCGGACCGACATCGCGCGAACGGGATCGATGTGAGCATCCGCACCGAGGTCGTCGCCGTCGACCTCGCCGCGCGCACGCTCACCACCCGCGAGGGGACGACCGAGCCGTTCGATCAGCTCCTCATCGCCACGGGTGCACACGCCACGCCTCCCCCGATCCCCGGCGCCGAGGCCACCGAGCCCGCCCGTACCCTCGATGCCGCCGAATCACTGCGCGCCGAGGTCAGCCGCCACGGCACGCACGCCGTCGTCATCGGGGCGGGCTACATCGGGCTGGAAATGGCCGAGAACCTGTGCGAGCGCGGGATGCAGGTGACGATGATCGATCGCGCCCCGCAGGTCATGAGCACGCTGGACGCCGACATGGCCGAGCACGTCCAGCGCGCCGCCGAGGGCGCCGGGATCAAGGTGCTGCTCGGCGTCGACATCGAAGAGATCGTGCGCCACGACGACGGCCGCCCGCGCCTGGTTCGCACCAGCGAGGGTGACCTGCCGGCCGACCATGTCGTGATCGGGACGGGCGCGAAACCGGATGTCGCGCTCGCCGAGGCCGCGGGCCTGACCATCGGAGACACGGGCGCGATCGTGGTCGACGACCACCTGCGCGCCCCCGGCCACGACGGCGTCTTCGCCGCGGGCGACTGCGTCGAGAGCCACCACCGGATCCTCGACCGGCCGGTGAACGTCCAGCTCGGCACGCACGCCAACCAGCAGGGCCGTGTCGCGGGCCTGAACATCGCGGGCGGGGACGCGCGGTTCCCCGGCGTGCTCGGCACCGCCATCAGCCGCATCTGCCGCTACGAGGTCGCGCGCACCGGACTGACCGAACGTGAGGCCGCGGACGCCGGGATCGACGCGGTCGCCGCCACCACCCAGTCCCGCACGCGCGCGGAGTACTACCCGGGCGCGGGCCCGGTCTGGGTGAAGCTCGTCGCCGAGCGCGTCGGCGGCAGGCTGCTCGGCGGCCAGATCGTCGGCACCGAGACGGCGGGCAAGCGGATCGACACGATCGCCACCGCGCTGTGGGCGGGCATGACGGCCGATGAGCTGCAGTTCGTCGACCTCGCCTACGCGCCACCCGTGAGCCCGGTGCGCGACCCGGTCCTGGTTGCCGCGAGAGCCGTCGCCGGCCGATAGTGCGTCTGGTACGGTCAGGCGCAGTCTCTGGGAGGGGAACCCACGTGCCGCGCCTGCTCACCATAGTCGTGCTCGCCATCGCCGTCCTCGCGCTGCCCGCGACCGCTGCGGCGAAGACCGTCACGAAGACCTTCCGCTACGGCCCGATCAACGTGGCCGGGTACGAGGTCAAGCAGACCGAGGTGGACTTCGACGCGCCTGAGCCGAAGATGGATGGGTTCGTCACCCGCATGGAGGTCGATGTCGTCAACGCGAAGGGCAAGCAGGTCCCCATCGACCGGCTGATGCTCCACCACGTCGTCTTCCACAACTTCGGCGCCCGGCTCGGCGCCAAGCGCGACCAGACGTGCTCGCGCTTCACGATGCTGGACTCCACGATCATCCCCGCCGTCTCCGAGCGCTTCTACGGCGCGGGCGAGGAGCGCCAGCAGCTCGTGCTGCCGCCCGGCTACGGCTACCGGACGAGCAAGCAGGACAACTGGATGATGACCTGGATGCTCATGAACCACCGGGCGGAGACGGACTCCGCGTACATCCAGTACAAGGTCACGCTCACCGACGACCCGGCGACCACGCCCGTCACCCCGTACTGGGGCGACGTGGAGAACTGCAACAGCAGTTCACGGTCCCCGGCGGCGGCGCCCCCGGTTCGACGGAGACCAAGGCGATCACCTGGAACGCGCCGCGCGACATGCGGATCGTGGCCGCCGGCGGGCACGTCCACGGCGGTGCGCACGACGTGACGATGCGCCAGCCCGAGTGCGAGAACCGCACGCTCATCACCTCGCGGCCAGCGTGGGGCACGGCGAAGCACCCCTTCTACACGGTCAAACCGGTGCTCCACGAGCCCGGGCCCGTCTTCATGACGCGCACGCTGAGCTCCAGCGGGTACCCAGTCGCCAAGGGCGAGCAGCTCCAGCTCACGACGACGTACGACGGCGAGCAGCCGCACACCCGCGCCATGGGGATCCTGATCTTCTACGCCGCCGACGTGAAGGAGGCGCCGCCGCGGTGCGCGCCGCTGCCGACCGACGTCGTCACCGAACGGACGACGCAGCCGCACCGCACGTCCGCGCCGGACTTCGAGGTCCCGCTCACCGGGCTGAACAAGCGCGGGAAGCCGATCAAGATCCCGGCGCCCCCCGGGAAGCGGGTGCAGGCCGCCGATGGCGCGATGGTCCGCATCAAGGACTTCCAGTTCTCACGCGCGAACCTGACGCTGCCGGTGGGCGCGAAGCTGAGCTGGCGGTTCGACGACACGCAGCTGCATGACGTCACGCTCGCCAGCGGCCCGCGCGGGTTCGCCTCGACGCACCTCAACGACCGCAAGACGTTCACGAAGACGTTCGACACGCCGGGCACCTACAAGATCTTCTGCTCGCTGCACCCAGTGCGGATGACGCAGACGGTGCAGGTCCGCTGACCGTCAGAGCCGCCCGGCCACCCCGATGATCACGTCGGCCAGGGCGGCACCCTGGTCGTGCTGGCAGAAGTGCGCGGCGCCTTCGATCGTCACGTGCGGCTGGCCGTTCGTGCCCGGGATGCGCTCGAGCAGGGCCTTGTCGGCGCCCCGCGTGATCGGGTCGCTGTCGCCGAACGCGCAGACGAACGGCTTCTCCCAGCCGCGCAGGACCTCCCAGGCCGCGCGGTTCGCGGGCGTCGCGGGGTCCTCCGGCGACGCCGGGACGAGCGCGGGGAACTGCCGGGCGCCCGCCTTGTACTCCTCGCTCGGGAACGGCGCGTCGAAGGCGGCGATCTCCAGGGTCGTGAGGTCGCGCGCGCTGCCGCCGTTGATGATCGCGCCGACCGGGAACTCGGGGACGCTCTGCGAGAAGTCGCGCCACGCGCGGAACGCGTCGCCGAGGTCGGTGTCGCCCGTCGGCAGGAAGGTATTCGACGCGACGATCGCGGCGAAGCGGTCCTCCTGCTCGGCGGCGAGCCGCAGGCCGAGCAGGCCGCCCCAGTCCTGGCCGAAGAGGATCGCGTCGCGCAGATCGAGTTCGTTGACGACGAGGTCGGTGAGCCACGCCATGTGCCGCGCGTATGTGTAGTCGGTGCGCTCGACGGGCTTGTCGGAGCGGCCGAAGCCGATGAGGTCGGGCGCGACGACACGCAGGCCGGCGTTGACGAGCGGGTCGATCATGTCCCGGTAGAGGTACGACCAGGACGGCTCACCGTGCAGCAGCAGGACCGGCCGGCCGTCGCGCGGGGCGGGCGGGCTCTCATCCACGTACGCCATGCGGACCGCATCACCGTCAGCGGTGACCTCGGCGTAGTGCGGGGCGTACGGCCAGTTGATCAGGCCGTCGAACTCCTCGTCGGGGGTGCGCAGGGTCTCCATGGCGCCAGCCTACGGTCCGCCGGACGGTCCGCGCGTCAGCTGACGATGCGGAACGCGGCCAAGCGCGAGTCGCAGGGTCCGCCGGCCGGTGGCAGGCAGCACGGAGACCGTCCAGGGGGACGACGAACTCCGATTCAGGCGGGCTGGTCGGCCCAGATGTTGCTGCAGCGCTCGCACACCTCGGCCGGGATCACGCCGACCTTCATGAGCAGCGCGAAGGCCTTGCAGCCGAGACACAGCCCGAGGAACGCCTCGAGCGACGCCGCGAACACCAGGCCGCCGAGCGCCACGTAGGCGGCGGTCGTCAGGCCGAACCCGAATGCGAGCACCGCAGCGGTGACGCTGAACACCACGCCGATGCCCTGCGCGAAGCGCTTCGGCGGGCCCGGCACGTCCCTCGTTGCGAACGGCAGCGCCGGGGTCAGCACGCGGGTGACGAACTGGCCGAGCGGGCTGAGCGTCGGGCCCGTGAGCACGCGCGCGATGAAGCCGTACGCGATGACGAGCAGCAGCCACCGCTGGTCGAGCGCGATGGCCGTCACGCCGAGGAGGACGACGCCGCCGGCGACGAGGCGGGCGGACACCTCGCTGACCGGGTCCGGGAAGGAGAAGAGCGAACCTGTCATTACCTACAGAGATTACTAGGTTTCCGCGCCCGACGGCGGCGCGATCACCATCATCGGTGGCCCCGAGAGCAGCAACATCACCGCCGCCTGGATCGCGGCTGGGCGACCACCAAGTTCATCTGGGAAGGCGACGAGGTCCGACGAGCACCCGGTTCATCCTGCGCCGGCAGTGAGCCGTTGCCTGTAGAAATCAGGCATGTCGGAGATGTGGAACAACGTCGCGCTGGCATGGGAGGCCAACGCAGGATTCGTCGACGGCCACCTCGCCGCCGCCACGCAGACGCTCCTGAAGGCCGCCGGCATCCGCGACGGCTCGGCCGTCCTCGAGGTCGCCTCAGGCCCCGGAGGCGCCGGCCTCGCCGCCGCCGAGATCGTCGGACCCAAGGGCTCGGTGCTGCTGTCCGACGACGCACCCGAGATGGTCGCCGCGGCCGCGCGACGGACGCACGACCGCCCGAACGTCGCAGCCGCCATCTTCGACCAGAGCGCCATCGACGCCGAGGACGACAGCTTCGATGCCGTCATCAGCCGCCACGGCCTGATGTTCGCCGAGGACACCGCGGCGACCGTGCGTGAGGCCGTCCGCGTGCTGCGTCCCGGCGGGGGTTACGGCGCGATGACGTGGGGCCCGCGGACCGACAACCCGTGGCTCGGCCTGCTGTTCGACGCCGTGGGCGACGGGTTCGGCGTGCCGTTCCCGCCCCCGACGATCCGCGGGCCGTTCGCGCTCGAGGACGCGCGCGAGCTCGCGACCGCCCTGGAGCAGGGCGGGCTGACCGGCGTTCTCGTCGAGCGGGTCGACACCCCGATGCACGCAGGCTCGGTCGAAGAGTGGTGGGATCGTGTGCCGAAGTTCGCGGGGCCCGTCGCCATGGCGCTGGCGGCCATGGAGCCCGAGATCCGCGACGCCGTCGCGCAGCGCGCGATGGACAGCGCGGCGGTCGCGGCGCGGCGCGGGAGCGACGGGATCGTGCTCGACGGCGCGGTGCTCATCGCCTCGGGGCGCAAGGCCGGAGACTGACCGGCCCGTTCGGGCCGTACGCGCCCGATATTCCACACTGATCTGCTAGAGAATATCGGCATGCTCGCCGAATCCGTCACCGCCGACGCCCTGCGCCACGCCATGGGCCACTTCGCGACGGGCGTCACAGTCATTACGTCGATCGATCCCGCGGGCGCGCCCGTCGGCACGACGGCGAACGCGGTGACGTCGCTCTCACTCGACCCTCCGCTGATCCTCGTCTGCTTCGCGCGTGACAGCCTCACGCTCGGCCACGTGCGCGACCACGACGCCTTCGCGGTCAACGTGCTGGGCGCGCATCATCGCGACGCCTCGTCGGCGTTCGCGCGCCGCGGCGCGGCCGACGCGTGGCAGACCGTCGAGCATCGCCCCGGCCACACGGGCAGCCCACGGGTGCACGACGCGATCGCCGTCCTGGACTGCACCGTCGAGCGCCGACTGCCGGGCGGCGACCACGAGATCGTCATCGGCCGTGTCGTCGATGTCGAGACCACCGGCGGCGCGCCGCTTGTGTACTGGCGTGGCGAGTACGCGGGACTGGAGACCACATGAGCGCCACCCCGACCGTCTTGGCCGTCATCGGCAACCCGCGGCTGGAGTCGCGGACGCATCGCATCGCCCGCACGCTCGCCGCCGAGCTGCGCCGCGCGCTGGACGTTCCCGCCACCGACCTCGACGAGGTCGACCTCGCGCCCCTCGGTGCGCGCGTGTTGGACTACGGCGACTCGGCCGTCGCACACGAGGTCGAGCGCGTGCTCGCCGCCGACGTCCTCATCGTCGCCAGCCCGACGTACAAGGCGACGTACGCCGGGCTGCTGAAGGCCTTCCTGGACCGGGTCGGCGGCCGGCGGTCAGGCGCTTCTTCGCGCGGGCCTTCGCGGCAGGTGTCCTCGCAACGCTCACCGCGCGGCTCAGCCGGCTCAGGTACGAGACGTCGGACTCCGCGCACGCGCGGAGCTGACGCAGCGCGGGAAGGGCGATCCGCTCTTCAGCGTCTTGACCGACGTGATCCGGCGGTCGAGATACCGCCGCTGGATCATCCGTTCTTCACGGGCCGGATCGTGGCCCCGGGGGGCTTCTCGTCGCCGACGTACTGCGACACGGGGATCCCGACCGTCATGGCGGCAGGCAACGACGGCTCCACCAACGCCGTGCTGTTCCCCGCCTGCATCTCGTCGGCGATCACGGTCGGCGCGACACGCGAGACGGATATCGTTGCGAACGACGAAGCGGCCCGCCAGCACCGGGTACCTCGCGTCGCTGCAGACGACCGCCGACGCGCACCGGCGTCGGCAGGTACACGGCGAGGTTCCCGGGATTCACCGCAGCGGTATCCCGCACCTGACGGCGGTGGGGTCGGACACGAACATGTGCCAGCTCTCCACCTGGGCGATCACGTCGATCGCGGTCGCGTGCCGGCCGTCCTTCTGGAGCAGCGACGTGGTGCTGGTGCGGTGCACGAACGCCGCGGGCACGCCCATGGACGCGCGGTTCACCGTGACGTACTCGAGCACGACCGCCTGACGACGGTCACGCAGGGCCAGCGGGGAGACCCGCCGGCCCGAGGGGCTCCAGAGCGCGCGAGGCTACGCGGCGACGCGCGGTGCAGCGCCGGTCGACCTCGGCCAGCCAGTCGCGCACGGCGCGCGTCGGGCCCGCGCCCGCCACGCCGTCGACGGCGAGCGTCGGCAGTGACGCGTCGGCGCCCAGCTCGTGCAGGTACTTGCGCAGCCGCCGCTCGGTGACGTCGATCGGGTCGCCGGTCTCGGCCGTGACCACGATCGCGGCGGGGACCCCGCCCAGCGACCGGAGCTGCATGCCGCCGAGGAAGTCGAGCAGCAGGCTCGTGGGCCAGCCATCCTGCTCCGGGGTGGCGACGACGACCGCCCGCGCCCGCAGCAGGGCGCGGCGCAGGTCGTCGGCGTGCGCGCTGACGTTCGCGAGGTCGATCTCGATGACGGTCGGGTGGTCGGCGAGCGACTCGGCCAGCGCGGCGGCGGCGCGGCGTGCGAGCTTCGCCGTAGGCGACCCGATGCGCGGGTCGCCGCTGAGGGATACCACGGTGGGCCAGTGCGTCGGTGCGGTCATCACGATGCCGCCGCGGGCTGCGCGGTCGGGGTCGGGGCGAAGGGCACGGCGGTGGTGGGGTCGGTGTCGGCCGCCAGCGCGTACGGCGGGGTCCACAGGCCGCGCTGGCGCAGGATCGGCAGCACGCCCTCGCCGAACCAGTACGCCTCCTCGAGGTGTGGGTGGCCGGAGAGGACGAACTCGTCGATGCCCAGGCCGTGGTATTCGGCGATGCGGTCGGCGATCTCGGTGTGGCTGCCCACGAGCGCCGTGCCCGCGCCGCCGCGCACGAGGCCCACGCCCGCCCACAGGTTGGGATAGATCTCCAGCTCGTCGGTCGAACCGCCGTGCAGTTCGAGCATCCGCCGCTGGCCCATGGACTCGCTGCGCGCGAGCCCCTCCTGCACGTCGGCGATGAGCTTCGGGTCGAGGCCCGACAGCAGGCGGCGCGCCTCGACCCACGCCTGCTCGGCGGTGTCACGCGCGATGACGTGCAGGCGGATGCCGAAGCGGATCGTCCGCCCCTCGGCGGCCGCGAGCCGGCGGATCCACGACAGCTTCTCCGCGACCTGCGCGGGCGGCTCGCCCCACGTCAGGTACACGTCGGCGTGCCGCGCGGCGACCCCGCCCGCCGCCGGGGACGACCCACCGAAGTAGATCGGCGGCGACGGGTCGGGCAGTCGCGCGAGGGTCGCGCCCTCCACCCGGAGGTGCGCGCCGTCATGGTCGACGGTCTCGCCGCGCCACAGGGCGCGGGTGATGTCCAGGAACTCATCGGCGCGGGCGTAGCGCTCGTCCTTGTCGAGGAAGTCGCCATACGCGCGCTGCTCGTGCGGTTCGCCGCCGACGACGACGTTCAGCAGCAGCCGGCCGTCACCGTGACGCTGGAACGTCGCGGCCTGCTGCGCGGCGAGCGTCGGGGAGATCGACCCGGGACGGAACGCGACGAGGAACTTCAGCCGCTCGGTGACCTCCGTGAGCATCGCGGTGGTCAGCCACGCGTCCTCGCACCACGCGCCCGTCGGCGTGAGCGCGGCGACGAACCCGAGCTGCTCGGCGCTGCGCGCGATCTGACCCAGGTAGTCCAGCGTCGCGGGCCGGATCGCCCCGGTGCTGCCGGCGTGCAGGCCGTGGCCGCCGCCGACGAGGTCGCGGCTGTCGCCGTAGGTGGGCAGGAACCAGTGGAACTGCAGTGACATCAGAGGACTCCGTGCCGCGGCGGCGGCGTGCCGTTGAGGGTGTGGCGACCGAGGTGCTGGACCTTCCAGCGGACCGGGTCGTGGAGGGTGTGGGTGCGCGCGTTGCGCCAGTGGCGGTGCAGGTTCAGGCCGTCCAGGGCCGCGCGCGTGCCAGCGACCTCGAACAGCGCGCTGGTGATCTCGTTGGCGGCGCGGTCGGCCGCGACCTTCGCGGCGGCGACGGCGAGTGACGCCGCGGCGGTGTTCTCGTCCGTGGGCTGCGGCGCGGCCACGTCGATCGCGCGCGCCGCGGCGACGAGGAGCGCTTCGCTCGCGCGCAGCGTCACCGTGAGCTCGCCGAAGCGCTGGATCGTGAGCGGGTCGTCGGCGGCCCGGTCGACCTCCGCCTCGAACCACGGGCGGCTCTTGTCGCGCACGAACGCCGCGGCCTCGGCGAGCGCGCCGCCAGCGATCCCCGCGTCGATCGCGGTGTGCAGCAACTGCGCCCGCGCGCCGTAGAGCTGCGGCCCGTCGTACGTGCGGTGCTGGGGCACGAGCAGCGCCGCGTCGACCGGGACGGCGTCGAACCGGACCGTCCCGCTGGCGGTGGTGCGCTGCCCCATGCCGTCCCAGTCGTCGTCGATCTCGACGCCCGGCGCGCCGGCGCGCACGTATGCGACGTGCACACGACCCTCATCGTCGAGCGCCTGCACGGCGAGCCAGTCGGCGAACAGCGATCCGGTGGCGTAGAACTTCGTCCCCGTCACGGCGAACCCGCCGCCGGGCCGGCGCACGACGCGGGTCTGCAGGTCGCGGATCGTCTTCGTGCCGCGTTCGGTCTGCGCGTTGGCGATCTGCGCCCCGCCCAGCACCTCGCCGAACAGCAGTGCCTGCTGCTCGGCGGTGCCGTTCAACTTCAGCCCCTCGAGGTAGACGAAGTGCGACTGCGGGATCTGCGCGACGTTCGAGTCGGCGGCCGCGAGCAGCCGGACGACCTCGGCGAGCGCTTCCGCGGAAACGTCGGCGCCGGCGTGCTCGCGCGGGACGGTGATGGCCAGCAGGCCGGCACGGCGCAGCGCAGCGACCTCGTCGAACGGCAGCCGCCGCTCGGCGTCACGCTCCGCGGCCCCCTCCGCCAGCACGGCGGAGAGGTCGGCGGCGACGGCGATCGCCTCCTCGGCGGAGGCGATGACGTGGGCGGCGGGGCTCTCGAGGCCGACCGTCATACCGGAATCGCATCCGGAGCGAACGCCCCGCGGTAGCGCGCGGCGGGATGGCGGTCGCTCAACCGGTCGCTGCCGAACAGCTTGCGCCGCAGCGTTCCCTCGGCGTACTGCTCGCGGGCGAGGCCGCGCTTGCGCAGCTCTGGCAGGACGTGGTCGCTGAACTCGTCGTACGACCCCGGGATCGTGTGGTTGACGACGTTGACCCCGTCGACGCCCGCGTCGGCCCACACCTGCAGCTCGTCGGCGATCTGTTCGGGCGTGCCGACCACGCGGCTGCGCCCTTCCAGGAACCGCGAAACGTCGCGCACCGTCACCGGCCTGCCGTCGTCGGCCTCCGACAGCCACTGCACGATGCTCAGGACTCCCTGACTTTCGCTCGCGTCGATGACGTCGCCGGGGTCGTGGCCGCCGAGGTCCACGCCGATCCCGCCGCCGAGGTGGGCGATCATCCCGTGGACGTCGATCTGCTCGTCGAGCTCGGCCTCCTTCGCGCGCGCCTCCGCCTCGGTCGACCCGATCACGAACGAGAGGCCCTGGAAGAACTTCAGGTCGTCGCGGTGACGGCCGGCCTCCTCAACCAGCCGGCGGGTGTCGTCGATCAGCCCGCGCGCCGCGTCGGGGTTCGGGCTGCTGATGAACTGCGCCTCCGCGTGCTTGGCCGCGAAACGGCGGCCCACCGGCGACGAGCCGGCCTGGAACAGCAGCGGCGTGCGCTGCGGCGACGGGGCGACGAGGAACGGGCCCTCCACCTGGTAGCGCTCGCTGACGTGGTGGATCTTGTGGATCTTCGACGGGTCCGCGTGGATGCCGGTCGCCCGGTCCTGCAGCAGCGCGTCGTCCTCCCAG
Organism: Solirubrobacteraceae bacterium; assembly: GCA_051306365.1. Classification (GTDB taxonomy): domain Bacteria; phylum Actinomycetota; class Thermoleophilia; order Solirubrobacterales; family Solirubrobacteraceae; genus Svornostia. The sequence continues at coordinate 21,462 of JBPPNC010000020.1, forward strand.
GAGCCCTCCCACAGCTTGTAGAGGACGTCGAGGTACTCTTCGGCCCAGGCGTAGCGGTCGTCGTGGTCGGTGAGGTCCTGGCCGAAGTTCGCCGCGCCGTTGGGCAGCGCGCCGGTGACGATGTTCCAGGCGATCCGCCCGTTCGAGGCGTGGTCGAGCGTGGCGACCCGCCGCGCGAAGTTGAACGGCGGCTCCTGGATCGGCGCGGCGGTGAACGCCAGGCCGAGGTCGTTCGTGTGCGACGCCAGCGCAGACAGGATCACGAGCGGGTCGTTGCTCGGGATCTGCAGGCCGAGCTCGGCGTGGAAATCCCACCCTCTGCGATAGTCGCCGTAGAGCCCGACGACGTCGGCGAAGAAGATGTTGTCGAAGCCGCCGGCCTCCAACCGCTTCGCCAAGTCGACCCAGAGGTCGAGCTCGTTGAATCTGATCTGGCCGCCGTCCGGGCGGCGCCACAGGCCGTGGGTGATGTGCGACGCGGTGTTCATCACGAACGCCGAGAAGTGCAGGGGCTTGCTCATGCGGGGACCTCTTCCTCGTGACGGACGACCTGACGGGTTTCGAGCTTGGGCAGGGCGGCGACCAGCGCCCGCGTGTACGGCTGCGTCGGCGCGAAGAAGATCTCGTCCGCCGTGCCGGTCTCCACGACCTTGCCCTCGTTGAGCACGAGCACGCGGTCGCTCATGTGGTGGATGACGCCGAGGTCGTGGCTGATGAACAGGCAGCTGATGCCGAGCTCGACCCAGCCACCGGAGAGGCACGGCGGCTCCTGCTGATGGCCGTAGCTGATGGTGCCGCCGTTGGTGGGCCTGGCGGGCTTCTCGGCGGTCTCGCTGCTGTCGCTGCCGCCGCACGCCGCGAGCGTGAGGCCGCCGGCGATCAGGGCGAGGGACAGGAGGGCCTTCGGCGTACGCATGGTTCCTTCGCGTTGGCAGGTGGGTCTTGGGGAGGGAGGTCAGGCCGCGGCGGGTGCGCGACGGCGCCCGGCGGCCGGATGGCGCTCGTTGAGCCGCGGGCCGGACGCACCGTCGGTCAACTTCTCGCGCAGCGTTCCGGGGGCGTACTCGCGCTGGGCGAGGCCGCGGTCCTGGAGGACGGGGACGACGCCGTCGACGAAGTCCTCGAAGGACCCGGGCGTGACGTGGTACATGACGTTGATGCCGTTGACGCCGGCGTCGGCCCAGACCTGCAGCTCGTCAGCGATCTGCTCGGGCGTGCCGACGATCTGCGTGTCCGTCGCCCAGCGGATGAGCTCGCCGAAGGTCCACGTCTTGTCGGGCGCGGCCTCGACGAGGCCCTTCACGATGCCCTGGACGTTGTGCGTCTCGATGCTCCCGACGGGCTCGTCGAGGTCGATCTGCGCGACGTCGATGCCGATGTTGCCGGCGAAGTGCGCGGCGTACCCACGGGTGGAGGCGTACTCGTCGATCTCGCGCTTCTTGCGCAGCGCCTCCTCCTCGGTGCCGCCCACGACGAAGGAGAGGCCCTGGTAGAAGAGGATGTCGTCGGGGTTGCGGCCATAGTCCTCGGCGTTCTTCTTGACCTCCTCCACGTGCGCTTTCGCCCCCTGTGGATTGCGGCCGGCGATGAAGATCGCCTCGGCGTGCTTGGCGGCGAACGCGCGGCCTCGTGTGGATGCGCCGGCCTGGAAGAGGATCGGCGTGCGCTGCGGGCTCGGCTCGGAGACGTGCGGACCGACGACGTCGAAGTACTTGCCGACGTGGTCGATGTTGTGGATCTTGGACGGGTCGGTGTAGATGCCGTTCTCGATGTCGCGGATGACGGCGTCGTCGTCCCAGCTGGCCTCGAGCAGCTTGTAGATGACGTCGAGGTATTCATCGGCGCGCTCGTAGCGCTCGTCGTGCGGCGGCAGCCCGCCGTAGCCGAGGTTGCGCCCGGTGTCCTCGAGGTAGCTGGTGACGACGTTCCAGCCGACGCGGCCGTTGGTGAGGTGGTCGAGGGTGGAGAGCCTTCTCGCGTAGTTGAAGGGATGCTCCTGGAGGATCGACTGGGTGAACGCGAAGCCGATGTCCTTGGTGGCGTACGCGAGCGCCGGGATGAGAAGGCTGGGGTCGTTGACCGGGGTCTGGAGGCCCTCCTCGACGGCGGCGGTCCTGTCGCCCCCGTAGACGTTGTAGGTGCCGATGACGTCGGCGAGGAAGATCGCGTCGAACTTGCCGCGCTCGAGGGTCTTGGCGAGGTCGACCCAGGTGTTGAGGTCGAGGTAGTCGAGCTGACGGGTGTCAGGGCGCCGCCACTGTCCGTGATGGATGTGGGAGACGCAGTTCATGGTGAAGGCGTTGAAGCGCAGGCGGGCGGCCATGGGAGGTGCTCCGGGTTCCGGGGAGGTCGGGCGGGTTGGGGAGGTGAGCGGCCCGGTTAAGGGCCCGGATGGAGCAATCTAGGTATTGCCGACTGATTTTGTGGAGTTAGTCGGGAGGTGTACCCGGGTGGGTAGGGCGTCCGCAGTCGCTGGGAGGACGGGGGACTGAGCCCAACCGCCGCTCGCCAGCGCGACCCGCACCATCCGGAGTACACGGCCGACTACTACGCGGTGCTGCAGCGCGTCCAGGGGGGCAGCTACCAGCCCGACCGTGACGCGTCGCCCTGGGCGCGCTTCTGCATCGCCGCCCATCTCGACCAGGCGCGCGCCCGGCTTGCGCAGGTCGAGCAGGCCAGCCATCGCTGGGCCGGGCTCGAACAGCTTGTCGAGGGCCGGGGGTGGCCCGATCGACTGGTGATCGCACTGGAGCAGAGCCTGTTCGGCGGAGTCGACCGACGGCCCACACCGCGTTCGGGGGCACCGCCGCAAAGCCGTAGCTCTTCCACCGCGCCAGGAGCGTCGAAGCACCCATCCGCCACGTCCGCCGCGCCGGGCGGTCGGTGAACACCGTGACGTCGCCGCGGGTCCGCAGCGTCAGCTCGCACGGGTCCTCGGCCACCGCGCGGATCGCACCGCTGGAGGCCGGTTGCACAAACAGGTTCGAGGACGGCGCCGCGGACGGGGCGCACGCCAGAAGGCAGATGCCGCCGAGGGCGAGGACGCGGAGACGCCGCGTGTCCCGGTTGTCGGTCGCGCCATCGCCCGATTGACGCCGTCCGGCTCTGTGGGTGGTGCGTGGGCGCGACACGCCCTGCTCGAATCCGAATGCGTCGCCCACACTGGTCCGAGATGAGTCGAGGACATCCTCCAGGTCAGCCGCGCCGCGGCCATCACCGGGCCGAGGCAATCGGGAAGACGACCCTCGCACGCCAGTTCGAGCGCCGCGGGCTGGTCCCCAACTACTTCACGCTGGACGACGCGGCGACCCGCCGCGCCGCGCTGGATGATCCGGACGGCTTCGCGCTCTCACTCCCGCGCCCGGCCACCATCGATGAGATCCAGCGCGCCCCCGAGCTCATGCTCGCGATCAAGCAGCGCGGCAGCCCTCGTCGGCGCCGACGAGCGGCGCTACACCGCCGTCGGCGCGGGTGATGTCGCCCGGATGCTGTTCGAGACGTTCGTCGTCATGGAGATCGTCAAGCAGAACACGTGGAGCACAGCCCCGGCGCAGCTCTTCCACGTTCGAGATACAGAGCAGCGCGAAGTGAACCTCGTGCTCGACTCCCCGGCCGGCGATGTCGCCGGCATCGAGATCAAGTCCGCGACGTCCCTGGGAACGCGCTCCGCGCGTGGCCTGCCGTTCCTCCGGGACAAGCTCGGCGAACGCTTCCGAGCCGGCGCGGTGATCTACCAAGGGGAACACACCCTCCCGCTCGACGACCGTATCTGGGCCCTCCCCGTCTCGGGGCTGTGGAAGGCGTCCCGCTAACCGGCATCGGGTCGAGGCGCCCGACGTGCAGGCCGAGTACGCGCGGGTAGCCGCGCCTCGGCGGGGTCACCCGGCCCGCCGCGCAACCCGGACTGCGTCCACCTTCCCGACTGTGCCCGCGTAGAGCATCCGCCCCCACGCCCGCATCCCCCGGAAGTCCGAAGCCGAGAACGTCCCGAGCGTGACGCGGAACGCGCCGTCGGACAGCCGCCGCGAGTTCGAGCGATCCACCAGCCGCTCGATCCGCCGGCCCGACGGGGCCTGCACGGCTAGGTCGAACGACGAGGCGGCGTCCGTGACCGCGCCCGCGCTGCCCGGGCGGACGTCGACGACGACCGTCCCGCCCGGGCTCCGGCTGAGCTCCAGGTCCGGCGCCGTCGGCGGCGGGATCGGCGGGCCCGCGAACGAGTCGACGACGATCGACTGGCGCGGCGTGCCGTCGGCGTGCGTCAGCAACGCGCGCAGCTGGTGGGTCCCCGGGTCCGCGGTCGGGCGGAACGCGATCGGCACCTTCTTGCCGCCGTAGGTCTCGAGGTCCAGCGTGCGGACGATCGCCGTGGAAGCCGGCGTCACGTCGGCCAGGACCAGCTCACCGTCGAGCCCGTCCGGTACATCCAGGACGACTCCGCGGAAGCGCGAACGCTCGATCCGCGGCTGCTGCCGAAGCGCCGCGACCTGCAGCCGAGCGAGCTTGGTCGCGGCCGCCGACGCCTTCGAAGACGATGCCTTGATCGCGGTCGTCGAGCCGATCTTCACCGTGTCACCGACGAGGTCCGCGTCGCGCACCTCCGCGTGCAGCTCCCGATCCTCGACGTGCTCGCCCAACGCGATCTCCGCCCCCGCGAGCGAAGGCTGGCCGGGCGCGAGCGCGACGCGCCACTCGCCCGCGGGCGGCTTGGCGACGAGCACCGTCGTCTGCCTGCTCACCGGGTCCTGATCGATGACCGCGGTCGGCGTCGCCACCCCGCGGCCGGCCTCATCGGAGGCCAGCGCACCCGCGCCAGGCGGCGAGAACGCGTAGTCGCCGGGCAGGTCGCCGGTGGAGAACGTGCGGCCGTCCGGCGCCGTCAGCGTCAGCTTCGGCGCACCCGCCATCGCCGCGTTCCCGCGGAAGCGGAACGCCGCCTGCTCCGCGCCCGCGGGAACCCGCAACCCGCCCGCGCCCGCCTGCGCGGCGTCGGCCGTCACGCCGCCGCGCACACGGAAGACCGCCGGCCGGTAGGGCGCGAGGTCGCAGCCGAGGAAGACCTCCAACCCGTCGCCGAAGCGGTAGGCGAAGCCCGCGGAGATCTCGACGAACAGCAGGTCGATCGAGCCGCACGCCGCGAGCGCCTTGCTGGAGATCAGCGCCTTCACGCCGAGGCAGATGAACAGGCACGCGCGCCCGTTGCCCTCCACGAAGAAGTCCCCGGTCTTGAGGGACACGCCGCCGTCCACGCCCGCGCCGACCGATACCGGCCCGAAGTCCAGGCCCAGGTGGCCGCCGAAGGTCAGCGACTCGTCGTTGGCCTCGTCGTACTGGACGTACGCGCTGCCGAGTTCCAGCTCGCCGAACAAGCTGATCCGGCCCGTCAGCCGGAAGAGCACGGGGCCGGTGCGGATCGTCATGTCCAGGTCGCCGCGCAGCACCTTGATGATCGAGGCGCTCGCGCCGCCGCTGACGGTGAGCGGATCGCTGACGATGGAGAACCGCAGCTCGTCGAGCGTCACGCCGGCGAACAGCGGGATCAGCGTCTTCGCCTTCCCGGTCGCCTCCTTCAGCTCGCCGTCGTCGATGACCAGGTGCATGCTCAGGCCGGTGACCGGGCTGGCGACGTTCAGCGTGACCTCGAGGTCGCCCTCCCAGTACCCGCGCTCGGGATCGAAGCGCAGCAGGCCCTTGTCGATCGAGACCGGCCCGAGGTTCGTGCCCGACAGGTCCAGCGTGCTGGCGCTCGCATCAGCGGCGGCCCGTGCGCGGGCGCGGCGCTCCTGTGCACGGCGGGCCGACGCGATGTCGGCGTAGCGCTTGGTCGTGATCTCGTTGCTGCGCGGCTCCTCGCGGCCGCGGCGACGCACCTCCGAGGTGGGCGACGTCGACTCGCCCGTGCGGCTGAACTCGCCGGGCAGCACGGTGTAGAACCGCGTGGTCGACGTGCCGCCGCTGCCGAGCGTGACGCGGAAGTTGTCGGGATCGGGCCCGGGCGCCGACGGCCGAGCGAGGGGCGACCCGCCGTACACCGCGCCAGCCGTCACGGTCGGATGCAGGTCGCCGCGTACGAAGTCCAGCGCGCGAGCCGGGGTGAAGTCGGTGATCTGCGCGACCGCGTCGCCGTCGACGACGACCTCGACGTCACCCGGCGCGTCGCCGTCGCCCTGCGTCACGCGCAGCGTCCGCGCGACCGTATCGATGCGCAGCACGCCGCCGCCCTTCGGCCGCAGTCCGACGCCGTTCAGGCTGATCGCCTGTGTCGTGCGAAAGCGCGTGCGCTTCTCGCTGAAGCTCATGCACTGCCCGCCGAAGCCGTACTTGCGCCCGCCGAGCGTGAGCGGCTCGCCGCTGACGTTCACGCAGTCGCCCTCGGCGTCGAAGATCTTCAGCCCGTCCGTGCGCTGGATCGCGCCGAGCCCGGACTCGTCGTAGGCGCCGATCGCGACGGAGTACGTCCCGGCGACCGGGATGGTGAAGCGCAGGTCGTTCGGGTCCTTCGTGACGATCGCCTTCGTCGGGAACGTCCGGTCGCCGCGCGGCTGCAGCAGCTCCTTGCGGATCGCGCCCATCGGCACCGGGCGGACCGCGGCGCTCGGGCGCGCCAGGAACGACGTCGCCTCGACGTTGCGCTGGGAGAACGGTCCGCACGCGTGCAGCAACGGTGACTCCGCGAGCAGCGCCGACAGCGGCTTGTCCGGTGCCCCCACCGCACGGAACGCCGCGAGCTTGCGGGCGTTCGGCCCCTTCGCCGGAATGTCGCCAACGCGGCCGCGTGGCCCGGCCGCACCGGCCCCCGCCGGGTTGATCTGCGGCTGGTAGCGGCCGGGACGGTACTCCTCGGGGGTCGGGATCAGCGGCGGCAGTGTCGTCTCCGCCTTCGGGGTCGGCTGACACAGGCCCGGCGGGCGCAGCGGCTGGCCGACCTCGAGCGTGTACCAGGCGATCTGCCCGTCGGGGTCGTCGCTGGCGAACGCGTCGTACACGATCTCGTCCTGGGTCGTCAGCGTGTAGCCGAGCTGCTGCTTCTGGGCGGCGCGAGCGCGGGCCCGCGTGCGGGGCTGGACCTGCGGATTCGCGAGATCGACCGCGCGGCGCCGCGGGTCGAGGTTCAGGAACTTCGCCTGCAGCCGCGGCGCCGCGTCGGGCACGAGCGGGACGGCGCGCGAGGCCGAGGTCCGGATCCCCGCGCTGTCGGTCGCAGTGAGGGTGACCCGCCGCCAGCTCAGGCCGCTGCTCTCGAGCAGCTTGTCCTGCCGCCGGATCGCGGGGCCCTTCAGCGAACTCGCCCGCTTGGCCCGCAGCGTGCCGCGCGCGAGCTGGGCGCCCGTCGCCTCGCCGGCGTCGGTGTTGAACGAGCTCTGCTGCAGCAACGTGGCGTTGTCGTAGAGGTACGCCAGGCGCGGGTCCTTCTGGGTGGAGAAGCTGCGGCCCTGGAAGCTCTGCACCGCGAGCGCACCCGTGAGCAGGCCGCCGTCGGGACCCCGCTCGGGCAGCGCGCCGAGGTCGATCTGCGCGAGTGGGCGCAGCCGGTTCGCCGCCAGCCCGCGCGTGAAGAAGTTGACGCTGATCGCGCCGTTCGGGCCAGGCGCGAACCAGTCGCCCAACGGGGCCCCGTCCGGACCGGTGCACGCCGCGCCCGCGCCGTCGCAGACGATGTCCGTCGCCGCCAGATTCCCGGGCTCGCCGGCTGGCGTGTCGAGGTCCCATTCGAGCCGGACGAGCCGGTCGGCCGTCTTCGGCCCCGCGTCGGGATCCGCCGCGCGTGGCAGGAGTGTCACGGCCTTGCTCACCGTGAGCGACGGGCGGCGCGTGACGAAGTCGACGACCGGCGCGCCGTTGGGCATGACGACGAGATGGTGCTCGGCCTCGGCGCTCGTCCCGTCGGGCGCGATCGCGCGCAGGCGCACGGTGTAGACGCGCCGCCGACCGCCGTCGGCCCCCTTCGCGCGGTTCGTGTCGTGCGCCCCGTCTGCCGTGAACGCGTGGCGCGGGGACGGACCGGACGCACTCGGATCGGGACGGAACGGCTGACCGGCCCGGGAGTCGAAGTCCCACAGGTAGGTCACGCCCGGCGCGGCGGTCGCGTCGAACTGCACGCCCCCCGCGGGCGCGCCGGCGATGAGCACCTCGGCGCGCGGGTTCCAGGTGAAGTCCAGGCCCGCTGGGACACTCGCGGCGCCGGCCGCGGCGTCGGTGGTGCGGAACGCGACGTCCTCCCCCGCGGCGCCGTCGGCGACGACCCGCGCGTGGTACGCCGTCCCCGGCGCCAGGTCGCTCAGCACCGCCTGCACGGGCTGGGCACCCACCGCGCCGCCGGTCGTGAACTCGCCCGTGCGCTGCCCGTACGCGGTCGTCTGCCCGTACTCGACGTGCCAGCGCCGCCCGACGAGCCGGTCGTCAATCGATCCCGACACGCGCGCGCTGGCGACCGTCACCTCGTCGGCGCCCGTCGTGCGGACGAGCGGTGGCGGGATCGGCAGCGACGGAGGCGTCATGTGGCGGCGGTCGTGCAGGTACGCGATCTCGGCGGCGCTCAGCGTGCGGCTGTACACCCGGACCTCGTCGACAAGGCCCGGCCAGCCGGTCGGGAACGCGCACTGCGCAGCACCCGGGTACGTCCCGATCGCCAGCTCACCGGTCGGCAGCCCGTAGCCGAGCGTCCCACCGCCCGCAACCTCGCCCGCGACGAGCGTGCCGTCGACGTACAGGCTCGGCACGGTGCCGTCCCACACGCCGGTCACCGCGTGCCACGCGCCGTCCCACACGGAGACGGGCGCCTCAGGCGAGACGCGTCCCGCCGCCCCGTTGCTCACCACGAACTGCAGCCGGCCGTTGCCATTGGCGTACAGCGCGTACGACGGGCCGCTGCACCCGTTGGCGCCCTTGCCGACGAGGTAGCGATACGTGCCGGGCGAGCCCGTCCGCTTGACCCAGGCGACCACCGAGAGGCGCGTCGGCTCGAGGGCGGGGCTGGAGGGAGCCCAGGCGCCGGAGCTCTGATTCTGGATCTCCGCGGGATCGAGCGCGCCTCCGAAGCGGCCGCCCCCGACCACCGCAGCGCCGAAGCGCAGCTCGGCGTTCAGGCCGTTGCCCGACGTGTCCACGACGGTTCCCCCGGGCGTCGCGGCGTCGAGCGGCCACTGCGCCTCGGGGTCGGCGGCTCGGGCGGCGCCCGGCGGCAGGAGCGCCATCGCCGCGACGACGGCGACGGCGCGCAGCGAGGGAGGACGGGGCATCGCGAACGCACGCTACGTCCGGCCGGCCTGCGCCACAGTGCCGAATCGGTGCCGCTTCAGTCCCACACGGAGTACCGGGCGAGCCGTATTGTCCGAGCTGCTGCGTCCTGCTGATGCCCAAGACGATCGCCGACCATCTCGCCGCGCTCGATCGCGACCGGTTCCGCGGTCGCGTCACCGAGCTTGCACGATTCGACGCGGTGCTCGCCGAATCCGGCCCGGAGCGTGTCGTCTTCGTGCACGGACCGGGCGGGATCGGCAAGAGCACGCTGCTGCGCGAGGTCGCGCGCCGGGCCGCTGCCCGCGGGTTCGCGCCGCGGGTCATCGACGGCCGCGACGTCGTGCCGGTGCCCGGCGACATCGAGGCCGCGGTCGGCGAGTTCGACGGCGGGCCGCCCCCGCTCCTCATCTTCGACTCGTACGAGCGGATGTCCGGCGCGGACGGGTGGCTGCGCCGGACGTTGCTGCCCACGCTGCCCGAGTCGGCGGTCGTCGTGATCGCTGGGCGCCGGCCGCCCGCCCCGGAGTGGTTCCGTGACGGCTGGGAGCTGCTCGTCGCCGAGCTCGAGCTCGGGCCGCTGCCCGAGGAGGAGGCGCTCGCGCTGCTTGCCGCGCAGGGAATCGGCGACCGCGACGCGGACGAGCTGGTCGCGTGGGCGCGCGGCTGGCCGCTCGCGCTCTCCCTGGCGGCGGAGGCGGCGGGCTCGGACGCCGTCGGCTCCGCCGACCTGCACCGGCACCCCGATGTCCTGCGCGGCGCGGTCGCACGCATCGCCCGCGCCGAGCTCGAGCAGGGCAACCTCGACGTCATCGGCGTCGCCGCGATTGCCCGCAGCAGCGACGCGCGCCTGCTCGCCGACGTCGTCCCGGACGTGGACCCGGACGTCGCGATGAGCTGGTTGCAGCAGCTCGCCTTCGCCGAGACCGTGCGCGGGGGCGTGTCGCTCCACGACGCGGTCCGCAGCGCCCTGCGCGCCGACCTCGAGGCCCGGCACCCGGAGCGGGCGCGAAACCTGCGCCGGCGGATCGCCGACCACTTCCACGACCGCGCCGTCGGCGGCGAACCGCACACCCTCATCGACCTGACCGAGCTGATCGACGACCCGGCGCTCCGCTGGGGCCTCGGTGCAGAGGGCTCCGTCCGCTACCGCATCGACGCGCTGCAGCCGTCCGGCCGCGACGCCCTCGCCCCCTGGTACGGGACCCGGCCGACGTGGTGGCGCGACATCGACGCCTTCCTGCGCGATGCGCCCGAGTGCGTCGTGCTCGCGCGCGATGCCGCCGACCGCCTCGCCGGCCTGTCCATCGCGGTCACAGTCGCCGACCCGCCGGCGATCGCCGAGCAGGACACGGTGCTGCGCCGGTGGCTCGCGCACGCACGCACGCTCGGGACCGACGCCGTCCTGCTCTGGCGCGACTCGACGGACTTCCAGCGCAACGCCGATCCCTCATCGCCCGTCGTGTCACTCATGAACACCGCGTCGATCCTCGGCTCGGGACTGGCGAACGTCCGGTACTCGTTCATCCCGCTCGACCCGTCCAACCAAGCGGCAGTGCGCTTCTCGCACAGCGTGAACGGCCGGTCCGTGCCGGAACTGGCGGTGGAGCTCGACGGCCGCCTGCTCGAGTGCCACGTCATCGACCACGGCGCCGGCGGGATGATCGGCCAGCTGCGCGAGGTCCTCTACGCGGAGCTGCGCCTCCCGCGCGGCGACGTACGGCCGGGACCGGTCGCGACGCCGGAGGCCGTGCGCGACGCCCTGCGCGACCTGCACCGGCCCGCGAAGCTCGCGACGAATCCGCTCGCGCGCGGGGACACCCCCGACGAGCGCGTGGGGTCGGTCCGGATGCTGATCAACAGCGCGGTCATTCAGGCGTTCGGCGATTCCGCCGACGAGGTGCTGCTCCGCGAGACGCTGGAGCGCGGCTACCTCGATCCCGACAGCAAGCACGAGCAGGTCGCCGAGCGACTGAACCTCAGCCGCACCGCGTACTTCCGCCGCCTGCGCCAGGCCACGGGGCGGCTGACCGACTGGCTGGCGGGCTGAGCCGGCTCAGCCCGGAGCGTCCTGGCGCCGGGTGCCAGCCCGTGGTCTCGCGGAACGTCCGGTGGGGCCGCGCGGCGAAGTCCTCCGTCATCTCGAACACGCCGTCCCACTGGTGGAGTGCGAGCCGGCGGGCGACCTCGGAGAGCGAGTCGCTGAACAGCTCGGGCTCCGGGGCCCGGAGGGCATCCGTCACCTGCTCCGGATCACCGTCGGCGAGCGACTCGTGCTCGGCGAGGAACGGCTCGGAACGCTCAGGCACACCGAGAGCATGACTGCGTGGCGACGTAGGCTGCGCGCCATGCCCGTCCTCATCACCGCCGAGGAACTGCGCGCGTCACTGCCCGACGTCACGCTGCTCGACGTCCGCTGGGCGCTCGGCGGCCCGCCGGGGATCGACGGCTACCGCGCGGGCCACATCCCGGGCGCCGTGTTCGTCGACCTCGACACCGAACTCGCCGCGCCGCCGAGCGCCGCGGTGGGACGCCATCCGCTGCCCGATCCGGCGGACCTCCAGGCCGCCGCACGGCGCTGGGGCGTGCGAGAGGTCCGGCCGGTCGTGGTCTACGACGCCACCGCCAACCTCGCCGCGGCGCGGGCGTGGTGGCTCCTGCGCTGGGCGGGCGTCGCCGACGTGCGGCTGCTCGACGGCGGGCTCGCGGCGTGGGACGGCGAGCTGGCGACCGGGGACGAACACGCGCGCCCGGGTGATGTGACGCTGCGGCCGGGCGCGCTCCCCACGCTCGAGCTCGACCACGTCGCCGCGTTCGCGCGGGACGCCACGCTGCTCGACGCGCGCGCGGCCGAGCGCTTTCGCGGAAGCGTCGAGCCGATCGACCCGCGGGCGGGCCACATCCCCGGAGCGATCAGCGCGCCAACGACCGAGAACCTCGACGACGACGGGCGGTTCCTCCCGGCCGGCGCACTGCGCGCGCGGTTCGACGCGATCGGCGTCGAGGGCCACGTTGCGGTCTACTGCGGCTCGGGCGTGAACGCGGCCCACGAGATCGCCGCGCTGGAGATCGCCGGGTACGAGGATGCGGCGCTGTACCCGGGGTCCTGGTCGCAGTGGAGCAACCACCCGGAGCTCCCCGCGGCAGCCAGCGACGCGTGACGGTGAACGTCCCGAGAACGTGGCAGAGGGCCACGCACATCTGCGTAGGGTCTCGCCATGTGCGGGTGTGCGAAGCGCAGCGGCTGCTGCGCGAAGTCATCGACGCGGCGTTGGTGAAGCTGCGCTGACGTCAGCGCACGGGCCACATCGGGGCGCCACGCGGGTACGTGCGTACCCGCTTGGCGCCCCGATGCGCCCGTGGTGCCGGCTGACCTCGCGAGGCGCGATCTCGGACGCCAGCGTCAGGACGGCGCGCCGGTGGCGGAGGACCGCCGCGGGGCCGAGCCGCCCCGCGGGCAACTCCACCACGAACGCCGTCCTCCCTGGATACGTGTGTGCGGTCCAGCGCACGACAGTCCCGGGCAGCGGCGGCGTGACCGCGGCGCGCATCCCCGACACCCGCGCGTACATCCGCATGAGCCGCAGGTTGGACCCGGGTTGCAGGTCGACCCAGTTCAGCGCCTGGTGGTACCAGATCGACACGCTCGGCCGCTCGCGCCGAATGAGGGCGCGGGCGGCGCGCGACTCAGGTTCGGACAGCGCCCGCGGGCCGGATTCGAACACGCCGCCGAGCGGTCGCCACGCGCGGGGGAAGTTGCGATTGAGGTCCACGCCGCGGGCGTTCCCGCGGGTCCCGGCCGCGCAGCCGTCGGGGTTGATGCGGTCGAGGATGAGGAGCTGCACGCCCTCGGGCGGGGCGATCCGGCGCAGCGCTCGCGTCACCGCCAACCCCGCCGGTTCCGTGCCGTGAATGCAACCCACGACGAGCACCTTGCGCGGCGCGTCGGGATCCCCCACGCGCACGACGCGGATCGGGCGGTCCTGCACCGACCGGCCGATGACCTCGCCGCGCAGCGACGGCGCGTCCGCAGCGTGCGCGGCCACCGGGGTGCCCGCGAGCGCGAGCACGACGGTCCTGGCAGCGAGCCGCATGCCCGCATCGTGACGGGTCAGCGCATCCGCAGGTCCTGCAGGAGCCGCGAGAGCTCCAGGCGCACGTCCGGCGCTCCCTTCTCGGCGCAGCGCTCGTCCGGCCCCGGCATTCCGTGGACGAGGACGAGGTACCGCCGGCCGCCGTGGCGGACGGCCTCGACGCCCAGCAGCAGTTCGGGGTCGTACGTCGCGAACCCGCGCCCGCCCGCGACGGTGCCGCTCCACAGGCGACCCCCGTCGAACTCGCTGCCCGCCAGGTAGCCGAGCATCCGCCTCGCGCGGACCGCGACCGCTTCGGAGGAGCGGTCAGGGAACGCCTTCACCGTCGCCGTGTGGCAGCGCGACGGCGACGCGAGGAACAGCAGGTCACCGTCCTTGCGTGTGACGCCCCAGCCGGCGGGAAGGTCGACCGCGACGCGTGCGTCGTCGCGTGCGGTGACCGACACGCGCGCGCCGATGTCGCGTACCGGCGGGCGCGCGACCGGCTGCTCACGGGTGTCGACCGCCCCCGCGACGACGGAGATCCCGAACAGCCCCGCGCCCATGATCAGCGCCGCCAAGGCGATGGCGGCGGGGCCGCGGAGCCACACCACGCGGTGAGGGGAGGAGGACACGCGACCGTTGTATCCGCAGGTGACGGCAGTGTCTTCCGCCGGCCGGGCGGTGACCGGTCGACACGCGGTCGACCAGCCACCAGGGCCACAACGCCACACCCGTGCTTCGTAAACTACAATTTCCCTACTGACTTTGTAGAGTTTATGACATGAGCACCCGCCCTGGCACGAATCAGCCCCCCGACCACGACATCAACCACGCCGTCCGCATCCTCGTCGTCGACGCGCACGAGCCCACCCGGCTCGGACTGGCCCTCCTGCTGCAGCGCCAGTCCTGGGTGGAGCGCTGCTATCTCGCCGGCGGGCAGGAGCGTGCCGCCGAGCTGACCCGGCGGTTCCGGCCGCACGTCGCCATCGTGGACATCTCGAACCTCGGGCCGTTCGTCGGCACGCTCGCCGCCGCCCTGCGCGCGGAGCACGCCCCGATCCAGCTCGTGCTCACGTCGCGATGCGCCCAGTCGGCCACGGCCCCGGTGCGCCAGGCGGGCGCCGCCGGCTTCCTGTCGCCGGGCACCCCCGGCTCGGCCGTCGTCGAGGCCGTCCGCACGGCGGTCTTCGAAGACACGTCGGTCACCGGCGTGCCGGTGGCGCCGAAAGCCGCCGCCCACGGCGTCCGGCTGAGCACGCGCGAGCGCGAGGTGCTGCAGCTGCTCGTCACCGGCGCGACGAACCGCGAGATCGCCGCCCAGCTCCACGTGGGGCCAGACAGCGTCAAGAAGCACGCCTCGTCGCTCTACCGCAAGCTCGGCGTGCGCAACCGGACCGAGGCGACGCAGCGCGCCCCCGAGGTCCTGGGCGTCGCCTGACGCAGCACGACAGCCGGGCGGCGCTCAGTCGTCGCCCGGCTCGACCACCCGCGCGGTCGCCAGCACCGTGGACGAAAGCGACGGCGCCTCCTTCGCCCGCGCAAGCGCCTTGTAGCCGAGCAGATCCTCGAACGTGCGCAGCAGCGCGTACGGCCCGAGTTCCGTCGCGTCGGTGCCGCCCGGCTTGGCGTACCGCGAGACGTGCCCGCCGAGGGACCGGTCGGTGAGCAGCGTGCCCCTCGGCCGCAGCTCGCGGGCGAGGTGCGGCGCGGTGGAGCCCGAGCCGAACGCCGGCGGACGGCGACGTGACGAAGTACTCGACCGAGGTCGCCTCGTCCTGGCGCCAGATCGCGCCAAGGTCGAACGCCTCCGCGGAATGTTCCGCGACCTCGCCCCGGCCGGCGGCGTGGTCGACGAGCTCATCGCCGAGCGCCGCGAGGAGGCGCGGCGCGAAGATGCCGACTGACCGGGTCCTCGCCGTCCTCGACGCGTCGGCCCTCCTCGCGTTCCTCTTCGACGAGCCGGGAGCCGGCCCGACCGCGGAGATCCCTGACCCGCGCTGCGATATCCGCGGTCAACCGGGCGGAAGTGGTCCAGCGCGTCACTCGGCTCGGAGCCCGTCCCCCGGACCACGCACGCGACGACCTGATCGGCGCCGGGCTCGAGATCATCCCGTTCTCCGTCGCCGATGCGGAGCTGACCGCCGCCCGGAGGGAGCCAACACGAGACCTCGGCCTCTCACTTGCCGACCGCGCATGCCTCGCGCTCGCGCATCGCGCGGGACGCCCAGCGCTGACCGCCGACGGTTCGTCCACGATCCGCCCCGCAGGGTCGACCCGCACCCCCGCTCGGACGATCTTGATCGCGATGCCCCAGATCCTCGACGTCACCGGCGCCTTCAGCCGCGCCGCGCTCGACGCCCGGTTGGCGGCCGAGCGTCACGCCCGGCACGGCCCCGTCGCGCTGCTCGCGGTCGAGATCGACGGGCCGGACGACATCGTCAGCGCCTTCGGGCCCGCGCGCCTCGACGACGTCCGCCGCGGTGTCGCCGAGCGGTTGCGCGAGCGCCATCGCTGCTGGCCGTACCGGACCGGGAACGACGACCTCGTGGTGCCGCTGACCGGTGGCGACGCGGCTGCCGGCGCCGAGCTGGCGGAGATCGTCCGCGCGTCCATCGCCATCCGCCCGATCGCCGGGTTGCCCGTACGTGTCTCCGTCGGCGTCGCGTCCGCCGGAGGCTGGCACGACCACGGGATGGCCGATCGGGTCCGGATCGCCCTCGAACGCGCCCGCCGCGCCGGCGGCAACGCCGCCGTCTCCGACGAACTCGGCCTCGTCACCCCCGACGAGGAGCGCTTCGGCCCGCGCAGGCTCACGGCACCGAACTCCGACGTCGTCTTCGCCCCGCCGTCGTGGTGGTCGGTGCTGACCCGCTCCGACCCGGAGCCGGCCGCGGCACCGGTCCCCACGCCGCCGAACCCGAGCGCAGCACTCCCGTCGCACACCGTGGCCGACGTCTCCACCGGGGCGCTGACGTCCGACGCGCTGGCGTGGCACGCCGCGGAACTCGCGCACCGGTCGGCGCAGAACGGCCTGGCGGTCGCACTCGTCGTGACCGACCTCGACGCCACCACCGCACTGGCCGACCGGTTCGGCGCCACCGCCGTCGACGACGTGCTGCGCGAGGTCGCACGCCGCGTCGGCGAGCAGGCACCTGCCTACCGTACCGGCGCCGATGCCTTCACCACCGTGCTCGTCGGCGACGACGCGCGCCGCGCGTTCGCCGTGGCTGAGCGGATCCGGGCCTCGATCGCTGCAGCATCGGCCGGGGTACTCCGGCTCACCGCGTCCGTCGGGGTGGCGTCCGCGGCGCCCGGCCGTTTCGACCTGGCCGAGCTCAACCGCCGCGCGATCACCGCCCAGGCCATGGCCCGGGCAGGAGGCGGCGACCAGGTCCGGGTCGACGACGCGACCGCTCCGGGCACGCCGCGCGCCCTCCGCGCCGCCTGAGCAGCGCTTCCACCAGACGGAATGCCGGAACCGGTGACCGCCCCGCGGTCGAACCGCGAGCACCTCACGTTGGACTGACGGTCTGTCTAGAACGGACCCGGCGGGCCATACGGTGGCGTCGCCGTCTATTGCCGGGATGGCACGTGTGCCGTCCCGCGGAAAGGTCCGACGTTGCGTTCCACCCCATCCCATGAGGGTGCGCCGCCGCATGCCCGAAGCCTGCGACGCCGCACCCGATTCGCCCTTGCCCTCACGACCGCCGTCGCGGTCGGCGCCGCTGCCTCCCCGGCCGCGCTCGCCGATGACGCCGGCATCCCCGACCCGTTGAAGGACGGTCCGTACGAGACCAAGAAGGTCGACTACGAGGCGGGCACGCTCCTGCTCACCCTCCCCGCCACACCGGGCGGAACCACGTCGATCCCGATGCGCGGTTCGGTCACCTATCCGGTGAAGGCGAACTCGTCGAAGATCATCCAGATCATCCACGGCCGCCACGGCGTCTGTTACGCCAGCACCCCGGCGCCCGGCCAGTACGTCTGTGACGACACGACGGACCCCGACGGCACGCCGACCCGCACGGACATCAAGTCCTACGGCGGCTACGACTACATGGCCGAGAACCTGGCCAGCCACGGCTACCTCGTCCAGAGCATCGAGGCCAACGTCTCGAACTTCGACAACAACTACTCCGACGCGGGCGCGAACGCCCGGTCGCAGATCATGCAGGGCCACCTGAACCTGCTCTTCCGCTGGAAGTACGGCTACGGCCCGATCGTCCCCGGCGACGACTCGCGCACCATCGGCCTGAAGCTCGTCGGCAAGGCGAACTTCTCCGACGGCCTCGGTTTCATGGGCCACTCCCGCGGCGGCGACGCGGTCACCGATTACATCGCCTACAACCGCGGCCTGCCCAGCGCGCAGCGGTACCCGATCGGCGGCGTGCTCGCGCTCGCGCCGACGAACTACACGGCGAACAAGACCCCGTACGGGACGAACTACGGCATGCTCCTGCCCGCGTGTGACGGCGACGTCTCCACGCTCCAGGGCTCCCGCCTGTTCGAGAACGCCAAGTACGCGGCCGGCAGCGACACGTTCGCCAAGGTCCAGTTCTACGTCGAAGGAGCGAACCACAACTTCTTCAACTCCACGTGGACGGGCGACGACAACTCGAACGCCACCGACCCGTCGTGCAGCCGCCAGCAGACGGCCACCACGAACCGCCTGACGCCGAACGACCAGCGTCGCGTCGGCCAGGGCCTCATGAACTCCTTCCTGCGCCGCTACGTCGGCAACGAGAAGAAGTTCGAGCCGCTCATGACCGGTGAGGTCACGTTCCCGACGTCCGCCGCGCCGCAGGAGAGCGGGGTCCCCGTCGACCAGTTGGTGAAGAACTCGTACGTCGGCCCGGCCGCCCAGCGCCTCGACGTCCTGCGCCCGACGCCGAGCGTGGATCCGCTGCCCGATCCGCTCCCGGCGGTCGACCCGGACGCCCTCACGAAGACCGCGCAGGGTGGCCCGTTGACCGCGACCGGCCTGAAGCTGTTCAACGTCTGCCGCCCGGCCGCCGCGAACGGGCGTGGTCTCCCGTCCCTCATCAGCAACTATCCGACATGCCCGGCCGACAACCGCAACCGCGCGACCGGCACGCAGTTCACGGTCGCGTGGGACGCGCCGTCGTCGATCTCCGCCGCGCTGGGCGCGGACGGCGCGACGAAGGACGTCTCGACCTTCGGCGTCCTCGACGTGCGGACGGCGTTCATCCGTGAGGACAAGCTCGGCCCGCTCGCGGAGCCGGTGCCGCCGGCGACCGTTGGTCTGCCGACGGACCTCAACCCGCTGCCCGACGGCTTCACGCCCGGTGCGACGAAGCAGAACTTCGACGTCACGCTCGTCGACGCCGCGGGCAACCGCGCGACGACCGAGGCGGCGAAGTGGGGCTATGCGAGCGCCGCGTCGGTCAACACCCGGATCCCGCACAACCAGCTGAACGGCCTGCGGATTCCGCTGACCGCGTTCAGCGGCGTCGACCTGACGAAGATCGCGTCGGTGGAGTTCGGGTTCGGCGAGAAGACGGCGAAGGGCGCCATCCAGCTCTCCGACGTCATGTTCCAGGAGTCGCCGAAGCCGGTGGCCCCGACGCCGCCGGTGGACACGCCCGACGAGGAGGAGCCGAAGCCGGCCGAGCCCTCGCCGGTGCCGGTCCTGATGACCCCGCCCCCGGCGGCGGCATCGACCACACCGACGGCGACGTGCGCCGCCGACACGATCAAGCCGACGACGAGCCTGACCCGCCTGGCGCTCACCCGGACGTCGATCTCGGTGCGTGGCATCGCGGCCGACAAGGGCTGCCCGGAGGGCAAGGGCATCGACGCCGGCGGCGTGCGCCGCACGGTCGTCGAGATCTGGCGGACGTCCGGCAAGCAGTGCCGATTCGTCGGGACGAGCGGCAAGCTCCGCTCGAAGTCCGACTGCTCGCTGCCGTTCGGCCTCTACGCCAAGCGCGCGGCCGACTGGGCCCTGACGAAGAAGGCGCTGCTGCCGAAGGGCTCGTACAAGGTGCGCGTCAAGACGTTCGACAAGGCCGGCAACGCGACGACCCTCAAGGTCCGGACGGTGACGGTCTCCTAGGCCGCTGATGACCGGGGCGGCGCCGTGCGGTCGGCGTCGCCCCGGGAATACCCCTAAAGTCGGAGATGGCCCTCGACCTGCATCAGCACCTCTGGACCGAACCCCTCGTCGCCGCGCTCACCAAGCGCGCGTCGCCGACGACGAGCAGCTGCTGCGCCACGCGCACGAGGAGGACACCGAGATGCGCGCAGCGGCGTAGGCCACCCCCAAGGCCGCCGGGTGGCGGCGGTAGCGTGACGGCATCGCCGACCTGACGCCGCTCACCCTCGCTGCCGGCGACCTCGTCGCCGCGTTCATCCCCGGCGCCGGGATGGTCGGCTCGTCGCTGCGCCATCGCGGCGACGAGCTGCTCGGGCAGCGAGGCGGCGTGGACGCGTACGTCGGACGCGGGTCCACGTTCGGCATCCCGCTGCTCTACCCGTGGGCCAACCGGCTGAGCGGCACCCGCTACCGCGACGTCGACCTCACCGGCGCCCCCCGGGTCCGCCTCGACCCGAACGGCCTGCCCATCCACGGCCTGCTGCACGCCTGGCCGAACTGGCAGGTCCTCGAGCACACCGCCGACCGCCTGCGCGCCCGCGCGGACCTGACCGACCTCGCAGGGTTCCCCTTCCCGCATGTGCTCGAGCAGCACATCCACCTCACCGCGACGGGCCTCTCCATCGCGACGATGCTGCGCGCGACCGGCGACGTCGAGGTCCCCGTCAGCTTCGGCTACCACCCCTACCTCGCCACGACGAACGCCGACCGTCTCGAGGTCCCCGCGCGCACCCACATGGCGCTCGACGACCGCGGCCTGCCGACCGGGGCGACCGCGTCACAGCCGGCGCAGGCCATCGCCCTCGCCGACGGGGAGCTCGACGACCTCTACACCCGCCTGCCGCACCCACCGGCGTTTACTCTGGTCCGGCCCGACCGCCGGATCACCGTCACCTTCGATCACGGCTACCCCGTCGCGCAGCTCTACCACCCGCCCGGGCAGGGGCTCGTCGCCATCGAGCCGATGACCGCCCCGACGAACGCGCTGGTCACCGGCGACGACCTCCCGGCCGTCGACCCCGGCGCCACGTTCATCGCGACGTTCTCGATCACCGTTGACGCCGCGCCTAGTATCCCGTCATGAGCTTCGTCTCCCGCGGATTCTTCGGCAGGCGCCGCCCGCCCGAGGGCATGGAGGGCAGGCTCCCCCCGGGCCAGTACTACGAGTCCGGGTTCCCGACCCTCACCGTCGGTCCCACGCCGAAGGTCGACACCGCCGCCTGGAACCTGCGCGTCGACGGGCTCGTCGAACACGCGGTCGAGTGGGACTGGAACGCGTTCCGGGCGCTGCCCCGGTCCACGTTCGAGGGCGACATCCACTGCGTCACGAAGTGGAGCAAGCTCGGCACGAACTTCAGCGGTGTCTCCGTCGACGAGCTGCTCGGCCTCGCCCACCCCAAGCCCGAGGCGCAGTACGTTCTGGCGACAAGCGTCGGCGGCTACACGACGAACCTGCCCCTCGCCGACCTCGTCGACGGCAAGGCGTGGATCGCCGACACCCACGAGAACGAGCCGCTGGCGCGCGAGCACGGCGGCCCCGCCCGGCTGCTCGTACCGCACCTGTACTTCTGGAAGAGCGCGAAGTGGATCGCCCAGCTGCGCCTGCTGGCCGAGGACGAGCGGGGGTTCTGGGAGCGCAACGGCTACCACCACCGCGGCGACCCCTGGCGGGAGCAGCGCTACACCGGTGACTGACGCCACCCCGCCCGGCGCGATCACCTGGCAGGTCGCCGACGTCGTCGCCGCCTGGCCCGAATCCGCCACCGCGCGCACGCTGCGCCTGCACCTCGCCGAGCCCTGGGGGTACCTGCCCGGGCAGCACGTCGACGTCCGCCTCACCGCGCCGGACGGCTACCAGGCGCAGCGCTCGTACTCGATCGGATCCTCCCCCGCTGACGAGGGGTCGATCGAGCTGACCATCCAGCGGCTCGCCGACGGCGAGGTCTCGCCGTACCTGTGCGACGTGCTCGAGGTCGGCGACCGGGTCGAACTGCGCGGGCCGATCGGCGGCTACTTCGTGTGGCGGGGCGAGAGCCCGGTCCTGCTCGTCGGCGGCGGCTCGGGGCTCGTGCCGCTCATGAGCATCCTGCGCCACCAGCGCCGCGCCGCACCGGACGTCCCGGTCCACCTGGTCGTGAGCGTGCGCACCCCGGGCGATCTGCTGTACTCCGGCGAGCTCGGCGACGACGCTCGGCTGATCTACACACGCGCCGGGCCGCCCGGATGGGCCGAGCCACCGCGCAGGCTGCAGCCCGAGGACATCGCCACGGTCGGCTTCGACGAGGGCCCAGCGTACGTCTGCGGGCCCACCGGGTTCGTCGACTGCGCCGCCGATCTACTGCTCGCCGCCGGCTACCCCGCCGACCAGATCCTCACCGAGCGGTTCGGCCCCACCTAGGCCGGCCGCAATCCGCGCGAGCTCGCGCGGCTGCAGGAGCGTGAGCAGCTCACCACGTCCGCCGTGGCACCGCATCCCCGCGACCGAGCCCTTCTTGAGCCGCACGTTCGCGCCCGTCAGGTCGCCGACGAGCTGCGAGAAGTCCGGGTTGTGGCCCACGAGCAGGATCCGTCGGTCGTGCCCGACGATCTGCAGCAGCTCGCGCAGATCATCGATACCGAACTCCGACGCGAGCGGGGTATGCACCTCCGCCGGCAGGCCGAGCGCCTCGCACGCCAGCCGCGCGGTCTCGGCCGCCCGGACCTTCGGGCTGCTGAAGACGAACTGGAACGGCAGCTCCAGGGCGACGAGCGCGCGCCCTGCGGCCGCGGCCTGCTCCTCCCCGCGCTCGGTCAGCCGCCGCTCGGCGTCGGAACGGGCGTCATGGGGTTCGGCCTCACCATGACGCAGGAGCCAGACCTGATGGGACATGGCCCGGAACGGTAGAGCACGGGGTCAACCCGCGTACGCGCGTACGGCCGGGGAGGTGTGGACCTTCCCGTCGGGCGCCGTCCAGCGCAGCCGCCAGCGGCGCGTGCCGCCCGCTGACGTCAGCCGGAACGCGCCGCGCGCGTCGGTCATGAGGCGGCGCAGCAGCCGGAACCCGTCGCCGGTGCTCACCTCCAGGTCGACCGTCGTCACTCCGCCCGCCGGGCGCACGAGCCCCCAGAGGCTCACCCGGCCGTCCTTGCGCTTGCGCGCGGCGAGCGGCAGGCGGAACCCGGCCAGCGCGGGCTTGGCCTTCCCGTTGGCGAACCGCAGCCCGGTCTCGAAGCCGCCGTAGCTGTTCTCGCCGGTGGCGTCGTCGTCGCGCAGCAGGTACTGCGAGAACGCCACGACCCGCCGGTCGTCCGCCGCGATCCGTTCGCTGATGGCGCGGAACTCGTTCTGCTGCAGCAGGCTGACGCCGAAGAGCGTGTCGGGCACCGACTGGATGCCGAACTCCGTGAGGTACAACGGGAGGTCCGGCGTGATCGCGCCCGCCTTCGCCGCCTTGTCGAGCGCGCGGGAGAGCCGCGACACGACCTTGATCGTGACGTCGTCCTTGTTGGACGGGACGAACGACGGGCCCTGCCGCGTGGTGTACGCGTGGTGGGCGACACCCTCGGTCTCGAGACGCGCGCAGCTCGCACGCTTGCGGTACTTCGTGTCCAGGCACAGCGCGCGGCGCATGAAGTCCAGCGGCGCCAGGCGGTTCGTGCTGCCCTTCGGCGCGGTCTCGCCGAACAGGATGCGGTCACCCGCCTGGCCGGCGTCGAGCAGGCCGGCGCGGCCAGCGAGGTACAGCTCCCGGTAGAGCATCGGCCCGACCGGCTTGCCGCGGGAGATCTGCGGGCGCAGGAACTGCGGCAGGTTCGGCTCGTTCCACATCGACCACGTCGAGATCTGGTCGCCGTACCGGCGGCCGACCGCCGTGGTGAAGCGGCGGAACTCCTCCGGGCTCGGCCGGGTGACGCTGTCGCGCTTCGCGCGCGTGGCCCACGTCGGCACCGGGCTCGAGATGGTGAGGATCACCGACCAGTTCCGCGCCTTCGCGGCGGCGAGCAGCGCGTCGTACTGGCCCCAGCCGTACGCGTTCGGGTCGGTCGCGTCGAACGCGGGACGGGTGGAGCTGTCGCCGCCGGGGGCGACGTCGCGCCAGCGCAGGATCACCCGCAGGCTCTTGACGCCCAGCGCATCGAGCTCGGTCAGGGCAGCCTCGCGGCGCTCGGGGTCGAGCAGGTCGCGCGGGGCCTCGAACGTCATCGCCTGGTCGGGCCGCGCGTGGGCGGCCGGCGCGACGAGGCCGAGCAGGGCGGCAGCGACGCCGAGACAGGCGAGCAGGACAGGGCGCAACGAGGGCATCAGGAAGGACGACACCGTAGAGGAGGGCGAGGTTGCGGTCTCAGCCGCCGCGCTCGATGCGGGCGCGCAGCTCGGCGCCGCGGCCCGCGGCGACCGCACGCGCGGCGCGCCCCTCGGGCAGGGCGACCCCGCGGGCGGCGGCGAGCTCGTCGAGCTGCAGGGCCTCGTCCTCCTCCCGGCCGGCCCGCAGGAACAGCCAGCACAGCACGCAGATCGTGACGATCGAGCCCTCGACCATCATCACGCTGCCCGCCGCGACCTGGTCGGAGAGCGGGCTGATCCCCCACTCGCGTTCCCCGGGCCGGTAGGCGTCGTACAGCGGCGTGCCGGACCACACGAAGACGTTCGCCACGACGGTGCTGATGAGCCGCAGCGCGACGACGTAACCGAGCTTTGCCCACGTCCCGAACCACGCCGGTTTGGGCAGCGGGCCCAGCAGCGCCATCCACGCGTTGAACGCGCACCCGACGAACAGCATGTGCTGCAGCGCGTGGACCGACTCGCTGCGGAGCGCCGCCTCGTGCGGGCCGGGCACGTGCCAGAAGATGAGGTTGAGGGTCCACAGCACGAGCGCGGGCCCGGGCTGCGCGAGCCGCTCGAGCCAGCGCAGCTCGCGGACCCGCAGGACCGGCACGAGCACCGGGCCGGTGAGCCCCAGCACGAGCAGCAGCGCGCCCAGTTCGGCGATGAGCAGGTGCTCACTCATGTGGGCGACGAACAGCTCGCCTGCCATGTGCCCGAGCGGCGAGGACAGCGTCAGGCCGATGAGCGCGAGCCCCGCGTACCAGGAGACCTGCCGGATCGCGGGGACGGGCCGGTCCTCCGCGGCGAGCGTCCGCGCCCGCAGGCCGTACATCACCGCCGCCACGACGAGCGGCGCGAGCTGCAGGACGTCCACCTGCGGCCCTCCGGCGTGCGCGATCACCACGGGTCCGAGGGTACCCGAGGGGAGGCCCGCGCTCAGCCCGCGGCGATCATGACCACGCCGGTCAGCGCGGCGACGACGCCCACCGCCTGACTGCCCCGCACCCGCTCGTGCAGGACGGCGGCCGCGAGCAGCACGGTGACCACCGGATACAGCGCCGCAGCCACGGCGACGCCTGAGAGGTCGCCCTTCGTCGTGGCCACGTTGTACAGCGCGTTCGCGCACAGGTCGAGGATGCCGATCGCCACCAGCGGCGCCAGCGCGGGCGCGGTACGCGGTACGCCCGCCGCCCCGACGACGAGCAGGACGATGACCAGCAGCACCGGCGTCGATACGGCCCGGCTGAGGAGCAGCGCCCAGGTCACCGATTCCTCGGACGCCAGGTCCGCGAGGGTGAAGTACGTGCCGAACCCGGCACCCGCCACCAGGGCGAGGACGATCGACTGCCGCCGCGCGTCCTCGTCGATCTCCGGCGCGTCCTCCGGCCGCGACTCCCGCGAGGCCAGCACCACACCGACCACGGCGAGCGCGAGCCCCGCCGACGTCACGGCCGACGGGTCCTCACCCTGCGCGAGCCCCACGATCACCGGGATCGCGACGCCCGTCGCCGAGATCGGCGCGACGATCGACATCGTGCCGATCGCCAGCGCGCGGTAGAACGCGCCGAGACCGACGATGCCCGCCAGCCCCGCCGCCACGCCGTACGCGGCCGCGCCCGCCGACGGGAACGACTCTCCGATCAGCACCACCGCAACCGCCATGAGCACCAGGCCCGTGGTGTAGGACCCGGCCAGCACCACGGGCACGGCGACGCTGCGGCTCTTCAGGCCGCCGAGAAAATCCGAAGCGCCCCAGCAGACCGACGAGCCGAGGGCGAGTGCAATGCCGATCAGTCGCGCTTCCCGCGCCCATAGATCACGTTCGTCATACGGCGAAGCATGCCGGTCTTGAGCTTGCCGTGCGGGAACATGTACAGGTCCTTCTTCAGCGGGTGCTTGTTCACGACGATGGCCTGCTGGCGCGCGTACTTGCGGATGCCGCCCGCGCCGTGGCGTGAGCCCAGGCCCGACGTCTTCCAGCCGCCCATCGGCAGCTCGAGCGCGTAGTAGTTCACCAGTGCGTCGTTGACGCAGACGGCGCCCGCCTCGATGCGCCGCGCGATCTGCTCGCCGCGCACCGTGTCGCCGCTGAACACCGACGCGCCCAGGCCGTACGGCGAGTCGTTGACCAGCCGGATCGCCTCCTCGGCGTCGGCGACCTTCATGATCGGCAGCGTCGGGCCGAAGGTCTCCTCGGTCATCGCCGCCATCGTGTGGTCGACGTCGACGAGGATCGTCGGCTCGAAGAACATGCCGGGCCCGCTGGCCTGGCGGCCACCGGTCAGCGCGCGGGCGCCCTTGTCGACCGCGTCGCGGACGTGGCGCTCGATGATCCCCATCTGGTTGGGGAACGTGATCGCGCCGACGTCGACCGAGCCGGCCCCGCCGGACGGGTCGCCCTGGCGCAGCGCCTTCGTCTTCTCGACGACCTTCGCGACGAACTCGTCGTACACGGGCGCCTCGACGTAGACGCGCTCGATGCTGATGCAGGTCTGCCCGCCGTTGAACATGGAGAAGAAGACCGCGGCGTTGGCGGCCCGCTCGATGTTCGCGTCGGCGAGGACGATCATCGGATCCTTGCCGCCCAGCTCCAGCGAGACCGGCGTGAGCGTCTCGGAGGCCTTCGCCATGACCTTCTTGCCCGTCGCCGTCGACCCGGTGAACATGATCATGTCCACCTCGTCGATGAGCGCGGCGCCGGTGTCGCCGCGGCCCGTTGCGACGATGAGGACGTCCTCGGGCATGCCGCAGCCGCGCATGGCCTTCTCGATGAGCAGCGACGTCAGCGGCGTGACCTCGCTGGGCTTCAGCACAACGGTGTTGCCAGCCATGAGCGCCGGGATCGAGTCGCCGATGGAGTTCGTGAACGGGTAGTTCCACGGGCCGATGACGCCGATCACGCCGAGCGGCCGGAAGCGCAGCTCCATCCGGCGGCCCATGAGCATCGGCGAGCCGGCTTTGACCTTCTCGGGCGCGAGGTACTTCCCCGACTCGTCGGCCCAGAAGCCGAACGCCGCGGCGCCGTAGCTGACCTCGGCGGCGAAGGCGTCCTCGTACGTCTTGCCCGTCTCGGACTGGATGGTGTTGATGACCTCTTCGATGTGGTCGAGCATCCACTTCTGCATGCGCCGCATGATCTGCGCGCGGCCGGCGAAGCCGATCGCCTCCCACCCGGGCTGCGCGGCGCGGGCGCGGGCCGCCATCGCGCGGACCTCCTCGGGGGAGCGGTCCGGGACGTGCGCGACGACTTCACCCGTCGCGGGGTTCTCGACCGCGATGCCGGGGCGTTCGCCGCCGCCGGCGTCCGCGCTCCCGTTCGCGCTCGGGGTGACTGCAGTGGTATCGGCGCTCGCCATGCTCGGTCTCCTCCGGATCAGCCAGTACCGAAGACTGTACTGGCCAGCCGGCCAAAGCGGGATCAGGGCGCGGACGCGCGTTTGACGGCCTGTGGCAGAATCGCCGCGGTGAGCGCGCGGCCCATGGTCTCAGTCTGCATGCCCGCGCACCGGGACTCCGAGCAGCTCCGCGCCGCCGCGCGCAGCGTCCTGGACCAGGACTTCACCGATCTCGAGCTCATCATCTCCGACGATTCCGGCGGCGGCCTGCGCGCAGCGGCCGAGGAGCTCGACGATCCGCGCATCCGGTATTTCGCCAACGAGCGGCAGCTCGGTCTCGGCGGGAACCACACCATCGCCGTCGAGCGCGCGCAGGGCGAGCTCATCGCCTTCCTCCACGACGACGACGAGTGGCTGCCCGGCTACCTCGCCACCTACGTCGAGGTCCTGCAGCGCGACCCGGGCGTGGGGATCGTCTGCGGCGACGTGTGGATCGACAAGGGCGGCGCCTGGGAACGGCGCAGCCGCCCGGCGCCCGGCCGCTACGAGGACTGGATGCCGGTCCTCATGCAGTATGCGACGTTCATCCCCTCCTCGACGGTCATGCGCCGCGAGGTGTGGGACGCCGCCGAGCGCGAGCTCCCGGACCTGCCCGTCGGCGACGTCATCCTGTACATCGAGGCGGCGCGGACCGAGTGGGCGATGGTCTGGATCGACGAGCCGCTCGTGCGCTACCGCATGCACGCGGGCAACCAGAGCGAGGCGCACACCAAGCGCTTCCGCGACGGCCTCGTGCAGGTGTTCGACGCCTACGAGTTCGACGACCCCGTCGACGAATCCGCGCGGCGCCACCGCCTGGCACGCCAGCTCATCTCACGCGCGGGACTGAGTGCCCGCGACGGTCACGCCGAGGCCGCCCGCGCGGACCTGCTGCGCGCCGCCGACCTCGATCCGTCCGCGCAGCGCCCGCGCCGGGTGGCTCTGCAGTTCCTGCTCGACCACCCGGGCCTGCGCGACAGGTCCCGCCAGGTGCGGGACCTGTTCCCGCGGCGCTGACGCGCTCAGCGCGCGGCGGCCGCCTTCTTGCGCTTCGCCGCGGCCTGCTTGCGCTTCGCTGCGGCCCTGCGCTTCGCCCCCTTCACGCTCGCCGCCTGCGCCGTGCTGCGCAGACCCAGGCGGCGCTTGAGGTTCGCGATGGCGCGGCGCCACCCCTCCTGGATCGAGGGACGCGGCGCCGGAGCCGGTGCCGGGGTCGGCTGCGGCTGGACGGGAACCTCGGGCTGGGCCTGGTCGGTGCCGCCGGTGGCGGGCGGCGGGTCGACCGGCGCCGGGGCAGCCGGCGCTCCCGTCGGGCGCAGCTGCACGACCATGACGTCGTCGCCCGGGATCGTGAGGCTCGTCGAGTGCGTGGACGCGGACACCGGCGCGGCATCCGGGCCCTGCGCCGTCAGGCCGACACCCACGGCCATCGGCGCGGCCGTGCGCAGGGTCAGCGCGCGGGCCGGGACGCCGATCTCGCGGCGGGCGTACTCGTCATAGACGCGGGCCTTCTGCCAGACCGCCAGGACGAACATGCCATCGGCGCGGCGCAGGAGGACACGCTCGACGCCCGTGAGGTCGCCCTGCAGCGTGAAGTCGAGCGCCGCGGCCGTGCCGGCCGTCGCGGCGGGGTCGACGAGGCGCATGAGGTTGCGCATCCGGACGGCGGCGGGCTTCATGGAGAAGTCCTGGCGCAGCAGCCCGAAGTGGGCCTCGGCGTTGACGCCGTTCGGATCGTTGT